>DAOULQ010000252.1:0-3501 GCA_034419095.1 Anaerolineae bacterium | reverse complement strand
CTGCCTCGCGCGCTGCCTTGACAAATGACACTGTACGACTGAGAATCGGGTCGTATTCCAGGGGCATGGGGAACGGCTTGCCCCGCTCGACCATGTCAACCAACAGATTCACAACCACAATGGCCGTATGTTTGGCCGCGGATGCCTGAAGGCACCACGGACTGTCGTACCCCTTTGGGGAAGGACGAAAGGTAGACTCTTGCGATAGCAGGCATCCTGCCCGGCAGATGGGGAGGGCGAAGATGGAAGTCTTACATCCGCGCTGCTGTGGGCTGGATGTCCACAAGAAGAGCGTGGTGGCCTGTCTGCGCTTGGTGGACCCTAGGGCGAAGGTGCACAGCGAGGTACGGACTTTCAGTGCAATGACGGATGACCTTTTGGCTCTAGCGGATTGGCTGGGGGGATATGAGGTTACCCACGTGGCCATGGAGAGTTCGGGGGTGTACTGGAAGCCGGTCTACAACCTCTTGGAGGGTGATTTCCAGCTGATCTTGGTCAATGCTGCCCAGATCAAGAACCTGCCCGGGCGCAAGACCGATGTGCAGGACGCCGAGTGGATCGCGGATCTCTTAGCCCACGGGCTGCTGCGTGGTAGATATGTCCCCGATCGGGCGACAAGGGAAGGGCGCGGGCTGGTACGGTACCGCAAGAGTCTGGTGCGCCAGCGCACGGCGGAGGTCAATCGGCTGCACAAGGTGCTGGAAGGGGCTAACATCAAGTTGGGGAGCGTAGGCACGGACATTACCGGCCAGAGCGGGCGAGCTATCCTGACCAAGTTGCTGGCAGGAGAAGAAGACCCCCAGCTCTTGGCTAGTTTGGCCAGAGGCAAGCTGCGCCACAAACAGGAGGAGCTGGCCAAAGCCTTGCATGGTCGGATGGGCCCTCACCAACGTTTCATGCTCCAGCAGTTGTTGGCCCACATCGACTACCTTGACCAGACCATCACCCATTTGGAGAGGGAAATCGAGGCTCGCCTGCTCCCCTTTGAGGATATGCTCAGGCGGCTTACCACTGCCCCTGGGATCAAGCGCTGCCATGCCCAAACCATCGCCGTCGCTTTGCCAGATCTCAAGCAATTCCCTAGCGCTAAGCACTTGGCGAGCTGGGCAGGGCTATGCCCGGGGAACAACGAAAGTGCCGGCAAGCGCAAGAGGGGCAAGATGGGGAAAGGCAATGCCATGCTGCGCGAGGCTCTAGTCGAAGCTGCCTGGGCGGCTGTGCGCAAGAAGGATACCTATCTCTCTGTGGCCTATCGTCGCCTGGCAGCCCGACGGGGACCGAAACGAGCCATTGTGGCCATAGCTCACAGTTTGCTGATTAGCATCTACTACATGCTCACCCGCGGCCTGGATTATCAAGATCTCGGGCCATCCTACTTCGACCGACGCAAACGATCCCAAGTAAAACACCACTTGGTACGTCGCCTGGAGGCTATCGGTTACTCGGTAACCGTCCAGCCCTTGCTCACCCCAGCATGAGACAACACCACCGCACATTTTCTAGGTAGACTAACCGGCCCCTTGTACTCGTTCACCCATGAAAGAGGCTGTCAAGAGTAGGGGCAAGGTTGATCCGGGCACCTTTCTGGGGGAGGCCCCCCGTCCTTCCCAGGGTCTGTTTTCGGACCATCAGTCACCTATCCGTGCTCCTTAGGCACATCTAACCTTCGGACACCGGCCTCCCAATCAGATGTCGAGCCTCTTACGGGCTATGACGCCACAGGGGATGGCCGGCGATGATTGCGATCCCGGAAGGGTTCTCCTTTAACCAGCATCCGATGGATGATGATCAACATCTGACGGGCTACGGCCATCTTGGCTGCGTTCCTTCCCCCACGACGAACCACTCGCTGATAGAGGGCTCCCAACTGAGAGGAGCCACGAGCCGCGTGGGGCACCGCCCGGGTCAATATCCAACGCAGCCATCGAGAGCCTTGTTTGGTGAGATGGCCATGATAGGTTCTCCCTCCCGAGGAGTGGGTAGAAGGTACAAGACCTGCCCAGGAACAGAGCTTCTTGGCACTGGGAAAACGATTGATATCCCCAATCTCGCCCAGGATCAAGAGAGCCGAGTAGTAGCCGATGCCTGGTATGGTAGCCAGAAGCCTTGCCTCTGGGGTGGCTTCCGCCTTCTCCTCAATCACCTCCGTTACCTCCTTGATCAGCCCCCCGAGGGTGTCCAACAGGGCCAACAGTTGCTGCAAAGCCAACTGGTGACAAGGTCGGAGATGGAGACCCTTCAGAAATTGACGTCCTGCTTTCCCAAAGAGGTCGCTGAACTTTTGGCGGATGCTGTTCCTGGCCAGGAGTGCTGGGATTATGGCCGTCCAACCCCATACGCGTACGTATCCGGCAACTACTGTCTAGTATATAGATGAAGGGGGCCGGACCTTGATCTCAGGTCCAGGGCATCTCAAGAGGAACCCACCTCGTCGTTCCGGGTGACACAGCCTTGAAGCGAGCCTCACGGTCATCTAGTGTGCGTTGAGACAAAGGCCGACACGAGATGGAGGAGTTCCTCAAGCAAGGGAGATTCACGGGTAATGCTTTTCAACGACAGTGTACAAGAACGAAGGTTTCGTCTTCCCCATGAAAAGGCTCACCGTGAACCTGGCCCCTGCCGACCTTCCCAAGCAGGGGCCAGCCTATGACCTTCCCCTCGCCGTGGGTATCCTTTTGGCCTCAGGGCAGGTCTCGTCCATTTCTTCTTCTGTTTTCATCGGGGAGCTCTCATTAGATGGTAGCGTGCGTCACGCCGATGGGATCCTCCCCATGGTGAGCGTGGCTAAGGAGGAGTTTAAACGGGTCTTCGTACCCCATTCCGATGCTCCTGAGGCCTCCCTCATTGGTGGCTTGGAGGTCATCCCTGTAGGGAGCCTTTCTCAGTTAGTGGGTCATCTCAACGATTTGGAAGAGATAGCGGCATATGAGGCTGACCCCGAGGCCTTGGCTGTTAGGGAGCCGGTATATGCCGTGGATTTCGCCGATGTGCGGGGGCAGGAGCATGTGAAGCGGGCGATGGAGGTGGCGGCCGCTGGGGGACACAACGTACTTATGAGCGGTCCTCCTGGGGCGGGCAAGACGCTTTTGGCGCGGGCTCTACCCACCATCCTCCCCACCATGACCATTGAGGAGGCCTTGGAGGTTACCAAGATCTACAGTGTGCGGGGGCTCTTGCCAGAAGGGACTCCTCTGATCATTCAGAGGCCCTTTCGTTCTCCTCATCACACCATCAGCCACGCCGGGTTAGTAGGGGGAGGGAGTTGGCCCCAGCCGGGGGAGATAAGCCTGGCCCATCATGGGGTACTATTTCTAGACGAGTTACCTGAGTTTGAACATCGGGTGTTGGAGGTGATGAGGCAGCCCATGGAGGATCGGGTGGTGACCATCAGTCGAGCCAAGACGACCATGACCTTTCCTGCCAACTTCATGTTGATTGGGGCTATGAACCCCTGTCCATGTGGATATTTTGGTGACCCGGTGAAGGAGTGTACCTGTTCGC
>DAOULQ010000251.1:0-24445 GCA_034419095.1 Anaerolineae bacterium | reverse complement strand
CACCAACGGTACCAGCACCCACGCCCACACCAACGGTACCAGCGCCTACACCAACGCCAGAGCCTTTCATCCCCGAGGCCAATACCATGATCCTTCTGGGGAGCGGCTTGGCTGGTCTAGCGGGATACGCTAGCATAAGGCTGCGGGCTTGGCGGAGGAAAGAGTAAAAGACTCTAGCCAGCGAAGGCGATAACATAGAGGGGGGAAGAGAAGGGGTCTTCCCCCCTCTCTTTGCCTCAGCATTCCTTGACAGCCAGACGATGGCGTGCTAAAGTCCCCTCGACAAGTGACTCCAAGAGGAGAGCGATGAGAGTAGCAAGTCGGATAGCAGGCGGGGTCATCACACTCTCTCTCTTGGCCTTTCTCTTCTACCCCACCTTGCGGTGGCTCCTTCTCTCCTGGCTGAGTAGTCCCTACTACTCCCACGGTTTCTTAGTGCCTCTGATCTCACTCTTCTTTCTCTGGCGAAAGAGGAGGGCTTTCTTAGAAGGGGAAGAAGGGCCTAACAATTTGGGTTGGGTGGTGGTGACCCTGGGGCTGGCCGGCCACCTATGGGCCATGATTTGGCAAGCCTACTACCTCTCCGCCCTGGCCTTCATCCTGGTCCTTTTCGGTTTGGTTATCCACTTTTATGGCCTCCTAGTGGCTCGCCAGGTGTTGTTCCCCCTGGCCTTTCTCCTCTTCATGGTTCCCCAGCCCATGATAGATAGGTTGAGCCCTCACCTTGAATCCCTCACCGCCACCTACGCTACCGACCTCGTCTGGCTCCTGGGGGTACCGGCTCAAAACCTGGGCTCCCAGATCTATCTCCGCGACACCACCTTCGTGGTGGCTGCTCCCTGCAGTGGGCTCAACTCCATCGTCTCCCTCTTGGCCTTGACGGCCGTTCTCACCCATATCGCCCGCGGCTCTCCGCTGGCTAAAGCAACCCTCCTCGGCGCTGCTGTTCCCATCGCCATGGCCGCTAACCTCTTTCGGCTCTCCTCTCTCCTCTCCATCGCCCACCTCTTCGGAGCCGAGGCAGGGATGACATACTTTCATAACTTCTCCAGCCCCATCCTTTTCCTCGTGGCTTTTGCCCTCTTGATCGGTGTAGGTAAGGTGGTTGGATGTTCCGAGATCAGGGAAGATATTTGACCGTTATCCTGCTCCTGCTTCTGGCCACGGGAGGCTCTTTGCTCCTCCCCCGGTTGAGCGGGACACCGTCTATATCGGTAGCGGAATCGGAGCCTGAGGAGATCGGTGCCATCCCGGTCGAGGAGGCCTCACATCTGTCGTTTATAGATGTGAGCGGCTGGTACCAGATAACGCCCTACGAGAGAGCCGTGGCTGGTCCAGTCGATTTCTCCGTCTGGGAGGAGTTGGCCCAGAAACTCCCCCACAAGATCGGACCCTGGTACGCTCCGGGGGAAGATACCCCTCCAGACCGAGAGATGATCAAATGGTTCAAGAACCCCGATATCGCCATCGTGAGGCATTTCACCGATGGGGAAGGGGATGGGATCTACTTTTCCATCCTAGGCAACAGGGGTAGCAAGAGTTTCACCCTCTTTGAGCATACCCCCCTTACCTGTTACCCCGCCAACGGATGGTACATCATCGACCAGGGTCTGGAAGCCATAGAGATCGGAGATTCCAAGGTATACGTACAAAGGTTTATGGGTCAGAAGGGAGAGAGAAGGCGGCTGGTTCTCTACTGGTACCTATGGACCAACCCAGGGCGCGATCCGAAAGACGGAGTCCTCTCGGTCAGGATCTATGCCGATATCGAGGGAAGTGTCGCCGAGACCCTGGAGATGGAAAGAGAGTTCTTCCGCCTTCTATTCCCTATGGTTCTACCCTGGCATCGCTTTGGATAGATCGGTGTCAGCCACTTTCTACCCCTCTCCTGGGGAAACGGCTTATGAGTAGGTTGTCCCCACTATTGCGCCGCGCATCCGTCCTCAGCCTTTCTCTCCTGATCCTGCTTGTCAGTTCGGGTTGTTCCCTAGTATCCATCAGATTGAAGGGTGAGCCCCCTCCCTGTCCCCATGAAACGCCTATCACGAACACCGATGTGAACCCCTACGGGGCTAACTTCTTCTTGGAGCAGGAGGTGGAGGAGTGGAAGCAGAGGAAGACGCTCATGATGGCCCGGGAGGCGGGGTTGAGATGGGGCAGGCAACAATTTCTTTGGGCGGAGATCGAGCCCAAACGCAAGGGGAAGTTCGTATGGGAGAAGTATGATCACCTCGTCGACCTCTACGAGGAATATGGTTTCCAGATCATAGCCCGCTTGGATTGGCCGCCCAATTGGAGTCGGCGTGATAATAGCCTCCCCAATGCTCCCCCCGATGACCTGCAAGACTATGCGGACTTCGTCTACGCCTTCGTAAGCCACTATCGAGGAAGGATAAGATATATCGAGATCTGGAACGAGCCTAATATCTGGCCTGAGTGGGGGAATCGACCCGTGGATCCCGAAGGCTATGTGAAGATGCTGCGGATGGCCTACCTTAAAGCCAAAGAGGCCGACCCGGATATACAGGTCCTGAGCGCGCCGCTAGCGACCACCCTCGGACAAGAGCACCCAGAGCCTGGCAAGTGGATCAGTATGAACGAACTCCAGTTCCTAGAGGAGATGTATGAGACTGGTGCAAGTGACTATTTCGACATCCTCTCTGCCAACGCCTTCGGGATGAGCAGTACACCTGAAGAACCACCAAATGAAGACCTCCTCAACTTTGCGAGAGTGCTATGGCTTCGGGAAATCATGGAACGGTACAGCGATTGCGATAAGGCCATCTGGTTCAGCGAGTATGGATGGAACGCCGCGCCGGCGCATTTTCCCCCCGAGCGGCTGATTTGGCAGAGGGTAAGTGAGGAGGAACAAGCAGCCTATGCGGTGCAGGGCATCGAGTTTGCCCGCGCCCACTGGCCTTGGGCTGGAGTTTTCAACATCTGGTATTTCAGACAGGTGGGGAATATCCCCACCGAGCGTGCTGACTACTACTTCCGAATGGTGGATGTGGATTTCACCCCTCGGCTCCTCTATGAGGCCGTGCGTGAGGTCACCTCAATGCAAGGCTCGCCAGGCTGGTGACAGTATAGCCGATGCGTTCAACGCTATGCCCTCGGAACGTCCATATCCTCTGGCTAAACCGATAGAGGGGCTCAGGCCCAATGCGGCACCCCGTGGAATCCTGCAGTGGAGACCCTTCTTAAGGTCCTTGACGATGGTGGCGAGGAGCGTTACCCTTCCTGCTCCAGCCTCGTACCAACTGACCAATCTCCCACGCTCGAGGTAGAGTTCCATAATCCATCAATCAGTGAAAGTCCGATGCGCTCCTTTTGGATCAGGGCCTGAAAGGCCACAGGGGAGTTGGCCGAGGCCTCTGACCTCTTCCTCACCGCTCCATCGTTCCTTAGCCTTTGGCGTAGCGTCTTAGCATTCATGTCCAAGGTCTCGCAGATCAGTTTGCGAGTGGGCTCGCCCCATTTCGATCTCCTCCCTGTGATCACCCGCTGGTTCGTTGACGAGGCGAAGGCCGGCAGCGATGTGGTGAAGCGAGACGCGTTCAACCATCCAGCGTCGGGCCTTCGCCATCTAGTGACAGAGGGGGATAAAGATGTGAGGGTGTGACCTCGATAGCCATGCCAGGCACAGGAAGAAGTAAGGACTCTTTCTAACCCTGGGGTGGGATATTCGCCATTGTCGCATACCGGGGCATGTTAGGCGTTGTATGCCATTGTTAGCCGTTGTGCGCACTGGTAATTGATCTCTTGACAAATACGTGAAGTCGTTGTATCATAGTGGATAACCTCGCCCGGCGGCTCCACGGTGAGGGAGCGACACGATTCGAGGTGGTCGACCATATGGCCCGGTTCCGCTTCTTACTAGGACGCCTAAAGCCCGCGACCCTTCTTCCCCTGGGTGACTTGCTACTTGTGAACCTCGCTATCCTCTTGGCTCTACGATTATGGGCCCTGAGAGATAGCCAAAAGGCGCTCGGCTGGGAGCTCATTCTCCCCCGGGCGCACTGGTTCTTGGGGCTGTCAGCCCTATGGCTCTTGATAGCTGTAATCCTGGGCTTGTACACACAGAGGATGCGTTCCAAGGTCATCAACACTCTATTGGTGCTTCTGGCGATTACTGGCTTGTTCGTGCTTACATATGTTGTGGTCTATTTCTTTGCGCCAGTTGGTATGCTGCCTCGGCGTTTCGTGCTTGAGACCGGTGTCGTCTCCTTGGCTCTCGTCGGCCTGTGGCGAGCGGCCTGCATCACCCTCTACACCGGCCTCATGCTCGCTCGTTCGGCCCCGATTAGGCAGAGGGGCGGGGTGAGAGAGCTCATCCGCGAGACCATCCGGGAGAGCTTTGCTCCCGATGGCGAACGGGCGCGCGAGACGTCCCCTATCCATCTTGAGGGCCGGGGCGTCGAGGAGGAGCTTTATACCGTGCAGGAGGTGGCGGAGCTCCTCAAAGTACATGAGGCCACCGTCTGGCGATGGTGTCGGAACGGCGATCTCCGGGCCTTTCGAGCGGGCCAGCAGTGGCGGATTGCGGCCAGCGACCTGGAGAGAGTTATGGACGCCAGGACGGAGATGAGGGCCGGCAGGAAACCATAAGTCCGAAGAGTGATCGCACCAGGGTGGATGATCTCCTCCCACTGGAAATTCGGCAAGTGATAGCTTGGCCAGGTTTAGATGACGAGGAGAGCAGGAGGATGAACCAGATCGCCACTGCATGTGCGATCGGGCATCGATTCGGACTTTAGGAGATAGAGCTCGGCTTGCAAGAGATCGTCATCTCAAAGAAGAGGTGATGTCTAACCTTACTTGGCGGGATCATGGAACACTGGTACACTCTATACACCAAACCACATAAAGAACGACAGGTTAGCAGCTTCCTGGAAAGCAAGGGTTTCGAGACCTATCTTCCCCTCATCCAGGTTAGGAAACGCGGCCAAGAGAAGAACGTGCCGTTCTTTTCTTGCTATCTCTTCGTCAGCGCGGATCCCTCTAACGGCCTTTCCTCTCTGCGCTGGACCCCTGGCTTGAGAAGGGTTGTCAGTTTTGGCGACCAACCGGCCCTGGTTGACGAACGCGTGATCTCTTTCATCAAACAGCGCCTAGCCGACATGCAGGAATCGGGCTGCAAAGCATATCGATTCAAGCCAGGGGACCGGGTAGTTATGACCTCCGGCCCTTTGAGGGATTTTGAAGCGGTTTTCGAGCGCGGTTTGTCTTCTGGTCAACGAGCCAGGATTTTGCTTGATTCTCTCGGTCGATGGACGCGCTGTGAAGTAGAGATCGACTACTTGGAGAAGGTGCGCTAGGGCGCAGTTCGGCCGATGGGGAAAACTGAATAAGAGTCAACAGCACTTGCAGCCCAAAAGCAAGCGCTGAACGGCGGAGCCTGCCTGTAGATCGCCACGAGTTCTCCAAGCCACCGCTTGGCAAAGCGCTCCCAGTTATCAACCCCAACATCTGACTCGCCGGTACTTGCCAAGGGACCCCAGAAGCCTCTCTCCTTTCATCGGAATGGCCAATGGGAGGATGAGGAAGGGGATGCGAGGCTAGAGGATACAGGATGCAGAGCGGCCGACTTTGCCTGAATTTCGAGTTGTCGGTGGGGATCTGGGTGAGAAGAGTGATATGGTCAATCGCTGCGAGGTAAGGAGGGAGCCTCGTGGATCTCGTAGATAAGATAGAAACCAGAACTGCCGTAGTCAGTATCATCGGCCTGGGCTACGTTGGCTTACCGCTGGCCGTGGCCTTCGCCGAGGCCGGCTTCCGCGTCATCGGCATTGATGTAGACGAAAGCCGGGTGAGAGCTATCAACCGTGGCGAATCTTACGTGCAGGACGTCCCCTCAGAAACGCTGGCACGTTTAACCTCGCACGTTCCACATTCGATATCCAACGTGCAACGCGCCAATAAGTTGTCAGCCACCACCGACTACGACGCCCTCCGCAACGCCGATGCGGCCATCATCTGCGTCCCAACTCCCCTGAACAAGACGAAGGACCCCGATATGTCCTACATCATCGCCGCGACCGACGAGGTCGCCCCGCGACTCCACCGGGGGATGCTCATCGTCCTGGAAAGCACCACCTACCCCGGCACGACCAATGAATTGGTTCTGCCGATTCTTGAAAAGTCGGACTTACAGGTGGGAAAGGATTTCTATGTCGCCTACTCGCCAGAGCGTGTGGATCCAGGAAATAGGAAGTACAACGTCAAGAATATCCCAAAGATCGTGGCAGGGGCAACCCCTGGTTGCTTAGAGGTAGCCAAGGCTTTGTACGAGAGCGCTATCGAGGCGGTGATGCCCGTTTCATCCACCAAAACCGCCGAGATGGTAAAACTCTTGGAAAACACCTTTCGAGCCGTGAATATCGGTTTGGCCAACGAGATCGCTATTATGTGCGACAAATTGGGGATAGACGTCTGGGAGGTGATCGAGGCAGCGAAGACCAAGCCCTTCGGTTTCATGCCTTTCTACCCAGGCGCTGGCCTGGGCGGCCACTGCATTCCCATTGACCCCCAGTACCTGGCCTGGAAACTGAAGACGCTGAACTACAACGCTCGCTTGATTCAACTGGCGACGGAGATCAACTTCGCCATGCCGCAGTACGTGCTGGGCAAGATCGCTGATGCGCTGAACGAGAAGGGAAAGCCGTTGAGGGGCTCCCAGGTATTGATCCTGGGTGTAGCGTACAAGGCGGACGTGGGCGACCTGCGGGAGTCGCCGGCGCTGGACCTGATACATCTCCTGCGCGAGAAGGGGGCTGAGGTGGCCTATCACGATCCATACGTCCCCCGACTGGAGATCGATGGCTTGGTCATGGCCGCGGTGACCTTGGACCGCGAGAGGCTGCAGAAGGCTGACTGTGTGGTGATCACCACCGCTCACAACAGCTACGACTGGGAGTGGGTGATGGAGAACAGCCAGCTGGTGGTGGATACGCGGAACGCGACGAGAAGCGTGGCGGCGAATCCGGGACGAGTGGTGAAGCTGTGATGGGCTGCTATCTGGTCACCGGGGCTGCCGGTTTCATCGGTTGGAAGGTGTGCGAGTTCCTTTTGGCAGACGGCCATGCAGTAGTGGGCGTGGACAACCTCAACGAAGCGTACGACCCACGCCTCAAGCACTGGCGCCTCGACCAGATCAAGGATCACCCGAACTTCACCTTCCATCGCCTTGACATTTGTGACCGGGAATCGCTGCGTGACCTCTTTGAAGCGACCGGCGGCGGTCCGAAGCCGGCAGTCGTGAATCTCGCCGCCCGTGCTGGTATCCGCCAGTCCGTCGAAGACCCCTGGGTCTACTTTGAGACCAACGTCATCGGCACGTTGAACCTACTGGAGCTATGCCGGGAGTTCGGGGTGAAGAAATTCGTGCTGGCGTCCACGTCGAGCCTTTATGGGGCTCACAACCCCCGTCCTTTCCGGGAGGATGCGAACACCGATGCGCCTCTCTCCCCCTACGCGGCCTCGAAGAAGGCGGCAGAGGCACTCTGCTACACCTACTACTACCTATACGGCATTGACGTGAGCGTGCTGCGCTACTTCACCGTCTATGGCCCAGCGGGGCGACCGGACATGAGCCTCTTCAGGTTCGTGCAATGGATCGGTGAGGGGCAACCGGTGATCGTGTACGGCGACGGCACACAGGAGCGAGACTACACCCACGTGGACGACGTTGCTAGGGGCACGATTGCGGCCTTGAAGCCCATGGGGTACGAGGTCATTAACCTGGGCTCCGACCGGCCGATCGTGTTAATGGATGCCATGCGGCTGGTGGAGGAGCTGTTAGGCAAGAAAGCCCGGGTAAAGCATCTTCCTCCCCATCCGGCCGATGTGAAGGCGACACGGGCGGACATTTCCAAGGCGGAAGGTTTCCTGGGCTGGCGGCCGCAAATCCGGTTCGAAGAAGGCGTGGAGACAGCGGTGAAATGGTACCTGGAGAACCGCGAATGGGTAAAGGAGATCCGACTGGCGTAGCATGACGATCTCCGATGCCCTTTTGAAGGTGCGTAGTATCTGTGAGCGAAATGCCGGTCTCACCACCGGTTCTGTCCTGGGTCGCTTGCCCACTGGCATAGAGGCCAAATGCTGGAGAAATCCTGAGGAGAGAAAGTGACTAAGGTTCTGTGCGTCTTCGGCACCCGCCCCGAGGCCATCAAGATGGCCCCGGTAATCAAGGAACTGCGCAAGCACCCTGCCGCCGAGTGCCGGGCGTGCGTCACAGCCCAGCACCGGCAGATGCTGGACCAAGTGTTGCGGCTCTTCGATATCGAGCCGGACTACGATCTGGACATCATGCAGGAGGATCAAAGCCTCTCCTACATTACAGGTAGGGTATTGACTGAAGTAGAGGAGATCATCCGAGAGGAGCAGCCTGACTGGGTCCTCGTGCAAGGTGATACTACAACGACCATGGCGTCAAGCCTAGCGGCTTTTTACCAAGGGGTGAAGGTGGGGCACATTGAGGCTGGGCTACGAACCCAAGACAAGTGGCAACCCTTCCCTGAAGAGATCAACAGACGGGTGACCAGTGCGGTGGCTGATCTCCATTTCGCGCCCACGCTGTGGGCCAAAGGGAACCTGCTACGGGAGGGAGTGCCCGAGGAGCGAATCCTGGTCACAGGCAACACAGTGATCGATGCTGTGTTACATATAGCAGGGCAGCCGTTTGAGGGGCGAGGCACGCTCATAGAAGGCTTGTCTTTGCATGACAAGCGGATCATTCTCGTGACCGCCCATCGACGGGAGAGTTTTGGGCTGCCCTTACAACACATATGCCAGGCGCTCTTGGAAATTGCTAGTTCCTACGATGGGGATGTCCATATCGTGTACCCTGTACACTTGAAGCCCCGCGTGTGGCAGCCTGTTCAAGCAAAACTGAGTGGAGTGGCAAACGTCTCCCTTGTCCCGCCCTTGGATTATCTTACCCTGGTGCACTTGATCAAGCGATCATATCTGATCCTTACGGACTCTGGTGGAATTCAAGAGGAGGCGCCGAGCTTCGGTAAGCCGGTGCTAGTGTTGCGGGAAGTGACGGAGCGACCAGAAGGAGTAGAGGCAGGAACTGCCAAAGTGGTGGGGACCGATACGGTGCGGATCGTAGAGGAGGCAACTCGATTGTTAGAGGATCCCACGGAGTATGAGCGGATGGCACGGGCGATAAACCCCTATGGAGATGGGAGAGCCAGCAAACGCATTGTTCAGGTCTTGGTGGATCGCTCTAAGGCAAACACGGGAGGAGTCTAGACGATGGCTAGGGCGCTTGTCTATGATTCGTGCCAGCCTCGGATCGCTGCTGTTGATGAGCTGCTAGCACTCTTGGACTACAAGGAGCTGCTTAAGAACCTCGTGGCACGCGATCTGAAAGTCCGTTACAGGCGGTCCATCCTGGGTTTCTTCTGGACGATGTTGAACCCTCTCTTGATGATGATCATCTTCACCGTTGTCTTTTCGACCCTTTTCCGGTTCTCGATCCCGAATTTCGTGATCTATTTCCTCTCCGCCTATCTCCCGTGGAATCTCTTCGCTCAAAGCACAATAGCCTCTATGACCAGCGTCGTGAAGAGTGGGAACCTGATCAAGAAGATCTACGTACCTAAGGCCACCTTTGTGCTGGCTACCGTTGTCTCGGGGCTGGCGAATCTCGCATTCGCCATGGTGCCTTTGCTGGCAATTATGGTGATCACCCAACACAGGATAGGACATAGCGTGCTTTTCCTGCCAGTCTCTGTGATTTTGATCGCCTTGTTTAGCCTGGGTCTTTCGCTATTCCTCTCGGCCGTAGCGGTATTCTTCTACGATGTGATCGAGATGTATCAGGTGGTGCTAAGGGCTTGGATGTACTTGACTCCCCTTTTCTATCCCCTGGACATCGTCCCAACTCGGTACCGCGTCCTGATCCAGTTTAATCCCATGTACTATTTGATCGAGTGCTTTAGGGTGCCCCTCTACAGGGGGACGCTTCCCCCGATGGAGTACTTGGCTTATGGAGGCTTGACCGCCGTAGCGGCGATAATCGTTGGTTGGTTGTTTTTCTCTAGATTGTCAGATCGTTTTGCCTATTACCTATAGTATAGATAGGTGCGAGTCTGCGTGCAACCTGTCATCAATTTGAGAGAGGTCTCAGTGAGATACCGACTACCCAAGGAGCGGATTCCGAGCCTGAAGGAATACGTCATCCGCCAAGTTAGGGGCAGGCAGGCGGAGTATGCGGATGTCTGGGCGCTACGGGATATTAATTTGGATGTACATAGGGGTGAGGTGGTAGGGATCATTGGACAGAACGGAGCGGGGAAGAGCACACTTCTGAAGGTGATCGCCCGCGTCTTGAAGCCTACGGAGGGAGGCGTGCGGGTGGTAGGGAAAGTGCTGCCTCTCTTGGAGTTTGGAGCAGGGTTCAACAAGGAATTGACGGGCAAGGAGAACATCTACTTGAACGGGGCAATTCTGGGGTTCTCTCAAAGAGAGATGAACCAGAAGTTTCAGAAAATCGTGGACTTCGCCGAACTTTGGGACTTCGTGGATGCCCCTTTAAGGACATATTCAACGGGAATGGTAGCCCGATTGGGATTTGCGATCGCGACAGACTTAAACCCCGATATCTTGCTGATCGATGAGGTTTTGGCAGTAGGGGATGAGCGGTTTCAGCGAAAGTGTGCCAAGCGCATTGATAGGTTCAGGAATGACCAAACCACATTCGTCATCGTATCTCACGACATGGGTCTGATTCGGACAATGTGCGACAAGGCGGTATGGTTAGAACAAGGTGGGATACAAGCGTTGGGAGCGGTGGACAAAGTGGTAGAAAAGTATCGAAGGTCACTACAATAGAGGCGATTATCTGCACGAGCGTTGAATCTGGGCTAAAGAGGAGGCTATCACGTGAACGATCACCCTGAGAAAGGAGCATATCCTATCAATTCACGTGAATGGTGGGAAGACTACCCTACAAATCGGTGAGAAGCCAATCGAAGGAGCACCCCAGAGGGAGCGGTCTGCAGACGAATGTCTCTATGAACGCGAAGGAGTTTGCTTCGAGATCGATGTGCTCGCCTTTTTCTATGGGGCAATCGGGAAGGGCTTAGTAGATCAGATCGGGCTTTTGGATGAACGGTTTGAGGTAGGGATCTTTGAGGATGACGATTATGCGCTGAGGATCAAACAAAAGGGCTATAAACTGATCTGCGCCGAGGATGTATTCATTCATCACCATGGTATGGCAGCATTTGAGGGGCTAGGTGATAAGGAATACAAGGAGATATTATATTCAGTGAGAATAGGAGACGGTTTGAAGAGAAATGGGGTAAACCCTGGGAGCCGCATGAATACAGGGATCGGCAGTCAAATTGGATCTCTTAGGAGGCGTTTATGAATAGGTTATTTGTTCTAGCTGTAGATGGCCTTGACTGGCAGCTACTGAATGAATTCATGGAAAAGGGGCTGCTACCAAACTTCCAGCGATTGGTGGTAAAGAGTGCGTGGGGGGCCCTTGATCTATCGGGAGAGGTCATCAGATCCCCTGTACTCTGGACGAGCATGGCTAGCGGGAAGCGCAGCGACAAGCACGGGATAACCGATTTTGTTGATAGAAACGGGGTTCCTGTCACGAGCAATATGGTAAGAACGAAGAGGGTCTGGGAGATCCTATCAGAACAAGGCTACTCTTGTGGTGTGATTGGCTGGCTCGTCACCTATCCACCAGATGAGATCAGGGGATTTATGATATCCGATCGATATAATGAGAAAGATGGCTACTGCCCACCCGAGATCGAAGAACTAATGCCTAACGTCAATTTGAAAAAGAAAACCCAAGAGTTCTCTTCCTTCAGTTTTGACTCATTGTACAGGCTAAAATACAAGGAAAACTCCATGCAATGGGTTCGAAACCATCTATACAAATCAAGGTTCCTGTATGTCTTTCATCGAGATGAGAAGTTGAGGCAATGGGCGCTTAGGCTCCTTGAAGAGTTTGATCTCCACTTCATGGCCCTCTATCTGCAAGGGATAGACTATACTTGTCATGCGTTCTGGCGATATATGCGTCCTTGGGAATTTGGGGGTGTTAAAGAACTTGGGTACAGTGATGTCTCCCAGGAAGACATCGAATATTTCGGTCGGATCATTGAGAAATACTATGTTCACATAGATGGGGTGGTAGAAGATCTCTTGAAACGTCTGCCCGAGGATTGGGGCTTGATGGTTGTGTCAGACCACGGGTTTGAGAGGATCAGCGAAAAGCGTA
The DNA here is from genome assembly GCA_034419095.1 of Anaerolineae bacterium. Taxonomy (GTDB): domain Bacteria; phylum Chloroflexota; class Anaerolineae; order UBA7937; family UBA7937; genus UBA7937. Next base: position 12,192 of record DAOULQ010000251.1, on the reverse strand, counting down.
TAGTGGACAGAGGCCCACTTGCAGGACGCTTTCTTTCCGGAGACCATCGCCCGGAGAGCGTACTCATAGTAGGGGGAAAAGGCATAAAGCCAGGAAGGGTAGAAGAGATCTCGATTTTTGATATCACCCCAACTGTTCTGCACCTCTTTGGATTGCCTATTGGCCGTGATTTAGATGGAAGGGTACTCGAGGAAATCCTTGCCGACCGAGGGAGTGTCCAATATGTTGATACCTATGAGGAAGGTATGAGAGGAGAGGATAGGGCCATTAGAACGGATGCCAACGAAGAAATCCTGGAAAGGTTGAGGGGCCTAGGCTATTTGGAGAGATGACCCATATGGACATCTTACACCTTCCATTTGACCAGTATCAGCGTTATGCGATCGTCGCAGAGGTGGTTGATAACCTGCGTGAGAGAACGCCACTTCGTATCCTCGATGTCGGTGGCTGGCCCGGCACGCTCCGTCATTTCTTGCCCCAAGATCAGGTTTTCGTGGCCGATTTGATGGGGAGTGATGAGAGGTTTGTCCGCGCCAACGGGCTTGCGCTCCCTTTTGACACATCCTCCTTCGACGTAGTGGTGACCAGTGATACCCTGGAGCATATCGCCCATGACGCTCGTTTTCGCTTTTTGAGCGAACTCCTTCGGGTGGGAAGTGGGCTCTGGGTTATCGGCGCGCCTTTTGATGATCCCCAAGTAGTTCGAGCAGAGGAGATCCTACAAGAGTTGATTGTGGCGCGCTATCATGAGCGCTACCAGTTCATCGAAGAGCATCGCCAGCATGGGCTTCCAGATCTAGACCAAACGCTTGCTTGGCTCAATGAAGCGGGGCTCACTACTGTAGTTCTGCCTAATGGATATTTGTATCACTGGTTGGTAGGAACCGCCTTATTTTTCCTGTTACAATGGAGGTTTGATGATTCCGAGCTTTCAAACAGAGTGAATGCCTTCTACAACAGTAATTTCTACCGCCAAGATAACCGCGAGCCCAGCTATCGTAAGATCATTGTTGCCTCCAAGAATAGCTCGGATACCCTGCTTAGTCTTCCTACTCGACTTTGCCCCCCTGAACCTCCCCATCCTCAAGAATTCATGCTCAATCTCCAGGCTCTAAACTTGCTTATGCAGACGCTGGGGGAAGAGAGGTTTGATAGGCTAGAGCGGCTACAAATGGAGGTGGCAAAGAAAGAACAAGCCGTACATGCCCTGCAAATGCAGGTGCAAGAGAAAGAACAAGCCGTACATGCCCTGCAAATGCAGGTGCAAGAGAAAGAACAAGAGAAGGAACAGGCGGTACATGCCCTGCAAATGCAGGTGCAAGAGAAGGAACAGGCAGTACAGGGTCTGCAGGCGCAAGTCGCTGGGCTGGTGGAGCAGGTCGCTGAGCGCCAGCGTGCAATCGATGAGATCGCCTCGTCTAAATCGTGGAGGTTAATAGAGACCTACCGGCGCATTCGGCGATGGATTCTATCTCCTGCTCGATGGCTGCGGAGTGCATCATTCGCCATCGGGCGCAAAGTCCTGCCAACCTCCCTGAAGCGTCCTATTAAGAGGCAAATTCTCAAGCAACCGGGGCCGCCCGTCGTTCTACCAACAACCTCGGCAGCACAGCCACAACCGCTTCAAGATATTCGCACCATGAGGCCCACGAAGTATGATGTCATTGTCTTCCCAATCATTGACTGGCATTTCCGTTTCCAGCGTCCGCAGCAAATCGCTTCTCAGTTCGCCCAGCATGGGCACCGGGTATTCTACCTGAGAACCTCCTTCGTGGATGCAGAAGAGCCAGGCATCGGAAGTTGGCGGCATAACATCCTCGATGTTCAACTCCCCGGCCACCGCAATCTGAACCTATACCGCGACCAAATGGACCAGACTACACTGGAACGATTGCTCAAGGCCTTTGACAAGATGCGTTCGAATCATCATATCGTCGAAGCGATCTGTTTGGTCCAACTACCTTTCTGGAAATCGGTAGCCATGAGTCTAAGGGAGCGTTTCGGCTGGAAGATCGTCTACGACTGCATGGACAAGCATGAGGGTTTTCCGACCAATGATCCCAGAATGCTGGCTGATGAAATCGAGCTGGGTCAACAAAGCGATATGATAGTGACTACATCTAAACAGTTGTATAAAGAATGGAAACAACACAATGCTCTTACCGTTCTGATCCCCAATGCAGCCGATTTCAATCACTTCTACAAAGCCCCCGAGCAGATTCCATCTGAGTTGAAGCAAGCGCCAAAGCCTATCCTGGGATACTATGGCGCGATTTCTGAATGGTTCGACGTGGAGTTGATCCATAGCCTAGCCTCGACCAGGCTAGATTGGAATTTCGTGTTAATCGGCAGCACATTTGGAGCACCTAACATCTCTATGTTGGCTTCGCTTCCCAACGTACATCTGTTAGGGGAAAAGCCCTATGATGCCCTGCCCGCTTACCTACACCTTTTTGACGTGTGTCTCATCCCCTTCAGGCGCAACATCCTGACCGAGGCAACCAATCCAGTTAAGTTCTACGAGTATCTGAGTGCTGGAAAGCCGATAGTCGCTACCGAGTTGCCCGAATTTGTACCTTACAAAGAGTACGTTTATTTGGCGACCACGCGCGAGCAATGGCTTACGGCCATCGAGCTAGCTCTCCAGGAGAGTGATCCGGCGATCGAGAAGGCGCGGGTGGGCTTTGCGAGGCAGAATACATGGGAGGAACGATTCCAGAAGTTGCATAATGCTATCATCGCCTTGTATCCCAAGGCGAGCATCATCATTGTGACTTACAACAACTTGGATTTGACCAAACTGTGCATCGAGAGCGTGTATGGCAGGACCATCCACCCGAACTATGAGGTGATCCTCGTCGACAACGGTTCCACAGACAGGACTCCGGACTACCTTGGACAGATCAACGTGAGTTATCCAAACAGCAAAGTCATCCTCAACGAGAGAAACGAGGGCTTTGCGAGAGCGAACAACCAAGGCCTTGCCGTGGCTTCAGGAGAGTTCATCGTCTTGCTGAACAACGATACGGTGGTCACGCGAGGTTGGCTGACTAAACTGCTGCGGCACCTGGAGGATAGCAAGGTAGGCATGGTCGGGCCAGTGACCAACTGGGCGGGTAACGAGGCTAAGATCGACGTGGAATACGAGGCCTTGGAGGAGATGGAGGCATTTGCCGAGCGATACACAGCCGAACACGAAGGTATCGCCTTTGAGCTAAAGGTGTTGGCCATGTTTTGCGTGGCGATGCGTCGTGGTCTCATTGAAGAGGTTGGCCCTCTTGACGAGCAGTTCGAGATAGGGATGTTTGAGGACGATGATTACGCGCTTCGGGTGAAATCGAAAGGGTATAGGATTCTCTGTGCGGAGGATGTCTTTGTCCACCATGTTGGCAAGGCCGCATTTTCTACCTTGAGGGAGCAAGAATACCAAAGGGTATTTAAGGAGAACAAAAAGAGGTTCGAAGAGAAATGGCAGATCAAGTGGGAGGCACATAAATACAGAAGCTCATAATAGACCGTTTGTAGGGTATGCGCTGGCAAAGTAGCAAGGAGATCCTTCTGGGAGAAGAAACGAGTGGTAGCCACTGGTGGTGCGGGTTTCCTTGAGCGCCATGACGTCCGCGCGCTGTTCCAATTGGTAGAGATAATCGGTAGGATCTATTGATGACGCCCCTCATCAGACCAGCGAAGGAGGCTAGGAGAGGGGGCAAGGGTTGCAAAGAAAGGTGCTAATGGCTTATCTGATAGGAGCTATCTTTCCATACTACCTACTTCTATACTACTTCCAGGTATCACCCCATATCGCTTTCGCTAGCGGATTGATCCTGCTGGTGCCGGTTAGTCTGGCGATAGCCCTAGGCCCGAGAGGAACGACTACATATCCCTCAAGGGTATTTTGGCTTTTCCCTTTGGCGCATACGCTGATCGCCTCCACGTTGACCGGGTTCGTCAACCTCCTAGGGGTAGGATGCTGAAGGCAAGATTCGCGGGAATAAGATCTCTGGCTCTCCGCTCGATGGGCCTTGCTATACGTGGTGTTGTCCTGGTCGCTATCGGGTGGGCACTTTACGTCAATTTGAGGGGCTTATGGCCAATAGTCCGCAAAGAGATCCGCTTTATTGTCAAGAACCCTGTCCTTTCCTACGATCAGAAAATGTCGGCAAAGTGGGGGCTCTACCATGACTACATGGTTTTCGTGCGAGAAAACACGCCCCCCGATGCAGTAATAATGACACCACCACAAACGTGGCCTTGGCTGAGTGAGGGAAACAGGCTCTTAGACTATTATTTTCTCCGCCCGCGCATATTGAAAGGCGGGGGCGTCGAGAAGCTGGAAGTCGATGAGGCTGCTACCCACGTGATGATAGCCTGGGGGTCGCATGGACCCGAGAATCCAGAGAAGCATGGATGGCCCAAGCCGCCATATCCACCAGGGAAGGTCATCTGGATGCCGGGACAGACGGAACGTTGGGGCCTGATCGACTTGCGGGAGAACCGATGATGCCAGTGGTTTCTTGCTTGTTGGTTATCGTCGCTTTTGGGTGGGTGGTGACATTGATCATAGCACCTGACCTCAGATTCCTAGAGCGGTTGGCTTTGGCCTATGGTCTGGGACTGGGCCTGATGACCCTGCTCATGTTCTGCCTCGGTCTTGTGGGGCTGTCGTTGTCGCTAGCAAACATGTTGCTGCCGCTACTTTTATTAACTGTCATCCTGGGCGGAATGTGGATGAGCATGAACGCTAAGAAGGGGGGGAGAATCGATGTCTGGAAGATCAAATTCGAACTGCTATGGCCCCACATCGTACAAGGGTTCAAATCGCTTTCCACTTTGGAGAAGATAGTAGTCTTGATGACTATTCTCCTTTGCCTCAGTCACTTGCTCATAACGTCATATTGGCCTGTTTATGCCTGGGATGCCCTAACGGTTTATGATCTCCGAGCTCATCTTATCATTGAGAAAAGATCTATCTATGAAGGGTTGATGACCCTAAAGCGATTTACGGAATATGGCGTGGGTTACCCACCTTTTACATCTCTAGCCCACACCTGGATTTATCTTTGGGGCATAGATAACCCCAAATTTCTTTATTCATTGCTGTTCGCTTCCTTCTTGATTATCTCGTACTACTTTCTGAGAGAGCACTGTAATGTGCTGTGTAGCCTGACTTTTACTTTGCTATTGGCCTCATCTCCAGTGATTTTCAGGGCGGCTACTATCGCATATACAAATTTCCCCTTTACCTTCTATATTGGCGGAGGAGTTCTTTACCTCTATCGTTGGATGCATCGTGGAACACGGGGAGGCCTTACCTTGGCCGGGCTCTTCGTTGGGCTCAGTTCATGGGTTAGAGCGGAATCTCATGCCTTCTTCCTAGCCGCCTTCATGATCCTCATCGTTTACTCTTTATTGAGAAGAAAATACCTTGCGCCTTTGTGGTTCGCTCTCTTATATCTACCTATTGAACCCCTGTGGAGGCGATATGTAAGCCACAGCTTAGGTTCCCAGGCTCCTGGGGGCTTTGGAGGTGTTCGCGCTGCCGCAAAGATAGTGAGCTCCCAGTCTCTTGATTGGACAAGGTTGGTTACTGTGTTTGATTTTCTAAGGGAAGCCTTCCAAGGGCAGTACACCATTGTCTTGCTACTATTCACAGTCACCGCCTTGCTCCACCTCAAAAACCTGAAGGAGCACGGTTATCTCTTCTTGCTACTGATCTCGAATATTGGCCTATTCATCGCCGGCAGCTATGTCTTCAGTATCGCCCATTCCGACTGGAGAGAGATACCAGACTCGGCCAACCGTCTTTTTATGTTTATGCTGCCCTTAGTGCTTTGCTATTCAGCGTTGACGAAACCGGTGCAAGACCTTTTCACCTGGCTAGAAGGGCTTCTATCGGCAAAGGCTTCAGGAGGCCCCGTATGAAGATCCTAGTGACCGGAGGGCTTGGTACTATAGGTAAGCCCTTGACGCTGGAACGGCGAGGATTATTACGAAAACCTGTGGCCAACTAACGTCGTAGGAACGAAAAACATGATCCGGTTGCAAGAAGAGGTTTAGGATGGTACTTTGCAGCAGTGCCGAGGTCTATGGAGATTATGAACAGGTAATGCGGGAAAGCGAGCACCATGTTGCGAGAATTTGGCCTACCGCGCATGAAGCCCTCTTTGAGGTCCATTCCTAAAGAGTGTTGGTTACTGCTGGTCTTCTACCTCGGAAGCCGACTGATTAACCTCACTTTGTTGCCGGTGTTCAACGACGAAGCTATGGACATCACTATCGCCCAAGAGTTGTTAGAAGTGGACCTTCTCCTCCCTCTGCGGAGAGGATATCGAAAATTGGCCCTCGATTGGCTGACTGCTGCCTTTGTATGGTTGTTCCCTGATCCGTTGTTCTCAGCCAGGCTGGCCTCAGTCTTCGCCGGGGCTCTAACTATGCTTGGCTTGTATCTGGCGGGTAGGAACCTATATTCAAGAAGAATTGGCACCATGGCCGCAGCATTTTATATCATTTCACCCCTTATGCTTTTCCATAATAGGATGCTTCTCGCTGATGTGTTGTTGAACACCTGTGGCGTATATACCCTGCTGTTTAGCTTGTTGAGCTTGAAGCAAGAGGGGCTGAGGCATGGCGTGGCGTTAGGCCTGGCCATGGGGCTAGGAATGCTCTCGAAACTTCCAGGAGTGTTGTTCCTTTGCACCCCTTTGACAGTTTGGGCTCTGGTTCACAGGATGAAAGTAGGCCGTCTGGCAAGGAGGCTCTCGTTGCCATATCTTGTCGCTGGTCTCGTTATGTCGCCGGTACTGTTGTTGTATCGTTCAAGGTATTGGGAGCAGATCCAATGGAAGACTATTGCCACTTCCGAAGCATTGACTATCTCTGGCTGGATGGAGCGAGTCACGAGCAACCTCATAGCGGTGGGAAGCCAGGTGGGGACATATCTCACCACCCCAATCCTGCTGATATGTGGCCTTTCCTTGCTCCTCACGCTCTTTCAGGGAAACCGCCAAGCGGGCTTGCTGTGGATCCTGGGATTGGTGCCGGTCTTGGCTTTCGTCAGTTCCTCAACAGGCTTCCTACCACCGCGATATTTCCTGTTCGCAACGAGCCCCGTGTTGATATCCGCTGCTTGGTGTACTGAGCAACTCTCTAAGGGGGGTATCTGGCTGGCTCACAGGTCACCAGTGTTATCCCCTCGAGGCCTCTCTTTCAGTCGAGGTGGTCTGGCCCTCTGTGCCTTGCTTATAGCGGGGGTATCTCTTTCGGCGATCAGATTCGACTACCATATTCTGACTGATCCATCGCGGGCCCCCTTACCCTCGGTGGACGAGTACCAGTACATTGCGGGCTGGCCTTCTGGATACGGCGTTCTCGAGGCGGTTGACTGGCTGGAAAGGCAAGCGCTTCACACACAGCTTCAAGTCATCACAGCCTACAATAGAGGGATACCTAAGGACGGCCTGCTGATGTACCTCCATGACAACCCGAGAATCACCGTGCGGCAGCAGAACCTGGCCCAGCCAGGGTGCCCAACGGAGCTGAGTGATGAAACCCTCTTCGTGCGGAGCCGGAGACCTCGAGATACGGACTTCGCTGTACTCAATCCCGGGGCGCAATTGCTTGTAAGCTATCAGAAGCCAGGGGGGATAAGTGCTATTGAGATTTACGCATGTCCATAGCAGCAGGAGGACCAGGTCCAAAGGGAGGCAGTTGCCGGGAATGGCAAATAAGATGGCGTGGAACTTAAGGGATATGGGTTTGTTTGGCATCTCTCCTGTTGTTGCTAGGCGTTCTGTGCCTTGCCTACCGGGTGGCCTTGCCCTCGACCTTCTCCACCAATGTCGGAGACCAGGACGACCAAGAGTCCATCCGTCTTATGCTGCCGTTGGTGCTCTGCTATTCAACGTTGACGAAACAGGCGCAAGACCTCTTCACCCCACTAGAAGGACTTCTTATCATCCCCCAGCAGAACGGGCGATCGATGAGTGTCTCTCAGTGGAACAAAAAAACAACTCCCCCAAATGAAAAGAGATAATCACAATTTCCGCCAGTAAAAGCTTCAGGAGGCTCCGCATGAAGATCTTAGTGACCGGAGGGCTTGGTACCATAGGTAGGCCCTTGGCACAGGAACTGAGAAAACCTGACCACGAGGTCTGGGTCTGTGACCTGATGCACGCGGAAGGGCCGAACCACATCCGCTGCGATGTCAGCAAGTACCGCCAGGTTGAACAAATCTTTGAAGACCGCGATTTTGATTATGTGTATCATTTGGCGGCCGAATATGGGCGCTGGAACGGCGAGGATTTTTACGAAAATCTGTGGCTGACCAATGTCGTAGGAACGAAAAACATGATCCGGTTGCAAGAAAAGAAGAGATTTAGGATGGTACTTTTCAGCAGTGCTGAGGTCTATGGGGATTATGAAGGCCTAATGCGGGAAGAGGTAATGGATAGCGTGCCTATAAAGCAGATGAATGATTACGCCATGACAAAGTGGGTTAACGAAATGCAGGTGCTAAACTCGGCGGCGATGTTTGGAAGCGAAACGGTGCGGGTTAGACCGGTCAACGTCTACGGCCCGGGCGAGTACTACAGCCCCTACAGGGGCGTGATACCCAACCTTATCTACAAGGCCTTAAAGGATCTGCCATATACAGTGTACCTAAATCATCGGCGCATCTTCGACTACGTGGAGGATACATGTCGAACATTCGCCAACATAGTTGACAATTTCAGGCCTGGGGAGGTCTACAACGTCGGCGGAAAGCCAGAATGGGAATGTGAGATAAAGTACGTTTCAGATCTCATTCTAGAGTACTTGGGCAAGGATGACTCCAAGGTCACATACAAAGAGGCAGAGCCGTTTACCACCAAGGTCAAGAAGATGGACTTCTCAAAGGCGGTAAGAGATCTAAAACACGACCCTCAAATCCCGCTCGAGGTGGGAATACCGAGAACAATTGAATGGATGAAAGGAGTCTATCGCTCCGAGGAGGTATGAACTCGTGGAGAACTATCTACAAGAATATCAGGGCCAAAAAGTAGTTGTCACTGGGGGCGCCGGCTGCATCGGCAGTAATCTGGTAGCGGCCCTGATCAAGACAGGCGCTTCTAAAATAGTTGTCTTGGATGATCTCTCCTCCTCATTCCAGTGGAATCTCCCTGTGGCATCTAACGTGACATTTGTCAAGGGAAGCATCTTGGATGAAGAAGCGCTCAAAAGGGTCTTCGGTGAGAGCCCTGACTATGTGTTTCATCTGGCGGCGCAGTTTGCCAATCAGAACTCGGTGGATCACCCGGAGAGAGACCTTTTGGTCAATGGGCTGGGCACCTTGAAATTGCTCCAACACGCCCATTTGATGGGGGTCAAGAAATTCATCTTCGCTTCCTCTGGATGCTCTGTATACGGAAGCGAAGCCCCCCTGCCCTTGAAGGAGGAGTTCGTCTCCCTCCATCTGGACACTCCATATCAGATCACCAAGCTGTTGGGCGAGTTGTATTGCAATTTCTTCCTTAACTACTATGGCTTGCCGGTGGTCATCGCCCGCTATTTCAACGTCTACGGCCCGGGCGAGGTGCCGGGGAGGTATAGAAATGTGATACCTAATTTCATCTATTGGGCCTTGCGCAAGCGATCCCTACCGGTCACAGGCACGGGCGAGGAGACTAGGGACTTTACATTCGTAGAGGACATCGTAGATGGTACGTTGCAAGCAGGCGTTGTTCCAGAGGCGGTGGGAGAGGCGTTCAACCTGGCCTCTGAGACCGAGACCAAGGTTATCGACTTGGCAAATATGATCAATGAGCTAGCGGGAAATGGCAATGGAGTGACCTTTACCGAAAGGAGAAGCTGGGACAGGATCACGAGGCGAAGGGCCTCGATTCAGAAAGCGGGAAGGATCCTGGGATACGATCCTAAAACCGACATCAAGGTCGGTGTACCTAGGACTTTTGACTGGTTTATGGCCAACCTCGACAAGATAGAATCAAGTGCTAGATTCTAGCGATCTTAGGATACGAATTACAGTAGGCTCATGAAAGGTTGCCCAGATTCCGCCCCCCTTCACTTAACTTGAGCAGGACAGCTGACCAAGCGCAGATGGCTCTATCGGCCTTGCCCCCAGACTAAGAGGCCAGCACCGAATCAAGCGAGAACGATAGGTCATCTTTAGGTGAAATGCGATATGGGTCAGGTCTGTTTGCGTTTTGCGTATGCCTCCGCGCAAACTAGACGTTATCAGCAATTGCTTTCTTGAAGGAGCATTCACAACGAAAAGAGCTCCCATTTTTGTCTTACCGTTACTCGGTCTTCTGTTCTGCCGGTGTTGGGCCGCCACCCATGCGCGAGTAAACGCGTCAAACAATTTAGCGTCCTGCTCACTTATTTCTGATAACTTGCTCAAGACTAATGATTCAACCCGTGTATCGGTAAGAGCAGATAGTGACGATGAATCGGAATTTACCTATGAATGGACAACAACCAGGGGAACTATTGAGGGGGCAGGTAATGAAATAGAATATACCGCTCCAGATAGTGTAGGCAGTTCTATGATCGCTGTTACTGTTAGAGATGAATCTGGAAACCTTATCTGCAGAGAATCGGTCTCAACGCTAATATACAAGCAATTTATCATATTAAAGGCAGATGATCTAGCGGATGATGGCGCTAATGTAATATCACCAAGATGGCGAGCTTTTATCGATTATATTGAAGAGAGAAACATAAAGGCAAGCATTGGTGTTATTGGTTATTCCTTAGAGAGCCAAAACGATGAGTATCTATCTCTAATAAAGGATCTTGGCCATAACGGTAATATCGAATTCTGGAACCATGGATATAGTCATTTGTTGAATGGGGTCAATGAAGATGGCGAAATATATCACGAATTCTGGAATACCCCTTATGAATATCAGAAAGAGCATTTACTGAAAACTCAAAACTTGGCTAGAGAAATGCTAAATATAACTTTTAATGCTTTTGGGGCCCCGGGAAATGCTATAGATAGTAACACCGTCAAAGCTATTGAAGAGATCGACGAGATAGAAGTTTGGCTATTTGGAGATAGTTGTTCAACTAAGTTTGTACTGGAACGCGGAGAGATTGGCCCAGAGTATCCTCCTTGGAAGCCAGACTACCAACAGTTCTTGAACGATTACGATTCAGAACGAGACTACCTAGTTGTACAAATGCATCCAAACAGCTGGGATAGTGAGCAGTTTGATCAATTCAAACAGATTATCGAATTCCTAATCCAAGAGGACGTTACCTTCATCACCCCTTATGGATATTACCGACTGCTCAACAGGGAGAACTACCCCGCTCCGGCCTATGACTACCCCTGGACGGATGACTTCAAGAGTTCTTCGCTCGACTTCCTTTGGTCTTGGATAAATGAAGATGCCAGCCAGTGGAGCTTGATCGGTTATCCCCATTATTCTCTGCGTATTATGACGCACTCGGGTGGTGTGGGCGACAAGAACTTGTTGCTTCGGAGTGCGCCCCCAGCGAATTTCGAGATGCGCACGCGTGTCACCTTCAGGCCAACTAACAACTTCCAAATTGCCGGCCTAGTGCTCTACCAGGACAACAACAACTACCTGATGCTTGGGCCTGCCTATTGCGATACTCCTCCCCCAACTTGTGTAGGCAACGGCATCTACTTCCACCGTGTGGAAGGGGGGAGTTTTGTTGGCAGCAACTTCGCAACCCCAACGACTACTCAAGGGGAGGTATACCTGCGTGTGGTACGCAAAGGCACAACCTACTCTGGCTTCTATAGCGAGGACGGCACCAGTTGGACACTGATAGGTAGACATACTCTTAGTGACGCGATTCTGCTTTCAAGAGTAGGCTTGACCGCTGCTCAAGGCACCCCAGAGATTCCGGCTGATTTCAACTGCTTCCGCCTTGACGCCAACTATTCCAAGGTGTTCTTCCCTCTGGTCGTTCAGAACCACTGATAACGTTTCGGCGGAAGCGATATCTCCATCGCTCCACGGAGACCGAAGAGATATGGCCTAACGACGTGGAGAGGCCGGAGAAACACAACACATTCTTGTCCCTGACACTGTCTAGCATATAGGTGTAAGGAAAGATCGGGTGCCTCCTGCTATAATGGACTCATCTGCTAGGACGGCATAGAGTCCAGAAGGAGGACACCCGACATGCTCAATTGTACCGCAAAACGGCTGAAAG
>DAOULQ010000250.1:0-17092 GCA_034419095.1 Anaerolineae bacterium | reverse complement strand
ATACAGAAACGGCAATGGTAATCGATTTGGAGGAGTAGATGCCCATCTACGAATATCGATGCTCGGAATGCGGAGAGAAGTTCGAGAAACTGCTGCTCTCTATCTCCTCCACACCCCAGGTGGAATGTCCCCGCTGTGGTGGGCGCAAAGTGGAAAAACTTGTCTCTCTCTTCGGTACCAAAAGTCAAAGCAGTGCATCTTCCTGCGGCCCTGTAACTTGACCTATCTCGTCAGGGAGGTAGGTTACCTCCTGTGACCTGTTGCTCGTCAGGACTGTTACAGAAAAAATTAATCATATCGCGAAACGGATCCAGCGGTTAGCAAAGAGAAAATGGACAAGTGTGGCAGCCAAACGCACCAAGGTACAGTGAACCAGATCGCTAGCCGAGCCTGGATAAGGACGGTGGGCTTTATCGGGAGACAGGAACGCAATTTCAAGATCGTACTCACCCGGCGTGCTTTGCATGCTTTCCTGTCGAGACTAACCTATCAATACGAATCGATTTATATCGTCGCCCTGGGCGCTGACCCGGTACAGCTTGGCTCGCTATGGAGTGTCGGCAACGGCATCAGCTCCTTAATCTCGGTGCCTGTGGGTTGGCTGATAGATAGATACGATCTGAAGAAGATCTTTCTTCTGGGCATAGGCATGCTTGCGGGCGCGGGCTTGCTTTATGCTTCGGCTCTCCATTGGACGATGCTCTTCCCCGCGGTGATCCTCTTCTCGCTCGGCCTAACGCTCACCTGTGAATCGTGCACCGTGACCTGCGCCCATTCCCTTCCCAACCCCGACCGGGCGACGGGCAGGGGTCTTTGTAGCAGCATCTCTTCGGCGGCGGCTATGCTTGCCCCCCTGGTAGGTGCCTTTCTGATCACACTGTTCGGAGGGCTGAATGCTCGTGGCATCAGGCCACTATACGCCATCCAATTCGCGGGCTTCTCCTTGATATTCGCCTTCCTAGCAACCAAACTGACGGATTTCAGAGCAGCGCGGCCAAAGAGGGAAGAATTGAACTTCATCCGAGATCTACGTGAGGTCTTTAGCCACGGTCAAGGACTGAAAAGATGGGTCCTGATCAACGCTCTTGTAACAATCCCCTTTTCGATGGTCTCCCCATACATGCCTCTCTTTGCTCACGAGCAGAGGGGGGCAGATGAGTATCTATTGGGGGGGATGACCGCAGCCACAACCGTGGTCACTATTCTGATGAGCGTTCCATTGGGCAGAGTGGCTGACAGAATTGGCCGAAAGAGTGTCCTATACTTGGTGGCGCCATTCTGTTACGCAGCCAATCTAGCCCTTGTCTTCGGCAGAGGCTCGGCCATACTTTTGGCAGTTGGTGCTCTTTGGGGGTTTAATTCGATTTCCTGGACTGTCACCTCATCTATGACCGCTGAGTTGGTCTCGATGGACCAGATGGGGCGCTGGATCGGTGTGCTGGGTCTCTTCCGCGGCTTGGTCAGCATACCCGGACCCGTCATCGGGGGGATGATCTGGAACCGGCTTGGCCCGCCCTATGTGTTCCTCCTCCCCATCGCTATAGACCTGGTCATGAGGCTGCCCCTCCTGGCAACCATGAAGGAGACGTTGGGCTCCCAGGAGGATACCGACATCTGTTTGCCGCCCCCAGGTTGAGCCGCTTCGGAAGATGCACTTTGAGACCAATGAGACACCTGAGAAGAGTAGGCCTAAGGAAAGAACGCAATGCGCAGGAGATGTTTGCAAAAGAGATAGAACGGTAATGGAGGCGAAAGGTGCCTATCTATGAGTATCGTTGTCAAAATTGCGGGGAACGGGTGGAGGTTTGGCTCCGCTCTGGAGGTGAGACGCCGCATTGTCCGAACTGCGGCAGCCCCCTCCTGACGAAACTCTTCTCTGCTCCCTATGTGATGAGCAAAGGGAGAGAGCATCCTGCAGGAACCACCTGCTGCGGTCGAGAGGAGCGGTGCGCTACCCCGCCCTGTTCCTCAGATGGAGAATGTAGAAGGAGGTGATAGAGATGTTCCAGAGGCTATTCGGTCGCGGGAGAGGAACCGGAGGTGGACGAGGCGCGGGTGGCAGCGGACGGGGGCGGATGGGCGGCACCAAGCCCGGGGCCGGGCCGAGCGGTTACTGCGTCTGCCCCAACTGCAGCCACAAGGTACCCCATCAAGTAGGCCAGCCGTGTTACAATATGAGTTGCCCCAAGTGCGGGACCAAGATGGCAAGAGAGTAGATTTGTCGTCATCCGGTAATCACCGTAGGGTGTAAGAGGTCCTTATGTTCAAGCCCATCTTCGGCGGCAACCTCATCGCCTTGGGTTTCCTGGCCACCATAGGCACGGGGTTGGCTACCGGCATCGGCGCGTTGCCCGTGCTTTTCACTAAAGAGGTTTCAGATCGGCTACTCGATGGGATGCTGGGCTTCGCCGCCGGGGTGATGCTGGCCGCCACGGCTTTCAGCCTCCTAGTGCCAGCCATAGAACTGGGAGGGGTCTGGATCACCATTCTGGGACTCCTGATGGGAGCCATCTTTTTGGCGTTGATGGATCGGAACATCCCCCATATCCACTTCATCTCCGGTCCAGAGGGGCCATCGTCCACCCTGCGTCGTATCTGGCTACTCATCCTAGCCATCACTCTGCACAACTTCCCCGAAGGATTAGCGGTAGGAGTAGAGTTTGGAAGTGGGGATATGGCGGCAGCTACGGTTCTGGCTATCGCCATCGCCCTGCAAAATATGCCCGAAGGGCTGGCTGTCGCCCTGCCCCTGGTGCGTGAGCGGTACAGTCGAGGGCGCGCCTTATGGTACGCCACCCTCTCCGGCTTGGCCGAGCCTATCGCCGGACTCTTCGGGGTTGTGGCTGTTACTATCGCCCGGCCGCTCCTACCCCTGGGCTTGGCCTTCGCCGCCGGAGCCATGCTCTTTGTGGTGAGCGATGAGATCATCCCCGAGACCCATCGCCGTGGCTACGAGCGAGAAGGGACTTTCGGAGTCGTTATGGGTTTTGCCATCATGATGCTTTTGGATAACTTATTCGGCTGAGACTCGCTGTCTGTGAAGGCAATGGTATGTCGGAAAAAGAGTTAGAACCCATAGGTCTCCTCCGCGCCAAGGGTAAGCGGATCACCCCTCAAAGGAGGCTCATCCTGCAGATCATTCAGGAGCATAAGGGCCATCTTAATGCGGATGAGATCCATCTGCGGGCAAAAGAGCGGTATCCTCGCCTCAGTCTCTCCACCGTCTATCGCACCCTCGATCTTCTCCGGGAACTAGGCTTAGTCAAAGAACTCGGCCTGACTACCGGGCGTCGCTATTATGAGGCGAGGCCAAGGGATGAACATCAGCACTTGATATGTCTGGGCTGTGGTAAGGTGATCGAGTTTCAATGTGCCCACTGCCTCGACGTCCACCAGGATCTAGCAGACCAGCATGGTTTTCAGATTATGGGAAGCAGGATTGAACTTTTGGGCTACTGCCCGGAGTGTGTCAAAAGAAGTAGACTATGTTCACCATCACTTGCCTAGTGAACGACGAGACTCAGCCAGGTTCCGGCCTTAGGGCCGAGCATGGCCTTTCCTTCTTTATACAGGTGGATGAGAAGCGACTCCTCTTCGACACCGGCCCAAGCGGAAAGGTGCTATCGTACAACGCCACCAAGTTGGGACTGGACTTGAGAGGAGTCTCCAACATCGTGCTCAGCCATAGTCATCCAGACCATACCGGGGGCCTAAGACCCGCTCTATCTTTGGCCCGAGGCTGCAAACTCTCCGCCCACCCCGCCATCTTTCAGGAGCGGTTCCGTCGCCGCCGGTGGTGGAAGCCCAAACATGTCGGCTTGCCTCTATACCGAAGGGAGATCGAAGAGTATGCCGAACTAAAGTTGAGTTCACAGCCTGTGAAGGTGGCATCGCATGTTTGGACTACCGGAGAGGTGGCTCGCCGCCCCGAGGCCGAGGGCAGAAGCGCACGACACCTTATTCGCACCCCCCAGGGCTGGGCTCCCGACCCCTACGCTGACGATATGGCTCTGGTCCTGGAGACGAGCCGAGGTTTAGTCGTGGTACTGGGCTGTGGTCATGCCGGGCTCCTAAACACTTTGGCCCACGCGCGACGGACATTTGACGGCCAGATTCGAGCCGTTTTGGGCGGCGCTCACCTGTTGGACCTGGGCGAGGAGGAGATAGATCGCATAATCTCCATATTGAAGGCGGAGTATGGCTCCCCTCGACTTTATCTGAACCATTGCACCGGCAACCGGGCCTTAGGGGCTTTGAGGCGCGCTTTCCCGACTCAGGTGGTACCCTGTCCCTCTGGCACCGAGGTGGTTTTCTGACATGGCCCAAACAAAAGTGGATGCAGTGATAATGGAGAGGCGGGGGAAAGGATGGGAATATATCTTCGTTGATGCGGGCTAGGAGGGTGATTGCAAAACGTTGTCCTGAACATGAGTGCAAGCATCTTTGAGAAATTGGCCCAGCGCTATGATGCCTGGTACGAAGGAGCCGTGGGCCGAGTTGCCTTTCCCACGGAGGTCGAGTGTCTGCGGCCACTACTTTCAGGCCTGCCGAAGCCTCATCTGGAAGTGGGCATCGGTAGTGGTCGTTTCGCCCAGGCCCTCGGCGTGGAGGTGGGCCTGGACCCGGCCCGCTCCATGCTCCGCCTGGCTCATCAGAGGGAGTTGTCGGTTGTTCAAGGCGTGGGGGAACGCTTGCCATTCCCCGATGAGATCTTTGGGGCGGTGCTGTTGGTAGTGACCCTCTGCTTCGTTGATGACCCTCTATTGGTCCTTCACGAGAGCGCCAGGGTCCTGCGCCCGGGCGGTGCCGTGGTTCTAGGCCTCGTGCTTCGGGAGAGCCCCTGGGCCGAGGCCTACCTGGAGAAGGGACGGCGAGGCCACCCCTTCTACGCCGCGGCGCATTTCTACCCCCTCAGGGAGGTAGAAGAGATGCTAGAAAGTGTGGGATTACAGGTGAGACGATACCGTTCGGCTTTGTGCCAGACGCCGAGCGAGGCACCATCGCGCGAGCCCCCTTTAGAGGGGTATCTCCCGGAGGCTGGGTTCACATGTCTGTTAGCCTACAAGGCACATAGGAAGCAAAGAGAAAATCGAGAGGTAGATAGATGAAGATAGCCATCGCCAGCGGCAAGGGAGGAACAGGCAAGACCACGGTGGCGGTCAGTCTGGCCTTGTCCCTCCCTCAGAATGAGGTGCAACTGCTAGATTGCGATGTTGAGGCTCCCAACGCTCACCTCTTCTTGAATCCAACTATTCAAGGGCGAGAGGAGGTAGCCATCCTCAGACCCTCGGTTGATGAGAGTAGATGTGACCTCTGCGGTCGCTGTGCTGAAGTCTGTCAATTCAACGCTATCGCTGTGGTAGGTGAAAAGGTGCTCTTCTTCCCCGAACTCTGTCACGGATGCGGAGGCTGCAAACTGGCCTGTCCTCTACAAGCGATTGAAGAGGTGCCCCACGTGATCGGAGTCGTAGAGTGGGGCAACGTAGGGGAAATGGCCTTCGCTCATGGCCTGTTGAACCCAGGGGACCCGATGCCACCGCCCATCATCCGCCGCCTGAAAGCCATGGCTCAAGGTAAAAAGACAGTGATCCTCGACGTATCGCCTGGCACCTCTTGTCCGGTGGTGGAGTCGTTGCGTGGTAGTGACTATTGCCTTTTGGTCACCGAACCAACACCCTTCGGCCTCCACGATCTAAAGTTGGCGGTGGAAGTGGCACGGGAACTCGAGTTACCTGTGGGAGTGGTGATCAATCGGGCCGATATAGGGGATTCCGGAGTGGAAAGGTTTTGTCAGGAGGAAGGCCTGCCTATACCGCTACGCATACCCTTCGACCGCCGGATCGCTGAGGCGTACTCGGGAGGCATCCCGCTAGTAGAAGCCTTCCCCGGCTACAAGTTGCGATTCAGAGGCCTGTGTGAAGAGATGGAAAAGCAGGTGGGGCGATGAGGGAACTGGTCATCTTGAGCGGGAAAGGGGGAACTGGAAAGACTACCGTTGCTGCCTCCTTCGCCCATCTGGCGGAGAGTAAGGTGATGGTCGATGCCGATGTGGACGCGGCCAATCTAGAACTGGTGCTTTCGCCCCAGATGAAAGAGAATTATGAGTTTAGGGGGGGCAAGGTAGCCATCGTAGACCCTGCTCTCTGCACCGCCTGTGGGAGGTGCGCCGAGGTTTGTCGCTTCCAGGCGGTGCAGGAGAGGGAAGGCGAATATCTCATAGACCCCATCGGCTGTGAGGGGTGTGCCGTCTGCTTCTATGAGTGCCCTTCCGAGGCCATACGCTTGGAGGAGCCGGTATCTGGCCATTGGTTCATCTCCGACACCCCCTACGGTCCCCTGGTGCATGCCCAACTTAGACCAGCCCAGGAGAACTCGGGCAAGCTAGTAACCATTGTCAAGCAGCAAGCCCGCCAACTGGCGCAGGCTCAAGGGTGCGATCTTGCCATCGTTGACGGGCCACCGGGGATTGGCTGTCCGGTGATAGCGGCGACCGCCGGGGCGGACTTGGCCCTCTTGGTCACTGAGCCCACCGTGGCTGGGGTCCACGACCTGGAGCGCATCCTATCCACCACGGCCCATTTCGGCCTACCAGCCTTGGTTTGTATCAATAAGTACGATCTGAATCCTGAGAAGAGCCGGGGCATAGAAGAGGACTGCGCTGCACGAGGTATACCAGTGGTGGGGCATATCCCCTTCGATGCAGCGGTGACCAAGGCTATGGTGCAGAGGCAACCGGTGATAACCTACTCTCAGGGTTTGGCTTCCCAGGAGATCGAACGCCTCTGGACGGAGACCAAGCGCTTCTTGGATGGCCGAGAAGGATAGCGAGAGGCAACGCACACTCCCATCTTATAAGAGTTCACCGATGAAAACAGAAGAGGATCTAGACGAGATTTGCCCTGTGGCCCAGAGGATCCCCACGGCGATGGGAAGGTCGTAGGATGGACCCTGTTTAGGGAGGCCTGAGGGAGCCAGGTTCACGGTGAGCCTTCTTAGGGGGAAGATGAGACCCTGGTTTTTGTACGCTGTCATCTGCAAGCATTACCCGTAAACCTCCCCCCACTTGAGGAACTCCTCCATCTCGTGTCGGCCTTTGTCTCAACGCATGGGTGATCGGTTCCTGCTGAGACGCGCCGCACCTGACATCAAGATCAACCCCAAGACCGTATGACAACCGTATTGACCAAAAGAGCCATTATTGCATGTGCGCAGTTGTCGTATCAGTCAATCTCTTACAATCAACACATCCGGACGACTTCGCATACGCGTCGTTAAGCACTACTCGGGAGCTGTGAAAAAAGAGGAGGCTTAATGCTCACCACTGCCCGCCAACTCTTGCTGGGTAGTCCTCTGCCTACCGCCGAAGAAGTCCATCGACGCCTGAGTAAAGTCCAGGCACTCGCCGTCTTCTCGTCGGACGTTTTGTCATCGCTGGCCCACGCCACCGAAGAGATCCTGCTAGTGCTGGTCGTAGCCGGGGTGTCGGCACCGGGGCTATCTCTGCCCATTGCGCTGGTCATCGCCACCCTATTGGCCATCGTTGCCACCTCATATTACCAGACAATCCATGGCTATCCGTCTGGGGGTGAGGCTTACATCGTGGCTCATGACAACCTGGGTGTGGGGCCTGGGCTGACCGCTGCAGCGGCCCTTCTCATCGACCACGTACTGACGGTGGCGGTCAGCATCACGGCTGGAGTAGTAGCGATCACCCCGGCCTTCCCCCCCTTACTCCCCTCCGTGTGGGGTTATGCTTGCTGGCGACTTGGGCCGGAAGGTAGGCCGATCGCTAAGCCACATGAGGCGCAACCCATCCAGGCACTTTATCCAAGATGACCTCACACTTGGCTCGCCGAAGGACCTCTAGGGGGGTCCGGCCCATCCCTTCCGCCGTTCCTGGTTGCCCCGTTACTACGCTCATCACAATCGCATCCACCATCTCCTCGTAGGCCAGGCGCAGGATGCCACCCCAGGCATAGCGGTGAGGGATTATTTTCGTCTTGACTGGCAGGCCGTGCTGCTCGACCATGAAGCGGGCTGTAAGTAGCGCCTCCTGGCCTCTGGCCTCTTCAGCAGGCAACGACGTGCCAAGGGACAGGGTAAAGGGCACCTCGATGATATAGGCCAGAATGATCTCAGCCTCCTGGGCTTCTCCTAGGCGACATGCCAATTCCACCGCCCGTTCCGAGGCGATCTTGCCAGAGACCGGCACCAAGATCCATCCCATGGCCGCCACTGAGTGACGGATCATGGCCACCTCGAGTGGCACCATCCGCGGTACCGTGAACATCCAGAGGAAAAGCAGGCCGAGAGAGGCTACAAAGATAATGGCCAGAAAAATACCGATCGGATTGAAAGTCGGTGCGATCGCGGGGGTCATCCTCCACCTTGCCTCTTATGGTCGCGGCATAGGCGGTAATGACGCCACGCCAGCCACAGACGATAAACACCAAAAGCGATGAAGGCACCCCCGATGAGAATGCCAGGTACCGTTACGGCAATGGACAAAGTACGAGCCAGGATGATCACACCCAGCGGCACCATCAATAGTCCCAGGCCAGTATGGAGAATGTCGGCCGCGGTGAATTGTCCCGGTGGAGAAAACAGACGGCGCACCAGTTTATCCCACCTCCCTCCAGCGCGATGGAACCCCCCGCATCCGGTCCCGCCGACCCAATGCCTGCTTGTACTCCTCTAAGTATTCGAATTCCTCCGCGTTGGTCAAGACCTCGATCTGTTCCTGCTCCCAGTCGTGGGGGATGCTACCGAGGACCGGCAGGCCACTTCGGTAGCGAAAGATAACGTAGTAAATCACACAGATCACCATCCAGGCTGGGCCGGCGATCCGGCCGATCTCATGGGTGATAATTACGGTGAAGAATATGCTGCTTACCCCTAACAGCCCTAAGAAGCCGACCAGTGGGACCTCGACTACGCTGCCATCTTTCCGCCGCCACTTGATGTTACCGGGAACCTTGTAGGGCCGCGGCGTGTACGGATCGGAAAAACGGAGCCGGATGAGCGAGGTGCAACTAACACGAAATGATTCGGAGGGCTCTGGACGAAGTGGACCGCCGTGAGCCGGAGCGGGGATTAGCCGTAGTCGTGCTACCTGAGTTTGTGCCCGCCCGGTGGTGGCACGCCCTGCTTCACAACCAGACGGCGCGGCTCATCAAGATCGCACTACTTTATCGGCGCCGCCGATTTGCCTTTCAACGGGCCATCATAGATGTCCCGTATCACCTCAAACGCTAAATAGCCGTGAGTGATGGGTCTAACGTGAACTCTGTCACGGAAACCGCTTCTGGGCAGCCCGGACTGCCAGTTCCATCCTGGTCTATGTTCTTATGCCCCAGATGTTAGGTGGTGGCTCGACCAGCACCCTATCGCGTCGGAGTTAGCGAGCAAGCGGCTCACTTGAGAGTCTGTGAAAGGATCTAAATCATCTATCGCGTGCTTGATCCCTCTACCGGCAAGACCGGAATTGACTCTTATGCCGCTCGCTGTAGAATTGAATAGTATAATTTAGGAAGACTCGCCCACCTAGAACTAATTGAAGGGTTGATGGGATGAGAGTAGTCATCTTTGGTGACGATCGCGACCAGTTGGAGTTCGATGCTTTGGTTCTACGTCAGGCCGGCCTCCAGCCAATTACCACCACCAACGAAGAGAAGTTTCTCTCGATCTGCGCGGAAGAAGCGCTAGATCTGATAGTAATAGATGCCACTTCTAAGAAGATGGACCTCATCTCGCTGGTTAGCAAGGTTCGCTCAGAGTCGGGCGTACCTATCATGGCGGTTTCCCCGGAGAGAGAAGAGGAGTATATCTTAGAGGCTTTGGATCGGGGAGTTGACGACTATTTGGTTAGGCCTCACACTCCTCGAATGCTGGCCGCTCGGGTCAGGGCTCTCCTCAGGCGGACACGGCCGATGCCTCTTTCGGTCCTGGGACCGATTACCATTCAAAGTTTGACTTTGGATCCCGAACAGCGCCTGGTTGTCACTCCGGATGGCTCTACCATCCGTTTGACTAACTTGGAGTTTCGCTTGCTTTTTTTGCTGATGAGAAATCCAGAACGCGTGGTGGCCTCGGAGACGATCGTCGAACGGGTCTGGGGGTATGGAGGGGAGGGCGAAACCGCCTTGGTGAAGAACCTAGTGAGCCGCTTGCGTCATAAGGTGGAACCAGATCCCGCCAATCCTCGGTATATCAAAACAGTTCCGGGCATAGGTTATTCCTTCTCGCCCAGCGAGGAGAGTGATACGGCCTAGTCTCTTCCCCCTTTCTTCGACTTTGCAAGTGGCCCCGGGGTTTGGTACCAAACTGATACCCCTGGGGTCTCTTTGTTACCCTTTTGGTGCCCCGCTACGACTGTTCTAGCGCCCTTCGGTGATAAACTTTGAAATAAATCAAAACTATATGCCTTAAGGAGTATCCTCGTCAACTTGCTATGTGCATGGGCGAGAGTTGTCCGTTCGGGGATCAAGATTGGCGGACGTAGCCATGGCCCAGACAGTGAAAAAGGCGACGAGGAGACAAATAGGAACAAGACCCTGAAGATGGGAATTCTCTGGGGAGGTATCACCATGGTCAAGTGTAACACACGGGGCATTCCCTCAATGGATATTCCGGTCCACCTACCTATGCCAGAGGTAGCAAGACTCATCCCTTTAGAGATGGCTCGCGAACTCATGGCGGTGCCTTTGGCCATGGAAGAGGAGGTTCTCACCGTTGCCATGGCTAGTCCCGATGATGGCGAGTCGATAGAGGCTCTAGAGCAAATCAGCGGTCATCGGGTATTCCTTGTCTTGAGTCCTCTCGACCAGTTGGAGAGCGCCCTGCAACGACTTGAGGCCCTATGCTAAGGCGATCCCTGCGAGCAACCAGCGGGGGGGAAGAACAAGGTGCAGCGCACTAGAGAAGTACGAGATGGCGACTTGGAAGGTGTTTTGGCCTTGGCCAGGAAGACCGGTGTGTTCACTATGAAGGAGGTCGAAGTAGTCAAGGAGCTCCTAGAGGCAGAGTTTGAAACCCCCGTCCAAAACGACTACCACTCCCTCGTCTTTGAAGGGGGCGACCAAGTGGTAGGCTTCGCCTGCTACGGCCCTACACCGATGACCGAGGGGACCTACGATCTCTATTGGCTCTTCGTAGACCCTGAACAGCAGCGACGGGGTGTAGGGGGCGCACTCTTGAGAGAGGTCGAAAAGGCCATCCGTCGAGCCAAAGGGCGGATGCTTATAGCGGATACCTCTTCTTCACGTTCTTATCTGCCAGCGCGTAGGTTCTATCAAGGCCACGGTTTTCGAAAGGTGGCTGAGGTAAGAGATTATTACCGTCCAGGCGATTCTCGCTTCACATATGTGAAGCAATTCTCATAACACATATTGGGAGGGATGAGAAATGCGGACCTCGACAGCCGAGGAGATGAATAAGGAGGAGTTGGAGGATCCTCCGGGTACGAAGCCTCCCCAATCTGGACCTCGGCCTCACGTCTGGGCCGAGGTAAGTGAGGAGGAGTGGAACGATTGGCATTGGCAGATACGTAACCGCATCACCAAACTGGAGGAGCTGAAGCAAGTCTTGGAATTGACTCCAGAGGAGGAAGAGGGGGTGAGGCGTTCCAGGGAAACCTTACGGATGGCCATCACGCCCTATTTTGTTTCCCTGGTGGACCACCGCGATCCTAATTGCCCCCTCAGAAGGCAGGTGGTACCCACCAGCCACGAGTTGAAGGTCGATCCCACCGATCTAGAAGACCCCTTAAGTGAGGATGCCCAGTCGCCAGTGCCTGGGCTGGTGCACCGCTACCCGGATCGGGTTCTCCTCGTAGTAACCGATCAGTGCCTTTCCTACTGTCGCTTCTGCACGCGCCGCCGATTGGTGAGTAGGGGCCAGGAGAGAGCCAGCCTGCAAAAGATCGATGTTATGGTGGAATATATCAGCCAGCACAGCGAGGTCAGAGATGCGTTGATATCTGGCGGTGATGGGCTCTTTCTCTCGGAAGGGGTGTTGGAGCATCTCCTATCCAGTCTGCGCGGTATACCCCACCTAGAGGTCATTCGCATCGGCACCCGAGTGCCCGTCTATCTACCCCAGCGCATAACCCCCCAGTTCGTGGAGATGCTGCGGCGCTACCACCCCCTGTGGATCAATATACACGTCAACCACCCCAAGGAGATAACTCCAGAGATGGCCAAGGCGTGTGCGATGTTGGTTGATGCGGGCATCCCCTTGGGCAGTCAAACGGTCCTCTTGGCCGGGATCAACGATTGTCCCCCCATCATCAAGCGTCTGGTCCAGGAGTTGGTTAAGATCCGGGTGAGGCCTTACTACCTCTATCAATGCGACCTCTCGCAAGGCATCGGCCATTTCAGAACCCCGGTCAGCAAAGGGATCGAGATCATCGAGCATCTGCGAGGTCACACCAGCGGCTTCGCCGTGCCCACCTTCGTCATCGCCGCGCCGGGGGGAGGGGGGAAGGTGCCTATTATGCCCCAATATCTGCTCTCCCAATCAGACTCTCGAGTGGTAGTTAGGAACTATGAAGGCCGGCTTTTCTCCTACCCCGAGCCCCAACATTACCAGCGGCATGATGCCGCCAGTTGCTCGTTCTGCCTCGATCAACGCCGGCGCAGCAAGGTGGGGGCGGCGGCCATGCTTACACCCCTAGAAGCGCCAAGGCCTCTGGAAGAGGAGATCCCTGAAGAGTTCTGGGGACATATCGAGGAAACAGGGCTCCCTCTTATCATCGAGGAAGCAAGGAGGCAAAGATGAGCCACCTCAAGATTGCTTTACTGGCCAATCTTAAGACGAACGCTCCCCGTCGCCCGGGGGAACCAAAGGATAGGTGGTCTGAGTTAGACTCGGACCGGACGGTGGAGGCCATCGCCTCAGCCTTGCGGGAGAGTGGTCACGAAGTGACCTTCCTAGAAGGCGATAAGGATCTCTATCACAAATTAGAGCGAGGTCGCTTTGACATAGCCTTCAATATTTGTGAGGGCCACCAGGGCGATGCTCGGGAGTCCCAGGTGCCAGCCATCCTTGAGATGCTAGGCATCCCCTACACCGGCTCAAAAGTGCTCTGCCTGGCACTTACATTGGAGAAACCGATGGCCAAGCGGATATTGCTCTCCCACGGCTTGCCGACGCCACGGTTCCAAGTATTCGAGAATCCCTACGAACCCCTCGATTCTAACCTCCGCTACCCTCTTTTTGTCAAGCCCAGCCGGGAAGGGACGGGGATGGGGATAAGCAGCAGTTCCATCGTCCACGACGAAGGCGAATTGCGCCATCAGGTGTGCTGGGTGATCGAAACCTACCAGGAGCCAGCATTGGTTGAAGAGTATATCGAAGGTCGAGAGATCACCGTCGGCCTCCTGGGCAACGAGCAACTTCACCTCTTTCCTCCATTGGAGGTGGATTTTAGCCCCTGCCCGGCCGAGGAGCAGGGGATATACACCTCGCGCATAAAATCGGAACTCTATCACGCGCCCCGCTATCTCTGCCCAGCGTCCTTGACAGATGACAAGATCGAGGAGCTAGGCCGATTAGCGGTGGCCGCCTTCCGAGCGCTGAACTGCCTCGATATGGCGCGAGTGGACTTCAGGTTGGATACCCATGACGATGACAAGCCGTACATCTTGGAGATCAACCCTCTCCCAGGGCTCTGTCCGGGGGTTAGCGACTTTGTGATGCAGGCCGAGGCGGATGGGATGAGCCATGCCCAACTCATCAACGCCATCCTAAACGAGGCCTTAAAGAGATACCCGGAGTTGGCCCTTAAGGTTCAAGCGGCTTCTGAGCTTGAGACCGTGGAAATGGAAAAGTGCGCACTAGGGGATATCCGGTGATGGAGGAAAAGAGCAGATGAAAGCCAGAACCCTCCTTCATTGGCTGGTCTTGGCAGGGCTGCTGCTGGTATCCTGTAAGGTAGCAGAGGAAACGGTCGTTCCTCCCCTATCGACACCCATCCCTCCATCGCCTTGTCCCACATGTTCAGAGTGTGACGAGGAGGCTATTCTCATCACCTCACCTAGGCTCGGAGAGAGGGTAAGCAGCCCCGTCCGAGTAGCGGGGATCGCTGATCCTACCTTCGAGCAGAATCTAGTGATTCAGGTGATCAGTGAGGACGGCAGTGTGATAGGCCAGGGAACTACCATTATCGCCGCCGATTGGGGCCAGCGGGGCCCCTTCGAGGCCCAGATCACCTTCGCCTCGCCGGCCAGTGAGGAGCCAGGACGCATCATCGTCTTCGCCGACAGCCCTAGGGATGGGGGGATGGTACACCTCTCCTCCGTGGAGATAAGGCTGGTCGGGAACTTAGAGCCTCCCACTGCTGAAACACCGCAACTCCATACGGTAGAGGTATATTTCAGCCACACCTCCTTGAGCGAGAGTGAAACCTGCGTTCTGCCCGTAACTCGCACGGTGAGTGGGGATGATAGGGCAGAATGGCCAGCCTTGGAAGCCCTCCTAGAGGGGCCCACCCCAGAGGAGGAGGCCCAAGGGTTCTTCACCTCGATCCCCAATCCGCAGGAGGTGGCGGCTTTCAAAGAGCGGGTGATGGATAGCGGCCATCCTGCGCCCTACCTAGGCGATAGAGTACTACTACAAAGTCTCCGAATAGAAGATGGAACCGCCTACGTCGATTTCTCCGCCGAGATGAAGGCTTACGGAGGCGGCTCACTCCGCGTAATGTGCATCCGTCAGGAGATCGCCAAAACCCTGGAACAATTTCCTGGCATCGAAGGGGTGGTGATCTCTGTTGATGGGCAAACGGAAGGGGTTCTAGAGCCCTGAGTTCTCGTCTGAAGGGGGATGCATGATGACTTCGTCAAGGGCTGATAAGAAAGTACTCCTTCTCTATAACCAGGTAGATTCGGTAGCCAAAGGCGAAGCGAGGGATCTGATTTCGGCTCAAGGTGTGACACTGGCCGCAAGGGCTGTCGAACAGGCGTTGCAGCCGAAATATGAGGTCGTTTGTGCGTCCGTCTCTTTCGATCTCTTGGAAGTACTATCGAGTTACGACCCAAGCGAGTGGGTGGTCTTCAACCTCCTTGAGGGGTTGAGTAACCGACCAGACCTAGAGCCCGAGGCCGCCGCTATCCTTAAAAGGCTAGGTTACAGATATACAGGCTCACCACCAGAGACATTAGCTCTTTGTCTCGACAAGGCCCGAACGAAGAGTATACTAGAGTCTCGTGGCATCCCCACACCGGCCTATCAGGTCTGCGATGATAGGAAGATAGAGGTATCTATTCCCCTTCCGGCCATGGTCAAGCCGGTTGCAGAGGACGCCAGTTTGGGGATAGATGATGGGTCGGTGGTTACCACCTATAACCAACTCCGCGAGAGGGTGGGATATATCCTTAACATCTATCAGGAGCCCGCTCTAGTGGAGGAGTTCATCGAGGGGCAGGAGTTCAATGTCGCGCTCTGGGGCAACGGTAAGCCGGAATGTTTACCCTTGGCTGAAATAGACTACTCTGGCATCGCAGACCCCTTGCGAAGGATATGTTCCTATGCTGCTAAGTGGGAGCCGGAGAGAGATGAATATCGTCTTACGCCCGTTATCTGTCCCGCTAAGATAGGTGGCCGTCTTGCCGAGAGGATACGAAGCGTTGCCATAGCCGCCTATGAAGCCCTGGGGTGCCGAGGCTACGCCCGTGTCGATATGCGGGTGCGGGGTGGAGAGCCTTACATCTTAGAAGTTAACCCCAACCCAGATATATCCCCCGATGCTGGGTTCGCTAGAGCCGCTCTAGCCGCTGGATATACCTACCCGGAGATGGTGGAAAGGATTTTGCGTTTGGCATGAGGCAGTTTTCGAACTCTGCAATGCTGTCGGCGTTAGAGGCTGCCAAGTTTCATGCTTGCACCGCAACTGAGGCCATAACTGCTCATGCGCCCAGACATGGCCGCAAGTAGTTTCTCCCCAGCCAGAGAAAAAGAGTGGAAACCTATCTGGGCAAAAAGTAGCAAGACCAGTGATCCCGGGTCATCTCATCATTTCAGTTCTCAACCCATTGGACCACATGGATTTTCCTATCACCACAGGCTTTGCATCTTCCGTTCGCTAGGATAAGTTATGTATTTCTGCCGGGCATTCAAAGGCTTGATGTCGCAATTGAGCACGGCCCCGCCAAATGCGGTAGCGCCCGATCTGATGTTGTTTCAGCGCTTCGCCAAATTTCAGCTCCACAGAATCAGAAAGGGTCTACTTGCACTCAATCAATGTGTCCTCAAAGCACGTAGGGGCGGGCTCGACCAAGACGCCTTGTTGGCCTTGGCCCAAATGAGAGCTCACCAATGAATACAGAAGAAGAGATGGACGAGACCTGGCCTGAGGCCAAAAGGATACCCATAGCGATGGGAAGGTCATAGGCTGGCCCCTGCTTGGGGAGGTCGGCAGGGGCCAGGTTCACGGTGAGCCTTTTCATGGGGAAGACGAAACCTTCGTTCTTGTACACTGTCGTTGAAAAGCATCACCCGTGAATCTCCTCTTCTTGAGAAACTCCTCCATCTCGTGTCGGGGCTGGCCCTTAACGCATATGGGAATCGACACCAGATGACCGTGAGCCTCCCTTCAAGGCTGTGTTACCAGGGGCAATGAGGTTCCTGTTGAGATTCCCCGAACCTGGTACGAAGATCTGCCCCCAGAGCACATAACAACCACGCGACTCACGGAGACGGGCTGGACCCTCGGAGAATACCTGGTGCCCTGGGAAAAGCCGAGGCACATACGTCAGATCTTCACAAGCACAACATCGATTTGTTCAGCTTGAGTCCAATTCTGACGTCAATAGCAAACCCGCTGGTGACAATGCCCAGCGGATTTTAAGTCGTCTTGAGTAACGTCCCAATTTGGGAATTGAAGCTCACTACTGCCTCTGACTGGAGTCAAGCATTTCAATACGTGCGACTTAATCACTTCAGTCGAGGATCAAATAGGTGCTAGACCTATTCGCACCATATCAAACCTTCGCCTATCCTCGTACCTGACGTACTACAGACATGGCATCCCGAGTCAACCGTGTGATCTCGTCGAACCTGCCCGCCGAAATCAGGTTGGCCTTAACCAACCAGCTCC
>DAOULQ010000249.1:0-9837 GCA_034419095.1 Anaerolineae bacterium | reverse complement strand
ACTCGGTGGGAAGCATGGTCATCGATATCGGTGGTGGTACCTCAGAGATGGCGGTCATATCCCTGGGCGGCATCGTGGTGTCCACCTCCATCCGTGTAGCGGGGGATGAGATGGATGAGGGGATAGTACAATACGCCCGTCAGAAATATAGCCTCCTCATTGGAGAGAGGACGGCGGAGAGGGTGAAGATGGCCATAGGCTCCGCTTATCCCCTCCCGGAGGAGCAGACTATGCTCCTCCGGGGCCGCAACCTCATCTCCGGCTTGCCGGAGGCGGTGGAGATCTCCAGCATAGAGATCCGAGAGGCTCTCTCTCCCGCCCTGGAGGTGATCGTCGACGCCATGAAGACGACCCTCGATCAAACCCCTCCAGAGTTGGTGGCCGATCTCATGGAAGAGGGGATCGCCCTAGCCGGGGGAGGGGCCCTTCTGAAAGGGATGGCGGAGCGGCTCTCCGAAGAGGCGAAGATGCGGGTCTATGTGGCCCAGGATCCTATGACCTGCGTGGTGCGTGGTGCCGGTAAGGTGCTGGAGGAGTTGGATACCCTTCGCTATGTTCTGACCAGCACCCAAAGGAGCGTTGCGCCCCGGCGAGGCTGAAGAAGGAGCATCCTTTGTCCCAAATGCGAGGCACGCCCGCAGTCCTACTCCTTCTGCTGCTCATCCTGGTTCTTCTAGCCTTAGAGGTCACTCATCTCCTAAAACCGGTAGAAAACGTCGTGGCCCGGTTATTTTTCCCCCTCCAACAGGGCCTCGATTCCCTAGGGGAGAGATTCATGAACGTGGGTCGCTACTTCCAAGACCTAGAAACGTTAAGGAGCCAAAAGGAGGAGCTGCAGAAGTTGGTTGATCAGTTAGCCATCGAGAACGTCCGCCTCCGCGAGGCGGAGATCGAGAACATCACCCTGCGCCAGCAACTGGGCTTCAAGGAGGCGAACCCCGATTACCAATTACTCTCCGCCCAGGTGATCGGACGCGATCCCAGCAACCTGCTGGAGTACATCACCATCGACCGAGGTAACGGCGATGGGATAGCCGTAGGGATGCCAGTGGTCACTTCCCAAGGCCTAGTGGGAAGGGTAGTGGAAACCTCCCCCCGCTCCTCTAGAGTACTTCTCATCACTGACACTTCCAGTTCGGTTAACGCCTTAATCCAGAACTCCAGAGCCACAGGGGTGATCCAAGGGAAGCCGGGTGGAGGAGTAGTGATGCGGTACATCCAACAAGGAGAAGAGGTGGAGGTAGGCGATCTGGTTCTCACCTCCGGATTGGGGGGCAACTTTCCCCGCCGGCTGGTTATCGGCCAGGTGACTGCCGTCCGACAGAAAGATATCGAACTCTTCCAAGAAGCGGAGGTAGAGCCCACGGTGGAGTTCGGCCACTTAGAGATGGTGATGATCATCACCGATTTCGAATAATGAACCCCTATGCCGCGGTTCTACTTTTGACCAGCGCCGCTCTCCTTCAATCTTCCCTTTTCCCCCACCTCTCTTGGGGCGGCTTAAAGCCCGATCTAGTGGTGATGCTGGTGATCTCTTGGGGCCTGCTTCGCGGGGTTAAGGAAGGGCTCCTCTGGGCGTTCATAGGTGGGCTGGCTCTAGATCTCCTCTCCGCCACCCCTCTAGGACTCTCGGCTCTCGTTCTCACCCCCTGGATCCTCCTAACAAGCCTGGGGCAAAAGAGCATATACCGCACCAATATCCTCCTTCCCTTGGCCAGCATATTCCTAGCCACGTTGGGGTACAACCTAGTCCTGCTTCTAGCCTGGCAACTCCTAGGGCGGCCAGCCCTGTGGGGGGAGACCTTCCTGGAGGTACTGCTCCCTACCGGTTTTCTCAACCTATTAGTTATGCTTCCCCTTTACCCCTTCCTTTCCTGGCTCCACCGCCGGATCGGTCCAGAGCAAATGGGATGGTAGGGAGAAGCCGTAATGTGGACAAGATGAAGGCTTGGCAGAAAGGGGAGTGGAAGCCTTTTCTGATCTTCCTGCTGGCCACGCCAGCGCTTATTCCCCTCCTGGGCCCCAACCTGATGAGGAGTTTCGATGGCCTCCTCCATCTCCATCGCCTCATCCAACTTGATCGTCTCACAAAAGAGGGGATTCTTTTCTCCCGCTGGGCTCCCGATCTGGTCTTCGGCTACGGCTACCCCCTCTTCAACTTCTACTCGCCGCTATCTTACTACCTTCCCCTCACCCTCCACCTATTTGGTATACCCCTGATATGGGCCTTCAACCTCTCCATGGCACTGGGGATACTCCTTTCAGGGGCGGCTCTCTATCTGTTTCTGAAGGGGACTTTCGGAGAGAGGGCTGCCTTAGTGGGTGCCGTGGCCTATATGTACGCCCCCTACCAACTCTATCAGAACTTCGAAAGAGGAGGGCTGCCGGAGAGTCTTGCCCTCCCCTTTTTCCCCCTCATCCTCTGGGCCTTTCACCGCTTGGCCACCTCAGGGCAGAGGAGGCACTTAACGGTGGCTGCCCTATCCTACGGTGGCCTCATATTGATCCACAACGTCTCGGCCATGCTTTTCACCCCCCTGCTCCTCCTCTACCTCGCTCTCCTCTCTTTGAGGAGGAGGGAGGTGGCCTGGATGGCGGTTGCTGCTTTGGCCCTGGGCCTGGGTATGGCTGCCTTCTTCTGGCTCCCGGCTTTGGCAGAGAGGGAAGCGATTCAGGTAGAGCGGCTCATCACCCCGCCCGATTTCGATTTCCACAACTATTTCCCCTCTCTAGGCCAACTTTTCTCCCCGCCTCCGCCGGCCGATGTGGGGCGCATGAACCCAGAGGTCCCCAACACCCTGGGCTTGACCCACTCCCTCCTGGCGCTCTTGGCCCTCTTCGCCCTCTGGCGACCGAAGGGAGAAGGGGTGCGATTTCATGTAGGCTACTCCTTCCTTGCCCTCCTTGCCTTGATCTTCATGACGCAACCCCTTTCCACACCGCTCTGGGAAGATCTGCCCTTCATGGCCTACCTCCAATTCCCCCACCGCTTCCTGGGTCCGGCGAGTTTCTTTGTCGCCCTCTT
This sequence comes from Anaerolineae bacterium, assembly GCA_034419095.1. Taxonomy (GTDB): domain Bacteria; phylum Chloroflexota; class Anaerolineae; order UBA7937; family UBA7937; genus UBA7937. Next base: position 6,812 of record DAOULQ010000249.1, on the reverse strand, counting down.
GGTCGGTGCTGCCATTCAACCCCTGTCTGGTGGAAAGAGGTTTCCCTCCCCGGCCTTCCTGGTCTTGACTTTGGCCGCAGCCCTGATATTGATCTCAAGCCTTCCCCTCCTCTACCCCCATTACCTCTCTCCCTTTCCCCAATATCCCTCTCTAGTGACCATGATGGCATCGGAGCATAAGACTGGGGCCATCGGCACCACTGCCTCTGGTGAATACCTGCCGATCTGGGTAGAATGGATCCCCGAGGCTTCTCCTTTGGAGGAGTTCTATCGCTCTGGGTCACCCATCGATAGGGTCGATCACGCAACCCTGCCACCGGGAAGCGAATTGAGAGACAGCCTCTTTCGACCCACTTCGGCCTTCCTCTCGCTCTATACCCCCCAGCCTTTTCAACTCACCTTTCAGAGCTTCTATTTCCCCGGCTGGGCTGCTTATATAGATGGAACCGCTGTTCCCATCGCTCCTACCCCCGGATTCGGCCTGATAAGCCTTTCCGTTCCCGAGGGCGAACATAGGGTTATCCTGCGTTTTGAGGAGACGCCTATACGAAAGATGGCCGACCTCATCTCTGGCATAAGTCTTCTCATCGTTATGGCCTTGGTGGCCCACACGTTCCGACGGGGCTTTAAAGAAACTCAGAGGCTCCTTCCCAGGCTGACCGGAAAGGAGGGCATAGTTCTGGCCCTCCTGGCCCTGGCTATCCTCCTCCTCAAGGTGGGATATATCGACCGCTCCGACACACCCTTCAAGTGGGGTTTCGATGGAGAGAGGGTGAGGGGTGTGGAAAACCCCCTCTCCATCGATCTCGGAGGGGAATTCACGCTTCTAGGCTACGACCTCGATTCTGATTTGATAGAGGCTGGCCAGACCCTCCACCTCAGCCTCTACTGGAAGGCCCAAAGAACCGTGACTACCGATTACAGCGCCTTCGCCCATCTTATCGACCGTTCCTCGAAGATCATCGCACAACAGGACAACCTCCACCCCGGCCAATATCCCACTAGTCGCTGGCGGGCCGATGAATATAACAGAGATGACCATCCCATCCCAATACCGGCGGAGACCCCCCCTGGGAGATACCTTCTAGTGGTGGGCCTCTACGATCCCCAGAGTCTCCAGAGGCTGTCGGTGCGCCCAGAAAGGGGCGAGCCCCCGGAGGATGCGGTTATCCTGCAATCGATCACCGTCAGCGCGAAAACCAGCGGTGGATAGAAGAGCCGTCAGACTTCCCCAGATGAGCACCCGCGCTCCTTGTCAAGAACCGCCCTCTTCGCTATAATCAAATTAGAGACTCGCTCCTTGACCTGGCCATAAGATTTGCAGGCTTTTTGACACCGGGAAAGGCGATGGAAAAGAGAAAACCCGACGCTAAGATCACCATCTTCCGAATCATCGTCGTCTTGCTCTTTTCCCTCCTCGCTCTCCAAACCTGGCGACTCCAGATCGTACAAGGGGAAGAAAGCCGGCAGCGAGCCAATCGCAATAGATTCCGACTGGTCTCCATCCCAGCACCCCGGGGAGTGATCTACGCCCGTCAGGGGAGACTCTTGGTCAGAAATATCCCCAGTTTTACCGTCTCTGTGGTACCAGCCGATCTTCCCCCAGATAAAGAAGAGGAGGTGATCCAACGCTTAGCCTCCCTTCTGGAGATGCCTGTGGAAAGCCGGCTGGATAGCGAACCCTCTCTTTCCCAAAGCCCTCATCTCTTAGCGTTAGAGAGGGGGCTTCAAGCCGGCATAAGGGATCTGATCGAAGAGGGAAGAGAGACCCCCTTTGTCCCTGTTATCTTGGCCCATGATGTACCTCGAGAGGTCGCTTTCCGCATCGAGGAGGAGCACCTCGATCTCCCTGGCGTAGTAGTACAAATAGAGGCTCAGCGCGAATATATGGGCGGCCCTCTGCTCTCCCATATCATCGGCTATGTAGGGCCCATCCCTGAGGAAGAGGCAGAGAGTTACCTTGAGGGGACAGATCGCGACTATGAACCCAACGACCTGGTAGGGCTGATAGGGGTGGAGTTGACCTTCGAGGAGGAGTTGAGAGGGAAGAAAGGCCGTAAACATGTGGAGGTCGATGTGGCCGGAAGGGAGGTGCGGACCGTGGGGACGGCTATGGATCCCCAGCCCGGCTATAACCTCACCTTGACCATCGATCTCGACCTCCAACAAGCGGCTACCGAGGCGCTCCAGGAAGGGATGACCGCCGCAGGCTCCCAGTCGGGGGTAGTGGTAGCCATGGATCCCCAAACGGGCGAGATTCTGGCCTTGGTCTCCCTACCCTCCTATGACGACAACCTCTTCATCGGTGGCATATCCCCTGAAGATTACCAGGCCTTGCAAGATCATCCTCATCACCCTCTGGTCGATCATGCCTTGACAGGACAGTACCCCCCGGGATCCACCTTCAAGATCATCGGGGCTGCCGCGGGGCTCGAGGAAGGGATCATCAACCGCCAGACCTTAATCAACGATCCCGGGGTGATATGGCTTCCCAACAAGTATGCTCCCGATGATCCTACTCTGGCTCAGCCCTTCCGTTGCTGGTTGGAGACAGGGCATGGACTTCTGAATGTGGTACAGGCTATCGCCTACTCCTGTGATGTCTTCTTCTACAAGTTAACCGGCGGTTATCAGGAGTTCAGTGGCCTGGGTCTACCCACCCTGGCTTACTATGCGCGCCTTTTTGGGCTAGGATCGCCCACGGGCATCAACCTTCCCGGGGAAAGCGAAGGGTTGATCCCCAGTGAGGATTGGAAGAGGCTCACCTATGGCGAGACCTGGGTGACAGGAGATACCTACAACATGGCTATCGGCCAGGGGTATATCTTAACCACCCCCCTCCAGATGCTCAACGCTACCGCTACCGTGGCCAACGGCGGTACCCTCTATAGGCCGCAGATCGTCCGTGAGGTAAGAGATCCCGAAGGTAACATCGTTCGCCCCTTCCGCAAGGAGGTGATCCGCCAATTCCCCATCGCCCCGGAGAACTTAGCCCTAGTGCAGGAGGGTATGCGGGCCGCTGTGGCCTGGGGCACCGGTTGGAAGGCTAATCTGCCCGGGGTTGCGGTGGCCGGCAAAACGGGGAGCGCCGAGTATCCAGGCCCCCGCGACAGGGAGGGGAAACTGCCCACTCATGCTTGGTTTGTGGCCTACGCTCCGGCAGAGGATCCAGAGATCGCCCTGGTTGTCTTCATCGAGGGAGGTGGTGAGGGCTCGGTGACCGCGGCGCCTGTGGCCGCCCGGATCCTGGCTGACTACTTCGATCTGCCACTTGTGCCTTCGGAATCCCAATGAAAATGCACCGGGGTCAGTGACCATGAGAAAACCCACCCAACATTTTGACTTCCTGCTTCTGGGAACTACCGTGCTCCTACTGCTCTACGGCATCTGCATGATCTACAGCGCTACCCACGTCTCCGGGGAAAGCGATCAGAGCCTTTGGGATACCTTTTTCGCCCGACAGATCACCTACGCCTTAGCGGGGCTGGGCCTCATGTTTCTGGCCACTATCGCTGATTATCGATACCTGGAGAATCTGTGCCGTCCCCTCTACATCTTGACCATCCTTTCGCTACTGCTCATCTTAGTAGTAGGCCGCATATCCTTTGGCGCACAGCGGTGGTTAGGCTTCGGACGTTTCCAACCCTCTGAGCTGGCGAAACTCCTCATCATCATTACCTTGGCCAAATACTTATCTGATCGCAGCCAGAGCATGAAACGGTTTCCACAACTGCTCATCTCTCTTATCTATGTAGCCATTCCTATGATTCTCATCTATCTCCAGCCTGACTTAGGAACGGCCTTGATTTTGGGCGTTATCTGGCTGGTTATGGTGCTCTTGGCTGGGGCCCGCTTGCGACATATCACTATCCTGGCCCTCCTAGGCGTTCTGGGCACACCGCTCATCTGGCTCTCCCTGGAAGATTATATGCGTAAGCGGATCATCATCTTCTTCAACCCCCAGTACGATCCATTGGGGGTGGGGTACAACATCAATCAAGCCCGCATCGCTGTGGGGTCAGGAGGGTGGTGGGGAAGAGGGTTCGGCAGCGGCTCCCAGAACCAGTTACATTTCCTCCGCGTCCGCCATACCGACTACATCTTCTCCGTCCTGGGGGAAGAACTGGGCTTTGTGGGCGTTCTGATCCTCCTCCTTCTCTTAAGCATCGTCCTTTTGCGGATCCTCCGGGCCGCGGAACTATCTCACGACGATTTCGGGAAATTGATCGCCTGCGGCGTGGCGACCGTGATCGCCTTCCAAGCCTTCGTCAACATAGGGATGAACATAGGGCTCATCCCCGCCGCCGGTACATCTCTCCCTTTCATGAGTTATGGAGGCAGCGGGCTCATAACCCTTCTCCTGGCGGAAGGGGTAGTGCAAAGCATCCTCGTGCGCCATCGAAAACTGGAGTTCCAGTGAAAAGTAGAGTGGCCCTCATCAAGGGCTCAGATAGATACCGAAACATAGCCCAAGCCCTGGAGTACATCGGAGAGAAGATCAAGTTGCCTCCAGATGGGCTGCTCATTAAGCCCAACTTCGTCTCTACCAAAAATCAACTGGCGGCCACCCATGTAGAAGGGGTACGAGCCCTCCTCGACTTTCTGGGATCCCGCTATGGCGGTTCTATAACCATCGGCGAGGGGGCCAGCCTCAATGACACCTTCGAGGGGTTTCGAAACTTCGGCTATGAGCCGTTGATCGAAGAGTATGCCGTTCGGCTGATGGATCTCAATAGAGACCGGTGGGTGAAGGTAGAGGTATATGACCGGAATCTGGCTCCCCTAGAGTTGCGCCTGGCCAAGACCGTCTGGGAGAGCCCCTACCGCATCTCCATCGGCCCGCCTAAGACCCACGATACGGTGATCATCACTCTCTCCCTGAAGAATATGATCATGGGAAGCCTCATTCGCGATCAAAGAAGGGGAAGTAGCACGCTTTTCCGCACTTTATCCAGGGCTACCCCTTCTTGGGTGAAAAGCGCGCCATCCCTGGAGGGACTCAAAAGAGGTGTGTCCACGACGGTTCTCAGGAGCGACAAGTCCACTATGCACCAAGGGTACCCAGCCCTCAACCTCAACCTCTATACCCTGGCCAAATATATAGCCCCTCATCTGAGCATCGTTGACGGCTTCGTGGGGATGGAAGGGCCGGGCCCCGAATATGGAGACCCGGTGGAGTTGCAGGTGGCCATCGCCAGCACCGATTTTCTGGCCGCCGACACGGTGGCGGCAAAACTCATGGACTACGATATAGAGGAGATCGGCTACCTCTACTATTGCAAGGTGAAGGGTTTAGGGACAGGCGATTTAGAGGAGATAGAGATAGTGGGGAACGCACAACTTGAGGATTGCATCCGCCCCTTCCGCCGCCACCCTACCTACCGTCAGCAACTACAATGGCAAATCGAAAACTTCGAGAGGTTCCTATGAGTAAGATGGTTCGCGTCAGGTTCGCCCCCTCTCCCACAGGCTACTTGCATGTAGGGGGGGCACGCACCGCCCTCTACAACTGGCTCTTCGCCCGGAAGCATGGAGGCACCTTCATCCTGCGTATCGAGGACACAGACCAGATCCGCTCCACCGAAGAATCGGTGGGCGGCATTTTGGATTCCCTCCGCTGGCTGGGCCTCGACTGGGATGAGGGGCCGGAAGTAGGAGGCGATCTGGGGCCCTACTTCCAGATGCAACGGCTCCATTTCTACCGTGCTGCCGCAGAGAGGCTCTTGGAGGAGAAAAAGGCTTACCTTTGCTATTGCACCCCGGAGGAACTGAAGGAGCGGCGAGAAGCCGCTCTGGCTAGGGAGGAAACGCCGGGCTATGATCGCCGTTGCCGAGACCTATCCCGGAGGGAAAGGGCCACCCTCGAAGCCCAGAGCAGAAAACCAGCCCTCCGCTTCGCCATGCCTCTGGAAGGAGAGACGGTAATCCACGACCTGGTGCGGGGAGATGTCCATTTCGCCAACCAGCAACTGGACGATCTCATCATCGTGCGAGCCGACGGTTTCCCTACCTATAACTTCGCCGCGGTGGTCGATGATATTCTGATGCAGATAACCCACGTTATCCGCGGCGACGAGCATCTGGCTAATACTCCCCGCCAGATACGGATCTATGAGGCCCTGGCACATAGCCCGCCTCAGTTCGCCCATGTCTCCATGATCCTGGGCCTAGATCGCACCAAACTCTCCAAGCGGCATGCAGCCACCTCCGTGACCGACTACCGAGATGCGGGCTATCTGCCCGAGGCGATGGTCAACTTCCTGGCCCTTTTGGGTTGGGCCTACGACGATAAGACAGAACTCTTCACCCGGGAGGAGTTGATCGAGCATTTTAGTCTGGAGAAGGTGAACCCCGCCGCCTCCGTCTTCAGCGACGAGAAACTGGAGTGGATGAACGGGGTCTATATCCGTCAACTGGAGCCCGACGACTTGGCCAAACGACTCCTGCCCTTCATAGATAAGGCAGGGCTGGAGGCCGATATGGAGACGGTCCACCGCCTAGTCCCCCTCATCCAGGAGCGGATGAAGATCCTGAGCGACAGTGTGGAGTTGGTCGATTTCTTCTTCAAGGAAGAGATGGCCTACGACCCCAAGTCCCTCATAGGAAAGAAGATGACCGCCAAAGAATCATACGCCGCCCTGAAGGTGACATGGGAAAGGCTGGAGGAACTGCCCCTCTTCGACGAGGAGAGCCTGGAGAAGACCCTTCGCCGCCTGGCCGATGACCTAGGTCTGACCGCGGGGCAACTCTTCGGCATCATCCGCATCGCCGTCACGGGGAAGAAGGTAGCCCCTCCCCTCTTCGGTACGCTC
>DAOULQ010000248.1:0-2682 GCA_034419095.1 Anaerolineae bacterium | reverse complement strand
ATCTATGGTGCCAAAACCCAGTCAGGTACCGTCCATCCGCTTAAGAAACAGTCACCGCGCTTGGTTACAAAATATGTTGCACAACCGAGCAAGGTTCGGTTACATGTTTAAATTGCTTGACAGGGATGACGGTATCTCCGAGGGGTAATGCCAGTTGGCCTTCAGCCATTCCCTATCTTCCGGGCTCAACTCCAAGGGTTCATCTCTCATCGATCCGCTCCATCCTGGTGCATTATACGTAGAAGGTCACTTGTGACAGCACAGGAAAGTACAACGGCTTCAAGGCGGTGGTGAGGGCAAGGAGCATGAGCTTGACAATATATTGAGACCTCTTCCAAGCCCAGCCCTCAGCACATGCGTCTAGAGGCCGATTTCAACTTTCACATCTCCCTGCGCCCTTCAAGGGCTCTGGTGAGGGTAACCTGGTCGGCGTACTCCAGGTCGCCACCCACAGGGAGGCCGTGGGCTATGCGGGTGACTTTGATGGGGGAGGAGAGCAGTCGTCGGATATAGATAGCCGTCGATTCCCCTTCCAGGCTGGGGTTGGTGGCTAGGATCACTTCTTTCACCGGCTCACTCTCCAAGCGGCGGAGGAGTTGCGCTATCTTGAGGTTCTCTGGGCCGATGCCATCCATAGGGGAGATGACGCCACCTAGGACGTGATAGAGCCCTTTATACTCGGTTCGCTCGATGGCTATGACGTCCAGGGGCTCTTCTACCACGCAGAGTAGAGAGCGGTCGCGCTCCTCATCGCGGCAGATATCACAGGGACTCTCTTCGGTTATGTTGTAGCAGATCTCGCAGGTGACTATCTTCTCTCGGAGTTCGCCGATGGCTTGGGAGAGGGCTTTGACTTGCTCTTTCGGTGCCCGCAGGAGGTAGAAGGTGAGACGGGAGGCGGTCTTGGGGCCGATGCCGGGGAGACGGCTCAGTTCCTCCACCAAACGGGCTACGGGTTTGGCCAGCCTACGCATGCTAGATCAACCCTTGGAGGCCGCCGGTGAAGGCGCTCATCTTATCAGCCGCCAATTGTTGGGATCTCTCGATGGCTTCGTTTATGGCCGCTATGATGAGATCTTGCAGCATCTCCACATCTTCCAGGACGGCAGGATCGATCTGGATGGATTTTATCTTCTGGTGTCCGCTCATCACCACCTTGATGGCACCACCCCCAGCGGAGACGGAGACCGTCTCTTGCCCCAGCGCCTCTTGGGCCTCTAGCATCTTGGCTTGGAGTTCTTGGATCTGTTTGAGGGTGGGGGGTCGTTGTCGTGCAGGTCGCGGCTTTCTCTTGGCCATTTTTCCTTCCCTTTGGATGCTGTCCTTCGCTCCTAGGAGGCCTCAGGGTCGAAGACAGGATGACGAACGCCGCTATGGTTCTGGCGGGGGACTCTTTACCTCGGTGATCTCCCCTCCCATCTCCAAGGCGGCCTTGATGAGGGGGTCTTCTTTTACCGCTTCGAGGTCGCGTTTTTCGCGTGGCTCTCGCCTCTTCCCCCTATCGGCCAGGAGCACACATTCGATATGATAAGGTTGACCCATCGCTTGAGATAGGACCTCTTCCACCAGGCCCTTACACCTGGGCTCTTGGATGCGCCCCCTGTGGAAGGGGTAGTAGAAGCCCAGGACCACTACGTCCTCGTCCACGGCCACAGGCTGGCAGGATTTCAACAGGGCTTCCACATGCATGTTCCGCTTCTTTACCTGAGTCAATAGCTCCTCCCAGAGGTTCTCAATTCGCTCCAGGGCCTGGGGGTCTTTCGTCTCTCTTGAAGAGAGCGTCTTATCTACCTTAGCCTCTGTGGGCGGAGGGGAAGCCGTTTCTTGCCGTTCCTGGGCCTTTGTCTGTCGCGGCCCGGGCCGCGATCCTGGCTGGGTCTTATCTGTAATGGACGCCTTCCCCGTCTCGGGGAGAGTGGCTTCTACGAAGGCTAACTCTAAAGGGAGATGAGGTGGGAAGGCGGCTTTGTCCAAGGTGGCTTTGCTGAAGAGCCTGATGGTGGTGAGGAGTCCAGACAGGGAGAACTGCTTTGCCCGCAAGGTCATCTCCTGAGCCGTCTCGGGGGTGACATGGGGAGGGTTTTGGGCCGCCACTTTTATCAGAAGCACGCCGCGAAGATATTCGATGATTTCCTGACCGAACTGCTTAGGATCGGCGCCATCAGCGATGGTCTCGTTGATGAGATCTAGCCCTCGCGATACCTCCCGCGCCGCCAGGCTGGCCACAAGGTCGGCCACCGCTTGGGAGGAGGTGGTGCCCAGGATGGTTTGCACTTGGAGGAGGGTGATCTCCTCCCCATAAGAAGCCACCTGGTCCAAGAGGCTATCGGCGTCCCGCATGCTTCCCGTGGCCTGGCGAGCGATCAGTTCTAACGCCTCTCGTTCCACTTCTAGCCCTTCTTGCTCCGCTATCCACTTCAGGCGGCCTATGATTTTCTTCATGGGGATGGGACGGAAGTCAAACCGCTGGCAACGGGAGAGGATAGTAGCCGGTATCTTATGGGGCGCGGTAGTGGCCAGGACGAAATAGGCGTGGGCTGGGGGCTCCTCCAAGGTCTTCAAGAGGGCGTTGAAGGCAGAGGTGGAGAGCATATGCGCCTCATCGATGATGTAGAACTTGTAACGGGCGTCGCTGGGCGCGAAGTGGATCTTCTCTCTCAGATCCCTGATGTCGTCCACCCC
>DAOULQ010000247.1:0-1781 GCA_034419095.1 Anaerolineae bacterium | reverse complement strand
TCCCAATACGTAGGTATGGGTCGAGATCTTTGCCAAGGGTGGCCCCAGGCCCAAGCCATCTTCTCCCAGGCCGATGAGGCTCTGGGGTTCCGCCTCTCAGACCTCATCTTCCAGGGGCCTGAGGAGGTGCTGAGCGACACCATCAACACGCAGCCGAGCATATTGGCTACCAGCATAGCCTATTGGGAGGCCCTATCTGCCCAAGGGTCGTTTGAACCCGCCTATGTCGCAGGCCATAGTCTGGGAGAATATACCGCCCTGGTGGTGGCGGGCGCTCTGGGGTTCGAGGAGGCTCTGCCCCTGGTGAGAGAGCGTGGCCGCCTGATGAAGGAGGCGGGAAGAGAAAAGCCAGGGGGCATGGCCGCTATCCTAGGCTTGGAAGAGAGGGTAGTGGAAGAGATCTGCGACCAAGTCGCTTCCCAAAACCCAGGAACTTTAGCTGTAGCCAACTACAACTGTCCCGGCCAAGTCGTCATCTCCGGGCTTAAGGAAGCCCTAAAAACGGCCATGAAGTTGGCACAGGAGAGAGGCGCACGGCGGGTCGTCCCCTTAGCGGTGAGTATCGCGGCCCATTCGCCCCTCATGGCCTCCGCGACCACCCTCTTCGCCCAGGTGGTCGCTCGCCTCCCCTTCCGCCGAGCGGAGATCCCGGTTGTGGCCAACCTCACCGCCCAGCCCATCACCTCCCCCAAGGAGATAAAAAACGAACTCGTTCAGCAACTCGCCTTCCCTATCCGCTGGACCCAGTCGATCCAATGTATGATAAGAGAAGGCGTCTCCACCTTCATAGAGGTGGGGCCGGGAAATGTGCTCAGTGGGCTGGTTAAGCGGATCGATAAAGGAGCCCAGGTCGTAAATGTAGGCCGCCTAGAAGAGTTGCGAGGTTTTAGGCTATGATTTCTCTCGGTCGTACCGGCCTCCTAGTCTCCGGGCTCTGTTTCGGAACCGTCTATCTGGGCCTCTATGGTGAGAAGTCTTCACCTCAGGAAGGCGGTCGAATCTTGGTTCAAGCCCACGAACAGGGAGTGAACTTCTGGGATACCTCGGATGACTACGGCACCCATCCCCATGTTGCGGCCGCCTTGCAACAGGTGGGTAGAGAGGATGTCGTCGTAATGACCAAGACCTCCGCCGAGACCGTGGAGGAGGCGGAGAAGAGCCTGCACCGTTCCCTGGAAGAACTGGAGACCGACTACATCGATATTATGCTTCTGCACTACGTTAAGCCGGAATGGTTGGAAGGCGCAAAAAAGACACTCTCGTTTCTCCAAGGAGCCAAAGAGGAGGGCTTAATTCGAGCCGTCGGCCTCTCTACCCACAGCGTGGAGACGACGAGGAGGGTCGCAAAATCGGCTCTGGTGGAGGTGGTTCTGACCATCGCTAACAAGACCGGCTCCTGGCTTTACAATGGCCAGCCAACGAAAATCGAGGACGGTGATATGGACCAGATGTGGGCCTCCATAAAGGACACTTATCAGGCTGGCAAAGGGGTGTGCCTCATGAAGATCCTGGGTAGCGGAACAATCGATCCTTATGAAGCCATCGATTACGTGAACCGGTATCCCTATTTTCATTCCTTAGTCATCGGGATGAAGAGCCTGGAAGAGGTGAAGATGAACCTAAGCCTGATACAAGGAGGGCAAAGTGATAGACCTAACCGATAGAGTGGCTCTCGTCACCGGGGGTTCTCGGGGCATCGGACGGGCCATCGCCCTCAAACTAGCCTCCCTGGGAGCCAAGGTGGCGGTCAATTGCTATACCAATGAGGATGAGGCCGCCGC
>DAOULQ010000246.1:0-14116 GCA_034419095.1 Anaerolineae bacterium | reverse complement strand
TGTCCCGGATCTCGATGCTAGATTGGGACCTGGAGAAGAAGAGCGAGGGCCTACCCTGCCCCACTCACAAGGCTTTCTCCCGTCAACAGCAGGATGCACCTCTTGACTAAACCAATATAGCATGCTCTCATAGCAAATGCGACAAATATGGCAGAGGGGTTCGCATATCGAGGCCAAGTGGGGCCGTTCGTTCATAGTGATAGCAAGTCGGATTTCCATATCCAACCTAGATAGTAGGACGGGTATAGAAATCTACCTTCCAAAACCTACCGCCACGTGCTATTCCCACTTCGGGAGATTACGAGGATCTCCCCTACTCCCCTTGTGCAGGTCTGATTGGCACATTCAACTCTACCACAGTTGTCGCATTTTTAATGAGACTAACCGGCAAGTTGACAACAGAAGCATATTGTGCTATAATATGCGCTAAATCTCAGAGAGGCTAACGTTTGATGACGGCTTCGGTAGATCCTCGGCTTCGAAAGCGTGTTAGGCCTAGGCCTAAGCGGATCCCCATGTTTGGAGGGTCTAGCGGAGTCGCGTTGACTTGCTACGGGGGCGATCGAGTTTAGAAGCAATTAGCGCAACTATAGGCGAAAGAAGGCCGGCTCTCCAAACACAGGAATAAGGGGAGTCGGCCTCTTTATTCTGTGGAGTGCCTCGGTTCCAATCGTAGCAGTAAAGCCACACTCCAAAACCCTAACTCTAGGAGGTATGCTATGGTAGAGTGTCCTGAGTGCGGAGCCCAGATCGATCTGGCCCCGGACACGGAAGGGGGGGAGATCCTCGCCTGCCATGACTGCGGGGTGGAACTGGAAGTGATCAGCCTCAACCCGCCCACGCTGGAACTGGCCCCAGAAGTAGAGGAGGATTGGGGAGAGTAGCTATGGGGATAGGGGTACTGGTCTCCCGCATCCGGGTGGAAGAAAAAATGCTCCTCAAAGCCATGGATGAAGCGGGTGCTGAGTGCTCCAGGCTCAATATAGATAATTTGCCCTTTGCCCTGATGGACGGGGCCTTGAGGGGGTACGACGCCATCCTCATCCGTTGCATCAGCCAGACCCAGGCTCTCTACGCCTCCAGGGTGGTGGAAAGCTGGGGCCTGAAGGCCATCAATACCCACCAGGTCATCCAGACCTGCGGCGACAAGCTCCTCACCACCGTAGCCCTTATTGAGCACAGCGTCCCCAGCCTGCGCACGATGGTAGCCTTCACGCCAAGGGCGGCCTTGGAGGCCATCGAAACCATGGGCTACCCAGTGGTGCTCAAGCCGCTCCATGGCTCCTGGGGACGACTCTTGGCCAAGGTTAACGACCAGGACGCCGCCGAGGCCGTTCTGGAACACAAGAGCACTCTAGGTAGTTATATCCACTCGGTCTTCTACATTCAGGAATACGTGGAGAAACCGGGCCGAGATATACGCACCTTTGTGGTAGGCGATGAGACCATCGCTGCCATCTACCGGAATTCACCCCATTGGATAACCAACACCGCTCGGGGAGCCACGGCCACCAACTGCCCTATCACCCCTGAGATAGACGAGGTATCCCGGGCGGCAGCCTGGGCTGTTGGAGGTGGCATAGTGGCCGTGGACATCCTCGAAGCCCCCGATGGGAGACTCCTGGTGAGCGAGGTCAACCACACGCCTGAGTTCCGCAACAGTATTGAACCCACTGGCGTGGATATCCCAGCCAGGATGGCGGATTATGTATTGGGAATTGCCAATCACAAAACGTGAATTATAAATCACGCGAATACAGGAGGCATCTATGGGGTCGGGAAGGTCGGTGTCCTTTGCTCCCGCATCCGAATTGAAGAGAAACTGATTTTCGAGGCCCTTCGGAAGCGAGGAGTGGACTTCAGGAAATTCGATGTTCGCAAGCTTTACTTCTCCCTCCACGGCGAAAGGCCAGAGGAGATGGCCATCCTTGACTGTGAAGTGGTTCTCACCCGTTGCATAAGCCACCGGGAAGCCTTCTATGCGTCCAAGGTTCTGGAAAGCCTGGGGGTAAAAACGGTGAACTCCTTTCCGGTCATCCGCACCGCGGGAGACAAGGCTTTCACCACTTTAGCCCTTCTGGAGCACAAGGTGCCTACTTTGCCTGCGGCGATGGCCCTTACACCCGAGGCAGCCCTAAAGGCTATCGAGAAAATCGGCTATCCGGCAGTACTCAAGCCGATGCGCGGTTCCTGGGGCAGGCTCCTGGCCAAACTGGACAACCCCTCGATGGCTGAGAGCATCCTGGAGCACAGGCGCTTCATGGGCGGCACTTTCAACTCGGTTTTTTATCTCCAGCCATACGTAGAAAAGCCGGGGCGTGACATCCGGGTGTTGGTGGTGGGGGACGAGGTGGTCTACGCTATCTACCGCTATTCTTCGCACTGGATAACCAACACAGCCCGGGGCAGCAGGCCGGAGGTATGTCCTATTACACCTGATCTTGAGGCCCTGGCCCTGAAGGCAGCCAGGGCCGTCGGCGGTGGCATCCTCGCCGTGGACATCTTCGAGGTGCCTGTAGACGCAGGCAGTAGCCCGTCCGCCCTTCTGGTCAACGAGGTCAATCACAACCCCGAGTTCCACGGAGCAATGCAGGTAGTAGAGGTCGATATTGCAGGGAAGATGGTAGAGTATCTTTTACGAGGGTGTTCATCCCCATAAAGAGGTTATAGACTTTATACCAGTGCTTTGGCTTTCTTGGCAATAGGGATGAAAGATGGGGCTACCGAAGGCTTTTTGCTTCTCGAGGTTTAACCGAGGATGATTATGACGCTGGTGCTAAAGAAGGGCGATCTCTAGAGGATAAGAATGATTCAATCTTCCATCGTGGGCGCTTCGGGATATGTAGGGGGAGAACTGCTGAGGCTTCTCCTGGGTCACCCCAAGGTAAGGGTGAAACAGATCAGTTCAGAGACGTATGCGGGAAAGCCTGCTCACTTCCTCCACCCCAATCTGCGGGAGCGGACAGGACTGCGCTTCGTGCGGATTGACGATCTGGAGCCCTGCGATCTGCTTTTCCTAGCCTTTCCCCACGGTCAGGCGATGCATCGTATCGAGCAATTCGCTTCGCTGGCGGAGCGCATGGTGGACCTCTCGGCGGACTTCCGGCTCAAGGTCCCCCAGGGTTACGTGCGCTGGTATGAACTGGAACACCCGGCTCCCCGGTGGCTAGAGCGGTTCGTCTACGGCTTGCCCGAATTACACCGGGGGGAAATCAGCAACGCCCGATATGTGAGCGGCGTGGGGTGCAACGCCGCCTGCACTATCCTGGGCCTCTATCCTCTCTACCGACGGGGGCTTGTGGAACGGACAGTGGTGGAGGTGAAAGTGGGCTCCTCCGAAGGCGGTAGTAAGCCTACTCCGGCCTCCCATCACCCTGAGCGAGCAGGGGTTGTGCGTACTTATGCCCCGACCACTCATCGCCATCTGGCCGAGCTCTTGCAGGAACTGAACTTCGGAGAGGAGCCCCGCATCCATTTCTCGGTTACCTCGGTGGGCATAGTGCGGGGGGCATCGGCCATGGGCCATTGTTTCCTCAAGGAGCCGCTTTCGCAGAAGGAAGTGTGGCAAATCTACCGCGAGGATTATGCCGATGAGCCCTTTATCCGCCTGGTGGCAGCCAGGCGGGGCATCTACCGCTTCCCGGAACCCAAGTTCCTCTCAGGCTCCAATTACTGCGACATCGGCTTTGCCGTGGAAGAGGGGACAAACCGCGTGGTGGTGATTTCGGCCATCGACAACCTGATGAAGGGTGCGGCGGGGAACGCTGTACAGGCGATGAACCTGATGCTGGGATTAGTGGAGACAATGGGCTTGGAGTTTCCGGGGCTGCACCCTATTTAGCCTTTCGTAACTACAATGGGGAGACAGAGCATGCTGGTCATCAAAGTCGGCGGGAATAGCGAACTGGATACGAAAGCGATTTGCGAGGACGTGGCCACTCTCGTCAAGCAGGGCCAGACAATGATCCTGGTCCATGGCGGCTCTCACGAGACCAACGTTATCTCCGAGAGGCTCGGCAAGCCGCCACGCTTTGTGACCTCACCCTCCGGTTTCCAGAGCCGCTATACCGACCGGGCAACCCTGGAAATCTTCGCTATGGTGGCTGCCGGGAAGGTGAACACGCTCCTGGTAGAATGGCTCCAGCAACTGGGAGTCAACGCCTTCGGCCTGTCGGGCCTAGACGGGCGTCTGCTGGAGGGCAAGCGCAAGTCCGCGCTGCGCATCGTCGAAAACGGCAAGCGCAAAGTGCTGCGAGGCGAGTACAGCGGCAAGATCGAGCGGGTCAACGCCGGGCTACTGCGAACGCTGTTGGAGGCGGGCTACGTGCCAGTGGTGGCCCCACTTGCCATCAGCCACCAGGGCGAGGCGCTGAACGTGGACGGGGACCGGGTGGCCGCGGCGATCGGTTCGGCTCTGAAAGCGGAAAAGGTGATCATCCTTTCCAACGTGCCAGGCCTGTTGCGTGACGTTTCCGACGAGGATTCGCTCATCACCCACATCCCGCCAGCGCAGATGGAAGAGTACCTAGACCGCTACGCCGACGGGCGGATGAAGAAGAAACTATTGGGGGCCATGGAGGCTCTGAACGATGGTGTGAGCCAGGTGATCATCGCTGATGGTCGTGTGGCGAAGCCTGTCCAACGAGCCCTAGAGGGAGAGGGAACGGTGATAATGGATGGAGGCCTATGAGTGAAGCCCAACACTACTAACATTACAGAGTTCAAGATCATCGAGTCCACCTTGAGAGAGGGAGAGCAGTTCGTAGGGGCTAACTTCACCACCGAGCAGAAGTTGGAGATAGCTCAGACCCTTGATGAATTCGGGGTAGAGTATATCGAGCTTACCTCGCCGGTGGTATCGCCTAAGAGCTACGAAGACATCAAGGCCATTTTGGGGATGGGCCTTCGGACCAAGACCCTGACCCACATTCGTTGCTTCAAGGACGATGCAGCCAAGGCTATGGAGTTACAGTTGGATGGCATAGATATCGTGATCGGAACCAGCTCCCTCCTTCGACGCTTTTCTCACGGCAAAGAGATCCCCCAAATCATCGAAACCGCAGCCGAGGTTCTTTCCTATATCAAAGAACAGCGCCCTGATATAGAAGTTCGGTTCAGCACAGAGGACTCTTTCCGCAGCAGTCGGGAGGACCTACGCCAGGTATATCGGATGGCTGATGAAATAGGTGTTGATCGGGTAGGGATAGCTGACACGGTCGGGGTGGCTACCCCCTTTGAGGTCTATGAGCTAGTCTCGGAGCTTAAGACGCTGGTTCGGGCCGAGTTGGAGTTTCATGGACACAATGATTCCGGATGCGCCATTGCCAATAGTTATGCTGCCCTTGAAGCCGGCGCCACCTGCGTAGATACAAGCATCATAGGAATTGGGGAGCGAAATGGCATTACCCCTTTGGGAGGGTTTGTTGCTAGGCTATATGCTATTGACCCCAGCCTCGTCCGCAAATATAATCTGGCGATGATAAAGAAGTTGGACGAGATGGTGGCCAGGTTAGTGGGAGTGGATATCCCCTTCAACAACTATATCACCGGCATAACGGCCTTCGCCCATAAGGCTGGTATCCATGCCAAAGCCATATTGAACGATCCAAGGGCCTATGAGATCTTGGACCCCAAGGATTTCGGCCTTACCCGCTATATATCCATCGCTCATAGACTCACCGGTTGGCATGCCATCAAATGGCGTGCTGAACAGCTGGGACTTAAGTTGGGCAGAGAGCAGATAAAGCAAGCCACGGCCCATATAAAGGCACTTGCGGATGAGAAGCCCCCTTCTCTAGATGATGTGGATGCAATCCTCAAGCGCTGGGTTAACGGATGGGAGGAATGATATGAAGAGATTTGGACCCCTTGGCTTATGGGGTGTCTTACCTGAGGAGATGCTCTCTTCGAAGGTCCAAGCGCCTGTTTACATCGATGATACGACCCTCAGGGATGGTGAACAAACGGCAGGGGTGGTTTTCGCCAACGAGGAGAAAGTCAACATCGCCAAGATGCTCGCCCGGCTGGGCGTGCATCAGATAGAGGTGGGTATCCCTGCCATGGGCGGCGATGAGAAGGAGGCCATCAAGGAAATCGTAGACCTGGAACTTCCAACCAGCATCCTTGCCTGGAATCGGGCTGTGATTGATGACGTACAACATTCCCTCGACTGCGGTGTCAACGCAGTCGCAGTTTCGATCTCATCCTCGGATATTCACATCGAGCACAAGTTAATGCGCGATAGGCAATGGGTGTTGGACTCTGTAAAGCGCGCCGTGGAGTTTGCCAAGGGCCATGATCTCTACGTCTCCGTGAACGCTGAGGATGCTTCGAGGGCCAACTTTGACTTCCTCATCGAATTCGCCCTCGTAGCCAAGGAGGCCGGCGTCGATCGTCTGCGCTATTGCGATACGGTGGGCATTCTGGACCCCTTTGAAACGTACAAGCGCGTCAAGGCCCTGCTCGAGGAGACGGATATGCCCATCGAAATGCACACCCACAACGACTTTGGAATGGCCGTGGGCAACGCCATCGCTGGACTCAAGGCAGGGGCTACCTACGTCAACACCACCGTCAACGGGCTGGGGGAGCGGGCGGGGAACGCCTCGCTGGAAGAACTGGTGATGGCCCTCCAGTATTGCGAGGGGATCAACCTGGGCATGCGTACCTCCTTTTTCCGCGAGCTCTCGGACTATGTGGCCCTGGCGTCGGGACGGCCTTTGCCAGCCTGGAAGCCGGTGGTGGGGAGCAGCCTCTTCGTCTACGAGTCAGAGGAAAGGGCCAGCGGGGCGGTGCGCGATCCGTCAACCTACGAGATGTTCCTCCCGGGCGAGGTGGGGCTTTCGCATCACTTCAATGTGGGGAAGTACTCCGGCCCCAGTGTGCTACGCCAAAAACTGCGGGAATACGCCCATCACCCTTCGGAGGAGGAAGTACTGGAGCTGGTCCCAATACTGAGGGCAAAATCGATCGCCCTCAAGCGCTCCCTTTTCGACAAAGAGGTGGTGGAGGAATACCTGGCTCTGAGGGAAAGGAGGAGTGGGAGATGACCTCTAAAATTCGGCTTCTGGACACGACTTTGCGGGACGGCGAACAGGCGGTAGGAGTGATCTTCACTCCATGGGAGAAAAGGCAGATCGCGGCCCTTTTGGCTGCGATAGGGGTGCCGGCCATCGAGGCTGGCTTCCCCGTCTTAGGCCCGGAGGAGAAAGAGTGCATAAGGGCTGTAGTGGAAGCCGACTTGAAAGTGAGAGGGGATGACCATCCCTTGGAGATCAACGCTTTTGCCAGGGCACGAAAAGAAGACGTACGCCATGCTGCCGAGTGTGGCGTCCAGGGGGTGATCGTCTCCATCTCCACCTCGGACATCCACATCGAACGCAAGTTCCGCCGCTCGCGGGAATGGGTTTTGGAGCAGGTAGAGGAGGCGGCAGACGAGGCTAAGAGCCATGGCCTTTTCTTCACCGTGAGTGCAGAGGATGCCTCTCGCACCGATCTCTCTTTCTTGATAGAGTACTATCGTCTAGCCGAAAGGCTTGGGGCGAGGATGGTGCGTTACTGCGACTCCCTTGGGGTAGACGATCCCTTTATCACCTATAAGCGCATAAGGCTCATCGGCCAAGAGATCTCCTTGCCTATCGAATTGCATATGCACAACGATTTCGGGATGGCTACGGCCAACGTGCTGGCAGGGGTTCGAGCCGGCGCGGGTTCGGTGGTAGCCTCCATAGGAGGGCTGGGCGAGAGGACAGGCAACTCCCCCCTCGAAGAGGTGGTGATGGCGCTGAAACACCTTCACGGGGTGGATCTAGGGGTAGATACCACTCGCTTCCGCGAGGTTGCTGAGTACGTGGCAGGAGCAAGCCAACGGGCCATCCCCATCTGGAAGGCGATCATCGGGACGAACGTTTTTGCCCATGAATCTGGCATCCACGCTGACGGCATCCTCAAGAACCCCGCTAACTACGAGGCTTTCAGCCCTGAGGAGGTAGGCCTGCAACGCCAGATCGTCATCGGTAAGCACTCCGGCTCCAAGGCTCTCATTCACAAGTTCAGTGTCGAATTCGGCATCGAACTAGATGCAGAGACGGCAAACAGGCTTTTAGAGCAAGTGCGGGCTACGGCGGTGGAGTTGAAGAGGCCGCTTTTCGACAAGGAATTGATGCTCCTACACAAGGAGCTCACCGTTGGAGCTCGATGATGGGATACACTTTGGTGGAGAAGATCATCGCCCAACGGATAGGGCGTGAGGTCAAGGCGGGGGAGTTTGTCGTAACCCCTGTGGATCTCCTCCTGGCTCATGAGGGGACAGGGCCTCTAGCCTTGACACAATTTGAGGCACTGGGGGGGGAAGATCTAGCCGTGACTACCCTTCTCTTCTTCGATCACGCTGCCCCCTCGCCACACAAGGAGCTCTCCAACGTGCAGAAGCGCTTGCGAACCTTCGCTGTGGAAAGGGGAGCCCATCTCTTCGAGGCTGGATCCGGGATTTGTCATCAAATCGTAGCCGAGCGATGGGCCAAACCTGGCCACATCATTATCGGGGCCGATTCTCACACCTGTACTGCCGGGGCCCTGGGTGCCTTTGCCACGGGGATGGGCTCCACCGATGTGGGGGCAGCGATGGCTTTGAGCAAGACTTGGCTGAGGATCCCCCAGACCTTCCGCATCGAGTTAAGAGGTCAACTTCAGCCCGCGGTCTTGGCCAAAGATGTCATCCTGCGCCTCATTGGGTTCTTGAAGGCCGATGGAGCGACTTACAGAGCACTTGAGTTCGGCGGGCCAGGGGTCGAAGAGATGAGCGTCGAAGAGCGGCTGACTCTCTGCAACATGGCTGTCGAGGCGGGAGCCAAAGCCGGGCTTTGTGGCGCTGATGAGGTCACACACAGATTCCTCGAAGATCAGGGGAGGGGGAAAGACTACGCGCCTCTCTCGCCCGACCTGGACGCTTCTTATGAGCGCTTAATAGAACTCGATGTAAGTGACCTCTCGCCTCAGGTGGCATTTCCCCATCTCGTAGATAACGTCCGCTCTATCGAAGAAGCCGAAGGCGTGACCATCAACCAGGTCTTCATCGGCACCTGTACAAATGGGCGGCTTTCCGATCTCAGGGTTGCGGCCAGAATCCTGAAGGACCGCAAGGTCCATCCCCACCTGCGACTCCTTGTAGGACCGGCTTCGCGAGGAACATACCTCGACGCTCTGAGGGAGGGACTGCTGGAGACCTTCATTGAGGCAGGGGCCGTCATTCTTCCTCCTGGCTGTGGGGCCTGCGTGGGAGTTCATCAGGGCATCCTTGCGGACGGGGACCGCTGCCTTTCCACTCAGAACCGCAACTTCCAGGGGCGAATGGGCAACCCCCAGGGGGAGATCTTTCTCGCCTCCCCCGCTACCGCGGCTGCCACGGCGGTACGAGGCAGGATAACAGATCCGCGAGGGTTCACAGACGAGGAGAGCCGATGATAGATAGGGTGATTCGAGGTAGAGTCTGGCGTTTCGGAGATGGCATAAGTACCGATCATATAACCTCTGGTCGTTACTATCACCTGCGGGGTGATCTCAAAGCCTTGGCCGAGCACGCCTTGGAAGATGCTGATCCCCAGTTTGCTAAAAAAGCCCAACCAGGCGATTTCGTTGTGGCGGGAAAGAATTTCGGACAGGGATCATCGAGAGAGCATGCCGCCTTGGTTCTGCGGGAGAGAGGCATCCAAGCGGTGCTGGCAAACTCTTTTGCTCGCATCTTCTTCCGTAATGCGGTGAATGTGGGCCTCGTCCCCATCATCTGCAATACAGAAGGCTTTGAGACCGGGGATGAGATGGAGGTAGATCTGGAAGAAGGGAGGGTCAAGAACCTCACCAAAAGGTTCGAACGATCCTTTCCTCCTCTCCCTCCCGTTATGAGGGCCATCCTGGCCGATGGAGGGCTCATCCCTTATATCCTCAAACGCGGGGACTTTGAATGGGAAGACACACCGTAGTTCTCATTCCGGGCGACGGTATCGGGCCGGAGGTAACAGAGACGGCTCGAAAAGTTATCGAGGCCACTGGGGTGGAGATCCAGTGGCATACGTTTGAGGCAGGGGTGAAGGCGTTGGAGATGTACGGCGCCCCCCTCCCAGCAGCGATACTGGAGGAGGTTCGCCGCAGCGGCGTGGCTCTGAAGGGACCTGTCGCAACCTCCATTGGCACTGGTTTCTCCAGCGTTGTAGTGGCTTTGCGGAGGAAACTAGGACTTTATGCCAACTTGCGTCCGGTGAAGAACATCCCCGGCGTCCCCAGCCGCTACCAAGACGTAGACCTTGTCGTTGTAAGAGAGAATACCGAAGGTCTCTACAGCGGCATCGAGCGTCAGGTGAATGATGACACTGCGGAGACGGTAAGGCGTGTCACTCGTCAAGCAAGCCTGCGCATCGCTCGCTTCGCCTTCAACTATGCCCGCTGCCAACGGCGCAAAATGGTCACTGCCGTCCACAAGGCCAATATCCTCCAACTTTCCGATGGGTTATTCTTAGAGTGTGCTAGAGAGGTGGCGGCTGATTATCCAGAGATCGAGTATCGCGAGCGTATTGTCGATGCCGTGTGTCTGGACTTGGTCCTCGACTCCGGACGGCACGATGTCCTTCTGTGTCCTAACCTCTATGGCGACATCATCTCCGATTTGGCGGCCGGGCTGGTAGGGGGGCTGGGACTTGTTCCAGCGGCGAACATCGGCGATGGAATGGGTGTCTTCGAGGCTGTTCATGGTTCCGCTCCCGATATCGCTGGACAGGGCATCGCCAATCCGACAGCTCTGATACTTGCTGGGGCGATGATGCTTTCTTACCTGGGGGAGGAAGAGGCAGCCAAAAGGATCGAGGAGGGGATATGGAGAGTCTATGCCAATGGCAAGCATCTCACCCCAGATGTGGGTGGCGCTGCTAGTACTGGGGAGATGGCTGATGCGGTAATCTCCTGTATTTACTACTAGATAGGGATAAGAGAATGCTCACTTCGGACGAACTCATCGCCTTGGAGAATCGGCATACCAGTGGCTTCTACCGCAAGCAGCCTATTGTATTGGTGAGGGGAGAGGGAGCCAGGGTATGGGACGAGGAGGGCAAAGAGTACATTGACTGCATCAGCGGGCACGGAGTGGCCGTTGTAGGGCACGCCAACCCTTACGTAGCCGAGGCCATATCTCAGCAATCGAGTCGCCTTATCACTTGCTCGGAACTCTTTTACAACGACGTTAGGGCCAGGCTCCTGGCGAAACTGGCCGAGATAACTCCAACGGGTTTCGAGCGGGCCTTCCTGTGCAATTCAGGGACTGAGGCCATAGAAGGGGCCATCAAAATCGCACGGCTGGTCACTGGCAGGAAGAAAATCCTTGCCGCTATGCGCGGCTTCCACGGGCGCACCTTTGGTGCCCTTTCCGCTACCTGGAATAGGAAATATCGAGAGCCCTTCGAGCCACTGGTACCGGGGTTTGGCTTCGTCCCCTACAACCGTCTAGAGAGAGCAGAGGAAAGAGTGGACGACGACACCGCTGCTGTCATCCTGGAGGTTGTGCAGGGAGAAAGCGGCGTAATCCCCGGCGACGGCGACTACCTGCGAGGGGTGCAGGAGCTTTGCCAGGAACGGGGAATTCTCTTCATCGTGGATGAAGTCCAGACAGGTTTCGGGCGTACGGGGCGGATGTTCGCCAGTGAGCACTACGGTCTGGAGCCAGACCTGATGTGCCTGGCTAAAGCCATTGCCGGAGGCGTGCCCATGGGGGCGGTAATGATCCACCAGCGGCGGGGGGAGATGCCCCAGCGGGTGCACGGGACAACCTTTGGTGGGAACCCCCTGGCCTGTGCCGCTGCCCTGGCTGCCATCCGCTACATCGAGGAGCACCACCTCCCGGAGCGGGCAGCGGAACTGGGAAGCCATTTCCTCGCCAGGCTGCGGGAGATCGAATCCCCGCTCATCCGGGAGGTGCGTGGCTTGGGGCTTATGGTGGGGATCGAACTGAAGCGCAACGCCGCACCGTATTTGGAAGCCCTGGCGCAACAAGGCGTCCTGGCCCTTGCTGGTGGAGCCACGGTGATGCGTTTCCTGCCGCCGCTAGTGATAAGCAGAGAGGAGTTGGAGAAAGTAGTGGGGGCGATAAAGGGAGTGCTGTCAGATCCAGTATTATGAAAGACTACGAAGCCGTCGAATTCCTTAAAGGCCTTCTATCCATCTACAGCCCATCCAATCGGGAAGCATCTCTGGCCCAATACTTGGCCGAAAAGATGTCCGCCCTCGGCTTCGCTGTTCGAATTGACGAAGTCGGCAATGTAATAGGGGAATGGCCTGGAAACTCGCAAGTCGCCCCTCGCCCCTCGCCCCTTCTCTTCCTTGGTCACATCGACACCGTGCCAGGATTTATCCCCGTCCAGGTTGAGGGCGGCAAGCTCTACGGCCGAGGGGCCGTGGACGCCAAGGGGCCACTGGCGGCTTTCATCACCGCCCTGGTGCGGGCTGCGCCACGGCTGGAGGATGCGCCCGTGGTGGTCATCGGGGCCGTGGGGGAAGAGGCTGAAGGGGAAGGAGCCAGACACATCGTCAACCGCTTCCGCCCAGCCATGGCCATCATCGGGGAGCCCAGCGGATGGGACGGCGTCACCCTGGGCTACAAAGGGCGACTAATAGCGCATTACTGCCTTTCTACTCCAGTAACCCACACCGCCTCGCCGCAGCCTTCAGCACCCGAGAGGGCCCTGGAGATGTGGTGGCGGCTCTCGTCCTACGCCCGCCAGTTCAACCAGGGTAAGCCCCGCTACTTCGATTGCCTGGATGTTTCCCTGCGCCACATCAACTCCTCTGGCGATGGATTTCACAGTCGGGTGGAGATGACCATCGGCGTGAGGACCCCGCCAGGGATGGATGTGTCTCACCTCCAGAAGAGTGTGGCATCATGGGCCGATAGCAGGCGTGCGGACGAGGAAACCCTATCCCTGGAATTCACCGGCAGGGAAGAAGCCTTTGTTGCCGACCGGAAGACGCCTCTGGTGAGAGCCTTCCTAAAGGCCATCCGGGCGACAGGTGGCAACCCCCGCTTCAAGCTCAAGACCGGGACATCGGATATGAACGTAGTGGGGCCGGTATGGAACTGCCCCATCGTCGCCTATGGCCCCGGCGACTCCTCGCTGGACCACACTCCCCACGAGCATATCGAAATCGTGGAATATCTGCGGGCCATCGAAGTGTTGGAGAAGGTGTGTTATGATGCAGAAAGGTGGATATCCACTAACCCATAAATCGGGATCACCCGGCGTGGCTCTTCTAGCCCTCGAAGAGGGTCAGTTCCTCGTTACGCTCCAGCACCACCACGATCTCGGGCAGAAACGGATGCAGCCGCTTGGAGCAGATACGGTCACAGACTTCCCACACTTTGATCAAGGCGCTGACCACCTCGCCCGTGTAGACCTTGGGCCGGCCTCGCTTCTTTCCTGATGGCTTCACACCGTGTTTCAGCAAGCGGATGGCATGCTTGCGATGGTATCCTGTAATGGTCACAACCTCGTCCAGAATCCGCGTCTTCTCTTTCCTGTTGGTTCGCAGATAGCGAGGTCGAATGGCCTCCAACAGCTCTCGTTTGCCCTTCCTGGTCATTGCATGTTGCCTCCCATGTGATCGGATGCGTCAGTTTAGGTAACATCCTTTCTGAGGCAACGATACCCCTCAAAGTAACATTTTCAATGAGTCAACTCGGAGTCCGGTTAGTCTCATTAAAAATGCGACAACCTGTGGTAGAGTTGAATGTGCCAATCAGACCTGCACAAGGGGAGTAGGGGAGATCCTCGTAATCTCCCGAAGTGGGAATGGCACGTGGCGGCAGGTTTTGGTAGGTAGATTTCTATACCCGTCCTACTATCTAGGTTGGATATGGAAATCCGACTTGCCATCACTATGAGCGGCCTCACTTGGCCTCGATATGCGAACCCCTCTGCCATATTTGTCGCATTTGCTATGAGAGATACCGGGGCCCCTGTCAAGCAATTTAAACATGTAACCGAACCTTGCTCGGTTGTGCAACATATTTTGTAACCAAGCGCGGTGACTGTTTCTTAAGCGGATGGACGGTACCTGACTGGGTTTTGGCACCATAGAT
>DAOULQ010000245.1:0-1691 GCA_034419095.1 Anaerolineae bacterium | reverse complement strand
ATCTATGGTGCCAAAACCCAGTCAGGTACCGTCCATCCGCTTAAGAAACAGTCACCGCGCTTGGTTACAAAATATGTTGCACAACCGAGCAAGGTTCGGTTACATGTTTAAATTGCTTGACAGGGGCGACTACCCTAGGGTGGTCGCCTCTTGTTCTTATCCCCACATGCCCATTAGGAAGGGGTCTCTCCTTCTACCAACTCCAGGGCTCGCAATCGTATCTGCTCCTCCACCACGTCAACGACAACGGTGTCACCGCGCTGGAATTCGCCGGCTAGCATCCCTTCGGATAAGGAGTCTTCCACCCTTTGTTGGATGACTCGACGCAGGGGACGGGCTCCGAAGTGGGGATCATACCCTTCTTTGGCTAGAAGTTCCATGGCCTCTTCCGTGGTCTCTAGTTTGATCTCTTGATGGCGCAGCCGTTCTTGCACCTGGCTGAGCATCAACTCCACTATCTGTTTGATCTGCCCTTTAGTGAGGGCGCGAAAGACGACGGTGGCATCGATCCGGTTAAGGAACTCGGGTCGGAAGGTCTTCTTCAGTTGGTCGAGGACCTTCTCCTTCATCTTCTGGTACTCTTCTTCGGCGGTTTTCGCCTCGTCCCGGTGAACGGCAAACCCTAGGGACATCTCACGGGTGAGAAGTTCGGCTCCCACATTGGAAGTCATGAGGACGATGGTGTTGCGGAAGTCCACATGGCGACCCTTGGCGTCGGCTAGACTCCCATCTTCCATGATCTGGAGGAGCATATTGAACGCTTCGGGGTGCGCCTTCTCTACCTCGTCTAGGAGGACCACCGAATAGGGGCGACGCCGTATCGCCTCCGTTAGTTGCCCTCCCTCCTCGTATCCCACATAGCCCGGTGGGGCTCCCACCAAGCGAGCCACGTTATGGCGCTCCATGAATTCCGACATATCCAGTTTGATGAGCGCTTCCTCGCTGCCGAACATGAACTCGGCCAAGGCCTTCGCCGTCTCCGTCTTGCCTACGCCCGTGGGGCCTAGGAAAATGAAGGTTCCGATGGGCCGCTTTGGGTCCTTGAGGCCCGCTCGCGCACGCCGCACCGCTTTGGAGATGGTCTCTATCGCTTCATCTTGGCCCACGATCCGTTGATGGAGAGCCTCCTCCATATGCAATAGCCGTTCTGACTCCTCGCCAGCGATGCGGGTAACGGGCACCCCGGTCCACATGGAGATTACCTCGGCGATGTCCTCAGCGGTGACTTGGGGGAGTTCGACCTCTTCCGAGCCTAGGCGAAGTTGCCTTAACTCCTCGCTCAGTTCCATCTCCTGGTCACGAAGGTTAGCGGCTTCCTCATACCGCTGGGCGCGGAAAGCCTCCTCCTTCTTCTGGCGGATCTCTTGCAATTGATTGAGGGCTCCTTGTAGTTGGGGAAGGGGAGGCATCTTATACATTCTCACCCGAGAGGAGGCCTCGTCGATGAGGTCGATGGCCTTATCGGGTAGGTAGCGATCGGGAACGTATCGGGCTGAGAGGTGCGCCGCTTGCTTCAAAGCCTCGTCAGTGATCTCGAGATTATGATGCTCTTCATACCGCTCCTTTATCCCTCTTAGGATCTCTAGGGTCTCATCGATAGTCGGCTCTTCGACGAGTATGGGCTGGAAGCGCCGCTCTAACGATGCATCTCCTTCCACATGTTTCCGATATTCGTCCAGGGTAGTGGCCCC
>DAOULQ010000244.1:0-4907 GCA_034419095.1 Anaerolineae bacterium | reverse complement strand
ATCTATGGTGCCAAAACCCAGTCAGGTACCGTCCATCCGCTTAAGAAACAGTCACCGCGCTTGGTTACAAAATATGTTGCACAACCGAGCAAGGTTCGGTTACATGTTTAAATTGCTTGACAGGGGGAACGGAGCAGATTCCTGCCTACTGTGATGAGTTATGTAGAAAAGACCCACGCTCCTGCGAGGAGATGAGACCGAATTCACCAAACCAAGTGGCGATGGCGATCTACTGGCAGAACTATCACTCCCCATGCTTGAAGGGCGTGATCCCAAGGAGACCGATTGCCAAGTACCCAAAAAGCGGCTATAATGGAAAGGAGGTGAAGGGGTTGTTCGAGAGTGTAGTTATCCTAGATTTCGGCTCCCAGTACACCCAACTGATCGCTCGGCGGGTGCGGGAGAACCACGTCTACTGCGAGATCTTCGCCTATGATGCCCCCCTATCCGCCCTAGAAAGGCTGAGGCCTAAGGGCTTCATCCTCTCCGGAGGGCCGGCTAGCGTCTACGAGGAGAGGGCGCCTCAACTGCCACCTTATCTCCTGGAGAGCGGATTGCCGATTTTGGGCATCTGTTACGGGATGCAACTTCTAGCCCAGGAGTTGGGAGGGCGGGTAGCCCCCGCGGAGAGGCGAGAATATGGCCCCGCGGAACTCCACATCAAGGATCCTACCGCCCCTCTCTTCACCACACTCCCTTTCTCCCAGGTGGTCTGGATGAGCCACGGCGATAGGATCGAGGAACTCCCCCCTGGTTTTGTGGCCTTGGCCTATACCGAAAACTCCCCTTTTGACGCCATGGGGGACCACCGTCGACGCCTCTACGGTTTGCAGTTCCACCCCGAAGTAGTCCATACCCCTTATGGAGGGGAGATCATCGGCAATTTTCTCTATCAGGTATGTGGCTGCCAAGGGAAATGGACCCCCGGCTCCTTCATCGAGGAGAGCATCAAGGGGATAAGAGAGCGAGTCGGTGAGGGGCGAGTGCTTTGTGCCCTCTCCGGCGGCATCGACTCCATGGTGACGGCCACCCTCGTGGGGCGAGCGGTGGGCCAGCGGTTGGTTTGCATCTTCGTCGATCATGGTCTTCTACGTCAGGGAGAGGGGAAAAGTAGCCTCTCCCTCTTCCACCGTCTGGGCTTAAACGTGATTCATGTCGACGCCAGCCAGAGGTTCCTGGCATCTCTGAAAGGGGTGATAGACCCCGAGGAGAAAAGAAAGGTCATCGGAGAAGAGTTCATCCGCCTCTTCGAGGAAGAGGCGAGGAAAGTCGGCACCTTCGAGTTCCTAGCCCAAGGGA
This sequence comes from Anaerolineae bacterium, assembly GCA_034419095.1. GTDB lineage: Bacteria > Chloroflexota > Anaerolineae > UBA7937 > UBA7937 > UBA7937. Next base: position 3,608 of record DAOULQ010000244.1, on the reverse strand, counting down.
CCCTCTATCCGGATCTCATCGAGAGCACCTCTCCTCACAGCCAGGCCGCAGCCCGTATTAAGACTCACCATAATGTTGGCGGCTTGCCTCAGGAGATGGAATTCTCCCTGATCGAGCCCCTCCGCTACCTCTTCAAAGACGAGGTGCGAGAGGTGGGATCGGCCCTGGGCCTTCCAGAAGAGATCGTCTATCGCCAGCCCTTCCCCGGCCCAGGTCTGGCAGTGCGGATCATCGGCGAGGTGACGGAAGAAAGGCTGAAAATCCTAAGGGACGCCGACGCTATAGTGGAGGAGGAGATCAAAGGAGCAAGGCTATATAGGGAACTCTGGCAGAGTTTCGCCCTCCTCACCCCGGTGCAGAGCGTGGGGGTGATGGGGGATGAGCGGACTTATGAACATCTGGTAGCCATCAGGGCGGTCACCAGCGAGGATGGGATGACCGCTCATTGGGCGCGGCTCCCCCACGACGTCCTGGAGCGGATAGCCAGCCGGATAGTGAACGAGGTGCCCGGGGTAAATCGGGTGGTTTACGATATCACCAGTAAGCCCCCAGCCACGATCGAGTGGGAATGAGCCTTTCACAAGAGCGATTCTTGGGCAACTGGGCTCAGGACGGGAGAGCAGGGATAGCTTTCCACAAGAGGCCAAGCACAAAGCCTGGCCCTTTCACTCCTTGGGGTAACTCATCTTTCCGGCAGAATGCGTCTACCCACCCAGCGCGTCCCTAACTCCCCCTAATTGAACCCTAACCTCTCCCCAGCGGTGATGATATAGGGGTTTTTGACAGAAGGAGGGCCCTGTGTTATAGTTTAAACCGCCCCAAAGAGAAAACCTCAGGAGATGGCAAGGCATACCGGTGAAACAGGTACAAGAGATGGCAGAGAAGATCATCGACAACGTAGAGCAGGTCATCATCGGCAAACACCAACGAGTACAACTAGCCCTCATCTGCAGGGGCCACATCCTGATCAACGATGTCCCAGGCGTGAGAAAGACGATGCTAGCCAAATCCATCGCCAGATCTTTGGGCTGCACCTTCAAACGCATCCAGTTCACCCCAGATATGTTGTCCAGTGACGTGACCGGGATCTCCGTTTTCGATCAGAAGACAAGAGAGTTCCAGTTCCGCCCCGGCCCCCTAAGGGCCCAGATCGTCCTTACCGATGAGATCAATAGGGCCACCCCAAAGACCCAATCGGCTCTCTTGGAGGCGATGGAGGAGCGCCAGGTGTCCAAAGTCTTGGAGGCTCTGGCGGTCATTCGGGCCCAGGGCCAGGTCCCTCTAGCCGAGGTAATCGTGGCCCAGGGGGCAGTATGGGACGAGAAGCCATGGCCATCGTCATCACCCCTTCCACTGAGGAAGGTTGGGTCGCCGCCCTGCGGGAACTTCGTCGGCGAGGAGTAAACGTGGTGGTGATACATATCGAGCCTAGCCCCTTCACAAAGGCCCCCAGTTCCTTAGGGCTCATCACTCTTCTAGCCACGGGCGGTTTCCCTACCTACCTAGTGAAAAGGGATCAACCCCTAGAGGAAGCCCTAAGCCAGAAGATCTATGAGGGCCAGAGATGATCATAAAGAGCGCCGAACTGGCCGATCTAAACCAGTGTATGCTCATCGACCCTTCCTATACAACCGAATACGTCTGGCAGATGTACTTAGAACGGCAAGAAGGGGGGACCACCATAACCTTCCATACCGTTAAACTCCCCCGATCGATGCCTGTCCACTACCCTAGAGATATCGACTATCTCTTGGAGAATTGGCAACAAGGCGAATGTTTCTTGGTAGCCGATGAGGGAGGGGAGATCCGGGGCTACCTGGACATGACGGTCCAGGCCTGGCACCAAACCGGCTGGATTAACAACCTGGTCGTGGCCAAGGAGTATCGTCGCCAGGGTATAGGGACAGCCCTGATGAAGGCGGCTCTTCGCTGGGCTGAAGAAAGGAACCTAAAAACGATAATGCTAGAGACCCAGACCAAGAACTACCCTGCCCTCTGCTTCTACCGGAAACACGGCTTTGTCTTCTGTGGCTTCAACGATCATTACTACGCCACCCAGGACATCGCTCTCTTCTTCGCCCACAACCTACCTTAGAAGCCCAGCGGCTAGGCTCATTCTATTGAGTGCTGGCAGGAGTTACTTCCTGCCAGCCAAAAGCGTCAGATGGTAACATCTGACGCCATCAGTAGTGGAAGATGAGAGATACGGCGCAGTTGACTAGGCAGGCAAAAGGTGCTATAATAAGGAACGCTTTAGAATCATGTCCCTTCTTTGTCCGATAGTATTGTAAGGGATCCCACTAAATTGTGCTCCTAATTCCTTCCCCGATCTTTCACGCAGAAGCCTTGATGCTCGTGTGATGAAGGTAAATATCCTTACTTGCTACCGCAGTTCAAGAATATGAGAGAGGTATAAGCATGGATACCGAACCTCTGGAGTCCGCTGAGGAGGCTGGCTATGCCAGCGCCCTAAATATCGTCGAATTGGAGGCTATGACCCTATCTGAACTGCGGGAGATGGCCAAGGAACAGGAGATCTCCAGGTATAGCCGCCTCAAGAAACAGGACCTCATCATCCGCTTGCTGCGTGCTAAGGCGGAGCAAATGGGGTATATCTTCAGCGGAGGGGTCCTGGAGATAGTCCAAGAGGGGATCGGTTTTTTGCGCTCCGATCATCTCCTCCCTGGGCCGGAAGATGTCTACGTCTCCCAATCCCAGATCCGTCGCTTCGGGCTGCGTACCGGAGACTTGGTAGTCGGCCAGGTCCGGCCTCCCAAGGATACGGAGAAATACTATGGCCTCCTCCGAGTCGAAGCGGTGAACGGCCTGGACCCGGAGACGGCAAAGCGGCGCCCCCACTTTGTTTCCCTCACCCCCATCTTCCCCCAGGAGATGCTCAGGCTGGAGACTAAGCCCCATATCCTGGCTACCAGGCTCATAGATATGATAGCCCCCATCGGTCGAGGCCAAAGGGGACTCATCGTCTCCCCTCCCAAAGCAGGAAAGACTACAGTCCTCAAACAGATCGCCAACGGTATAAGCACCAACTACAACGATGTACATCTCATGGTGGGTCTCATCGGCGAGCGGCCCGAGGAGGTAACCGATATGGACCGCTCTGTAGAAGCCGAGGTGATAGCCGCTACCTTCGACGACCCGGTCACGAGCCAGGTCCGCGTAGCCGAAATGGCCCTGGAGCGGGCTAAGCGGCTAGTGGAGAGTGGCCTGGATGTAGTCATCCTCCTGGATGGGATCACCCGTTTGACCAGGGCCTACAACCTCACCGTGCCTCCCAGCGGCCGCACCCTCTCCGGCGGCATCGACCCTGCGGCTCTCTACCCCCCAAAGCGTTTCTTTGGCGCCGCTCGCAACGTCGAGGATGGAGGAAGCCTTACCATTATCGCCACCTGTCTCGTAGAGACCGGCAGCCGGATGGATGACGTTATCTACGAGGAGTTCAAGGGCACAGGTAATATGGAGGTGCACCTCAGCAGGCGGCTGGCTGAGAAGTATATCTTTCCCGCCTTCGATATCGAGCGCTCCAGCACTCGGCGCGAGGAACTGCTCCTCGATCAGGAGACCCTCTCTAGGGTCTGGACCCTACGCCG
>DAOULQ010000243.1:0-12021 GCA_034419095.1 Anaerolineae bacterium | reverse complement strand
GCCGATATCTTTGCCGCAGGGCTCATTGTGGAGCGGGTCCGAGAGGATCCTGGAGGGAAGGATGGGGGGTATTATGACCGTTTCCGAGGGCGGCTTATCTTCCCCATTCGGGATATCCGAGGGGAGGTGATAGGTTTTGGCGCTCGGGCCCTAGACGATTCCCAGCCCAAGTATCTCAACTCCCCTGAGACTCCGGTCTTTAGCAAGGGCAGAGTGCTCTACGGGATCGACCTCGCCAAGCGAGCCATTCGAGAGAGGGATCAAGTCATCATAGTTGAGGGGTATACCGACGTGATAAGCGCGCACCAGAGAGGCTTCAGAAACGTTGTAGCCTCCATGGGCACGGCCCTAACCGAGAATCAAGTGCGGGAACTGAAGCGGCTGACAAAGCGGTTCGTCCTGGCGTTAGACGCTGACAAGGCCGGCGATGCGGCCACTCAGAGGGGCTTGGAGGTGGCTACAGAGGTCTTTCGAGACAGCGTGGTCCCCGTCCCCTTGGGTCGCAACCTCATCAGATACGAAGCCCGGCTGGATGCCGATATCCGTATCGCTATCCTTCCGGAGGGAAGGGACCCCGATAATGTCTTGAGGGAGAAGGCGGGGCTTTGGGCTGAGTTGGTGGAGGGGGCTCTTCCTGTAGTGGACTACTACTTCTCTTTGCTTTCTTCTCGCTTGGATCTGAGTTCTGCCAAGGGGAAGTCAGTGGCAGCGAAAGAACTCTTGCCCATCATCGAGGAGTTGGGCGACGAGGTGGAAAAGAGCCATTACTTGCAAAAATTGGCCCGCCTGATTAAAGTAGATGAGAAGAGGCTCCTGTTCGAGATCGAGCCCAAGAAGTTTGTGGAGCCACAGGAGAAGAGGGACGGTCTTATATCGAGTTTCCCCGGTTTTCTCTTTGGTGTGGAGAAAGGGCTACTTCTGCTCTTCTTGAAAGAACCTCAGCGGATGAAGAGGGTGGACGAAGAACTGGAGGGGGTTGGTGCTGAGCCCTTGGCTTCTGAGGATTTCGAAGATATCGAAAACCGTGAGATATTCTCTGCCCTGCGAGGATGGTTATCCCAGAGGATCCTGGAAGGAGGAGAAGGGATGATGGAAGAGCCATGGGATCTGGAGCGTTTCAGGGCCAATCTGGACGCCATGTTGCAGGAGAGGTTCGTCCATCTCCTCGATCTGAGGGGCCGGATGTCCATTCTTGTAGAGAGGGATGGTGACCAGGAAGCGATCCTTTGTGCGCTGAGGTTGCGGGAGCATAGATTGCAACGGGAGATGGAAACACTCCGTTGTTTGGAAAGGGATGCCGAGGAGGAGGGAGATAGGGAGACGCTCATGCAACTGGCTGGGGTAACGAGCGAACGAAAGGATGAAGTGGGGAGGGTCAAAAAGGCCAGGTATGAGAAGAGCCTTCTGCGGCGTAGCAAAAGGGAGCGGCCTTGGGAAGGTTCATGGTTGGTGGAGGCATGATATTAGCCTTAGACGGAGTGGAGGGGCATGTCTAAGCCCTCTCCACAGGAGTTGGCGGTCGATGGGTTGATCGCCAAAGGGGTAAAACAGAGGTTTCTCACTGGAAGGGACGTTCTAGAGGCCTTTCCCGAAGTGGAGGGCGACGCGGAAAGGGGTAAGACCATCCACCGCATCCTCACGGATATGGGCGTGGAGGTGGTGGATGAGACGGAGCCTCATGTCGAGGTGGCGACCACATCGGCGGAAGGGGAAGAGGAACTGAAACTGGACATACTGCTTGAGGGTCCGGAGATCACGAGCGACCCGGTGAGGATGTATCTGCGGGAGATAGGTCGGGTTTCCCTGCTCTCGGCCTCGGAGGAGACAAAACTGGCAGAGGCGATCAAGCGGGGCGACACAGCGCGCCGCTGCTTGAGGAAGGGTGGGTTCGACCCCCAAGAGGCGATCAAGGCTAAGATAGATTACTTGGCTGGGCAGTTGGCCCGCCGCCGCTTGGCGGAGGCCAATCTGCGGCTGGTGGTGAGCGTAGCCAAGCAATATATAGGCCGAGGGATGTCTTTTCTGGATATCATCCAGGAGGGCAATATCGGATTACTCCGGGCGGTGGAGAAGTTCGATCATCATCGGGGATACAAGTTCAGTACCTATGCTACCTGGTGGATCCGGCAGGCGATCAGTCGGGCTATAGCCGACCAGGCACGCACTATCCGTATCCCTGTTCACATGGTGGAGACGATACATCGGCTGAGCCGGGCCTCTCGGCGGCTGGTGCAGAAACTAGGGAGAGAGCCCACCCCGGAGGAGATCGCGCTAGAGATGGAAGATATCCTGCCAGAAGAGGACAAACTGGCCATCGAAGAGGCATGGGGCAGGGAAGAGCCTCTGGATTTGAGCCTGGAGCGTCGGCTCAGGAGGGCTGCGGCGAAAGTAAGGAGGATAATGCGTCTTTCCCAGGAACCCATGTCTTTAGAGATGCCCATCGGGGCTGAAGAGAATAGTTCGTTGGGCGATTTTATCGAGGACGAGTCAATCCTCGGCCCCATGGATGCTGCCTCTCGAGAACTCCTGAGGGAGCAGATGCAAGATGTTCTCGATTCCTTAGACGAGCGAGAACGGAGGGTGCTAGAACTCCGCTTTGGGTTGGTGGATGGGCAGAGTCGGACGTTGGAGGAGGTGGGTGAGGAGTTCGGGGTGACCCGAGAGCGGATCCGCCAAATCGAGGCCAAAGCGCTGCGCAAGTTGCGTCACCCCATCCGTAGCCGGAAACTGAGGGATTACTTGGCTTAAGGTTCACCTTGATCTCGGTCTGCCTGCCCTGACACCCTGGACTGTCACGTTCCAGCCTGTCCCGGTACTTGCCAGCCCGTCCTGGCACGACTTGGGCCAGGGGCCGGGGGGCAGGCAAGGCGTGCCAAGCCAGGGAGAGAGCGTCGGGAAGGGTTGATAACTATAGTGCGGGGGATCATCGAAAACCCTGAACCAATGTGACGCGAGCGAGCGAACACGGCTGATCTCGTTCAGAAAGATGTGAGACAGTTACAAGGATAAGCAAAAGGGGCCATCCTTCTCCCACAGGGATCCTTTAGGATATGAGGTGGTGGATTATCACTGCCCTCAATCAGGTCCTCTTGGCCTGGGAGCACACCTACAACACCATCCGACCCCACCAGGCCCTGGACGGGAAGACCCCGATGGAGTATATTAGTGAGTGCCACCTAGAGCTGGCCTCAACAGCCCATCTGTCTCATATGTACTGAACGAGTACAAGAATTTGCCCCTATGGTCTCTCTGTGCTATACTTTGCGTTGTTTTAGAAAACCGTTTTCCTTGTGGGGAGCAGATAAAACAGAAAGGAAGTACAGAGAACGACATGGCAAAGGAAATAACTATTACCCTGGAGAAGCCAGAGTCGGAGATGACCCTGGATGAAAAGGTGGAGAAGTCCAAGGAGATCATCGAGAAAGCCATCGAACACTGGAAGCCCCATATCGGGATAGCCTTCAGCGGGGGCAAGGACTCTCTCGCCATCCTCAGCCTCATCCGAGAGATCTACGGCCGGGTTCCCATCCCCGTCATGTACAACGACACGGGAGTCCACTTCCAGGAGACCTACGACTACAGGGATTGGCTGAAGGGGGAGTGGAACCTGGACCTGGTGATAGCCCAACCCCGTAAGAGTTATGAAGAAGTCAAGGGGGAGCGGGAAAGGTGTTGCTATTGGTTGAAGATCGAGCCTTCGGAGCGGACTATGGAGGAGCAGGGATGGAAGGCCTGCTTCGTGGGCATACGCCATGATGAGCATGTGGCTCGTTCCAGGGAGAAATATATAAGCGAGAGGGAGAACGGCATCTATCGAGTGCACCCCCTCTTGCACTGGGTGGAAGATGACATCTGGGTATATATCCGTAGCCGCAACCTCTCCTATAACCCCCTCTACGATAGGGGGTTCCGAAGCATCGGCTGCGAGCCCTGCACCGTTCCTACACCTGAGGAGGGTGCGGAGAGGTCGGGAAGGGACCAAGACAAAGAGGAGGTCATGGAGAGGTTGAGAGGATGGGGCTACTGGTAGAGATCCCTGTCCCGCAGGTTCCAAAGGGATCCCGTGGGAGATCCCGAGGGATGGGAAAGAGAGAAAGGGTTTGAAAACCCTAATCACCGGGGGAGCAGGGTTTATCGGGAGCAACCTGGCCCATAGGCTCCTCTCCAAAGGCCAGGAGGTGGTGATATACGATAGTCTGGCGCGGAGGGGAGCGGAGAAAAACGCCGCCTGGCTCCATGAAAATCACGGAGAGGCTTTTCAACTTGTAAAGGGTGACGTCAGGGATAGGCAGAGTTTAGAGAAGGTGGTAGGTGGGGTAGATCTCATCTACCACCTCGCTGCACAAGTGGCGGTCACTACTTCGGTCCTCGACCCCCGAGAGGATTTCGAAATCAATGCCCTGGGCACCCTCAATGTCCTGGAGGCGGCGAGGAGGTGCAAGAACGAACCGATCGTCGTCTTCACCTCCACCAATAAGGTGTACGGTGCTCTGGAAAGCGTAGAAGTCGTGGACAAGGACAGTCGGTACGACTTCGCAAACATGCAAGGTGTCTCTGAGTCCTACCCTTTGGATTTCCATTCCCCGTATGGCTGTTCCAAGGGGGCGGCTGATCAATACGTCAGAGACTACGCTCGCATCTACGGCCTCCCTACTGTCGTCTTCCGCATGTCTTGCATCTATGGCCCCCGCCAGTTCGGCAACGAGGATCAGGGGTGGCTGGCTCACTTCTTGATCTCTTCCCTTTTGGGACGCCCCATCACCATCTACGGCGATGGCAAGCAGGTTAGGGACATCCTCTACATCGACGATCTCCTGGCGGCTTTTGAGTCAGTGGTGGAACAAGTCGAGGCGGCGAGAGGCCAAGTCTACAACATCGGAGGAGGGCGAGAGAACACCATATCTGTATGGGTGGAGTTCAAGGAGATAGTGGCCCAACTCCTGGAACACCCAGTAGAGGCGGAGTTCAGCGACTGGCGGCCAGGCGATCAGCGGGTTTATATCAGCGATATAAGCAAGGCCCACCAAGAGTTGAATTGGACCCCTCGGGTGTCGGTGAGAGAGGGCACAAGAAGGCTATTCGATTGGGTTACTAGCCATAGAACCCTTTTCGAATAAGGTGGTTCAAAAGCGCCGTTTCAGCGTGGTATGGCTTCTCCCCTGATGACCGGCTGAACCCCGTGGTGCAGATTCTCCCCTTTTAGCCCCTCATAGAGCACAATAACGGTGAGCATAATAAACTTTTTCTAGAGTGTAGTTGGCGATTTTTATCCTCCCTCGCTTCAAGGGTATGGCCCTCATCTACCCAAATCGGAAACAGCGACCTGCCCTTAGGGATAAAAGACTACTAGTCGAAAGGCATCGGTGGTATACTAAAGGCATGACTTCGTCAACGAACGTTTCCTCTAGAAGTAGATCCTGGGCTGGGCCAAGGCTCGATCTTCTGCTATTGGCTCTTCTCTCCGGTTTTCACGGCGTCAACAACTGGCTCTACCTGTCGAAGAGCGTGATCATCTGGGGGTATGATCAGCCAGCCCATCTGGTGCGGACCATGGCCTATTACGATATCTCACAGCGAGTCAATATTATAAAGAGCCTCTTCAAAGTGATGACCTGGTCCTGGAACCGGCCACCTCTGCCTTGGCTCCCCGCCCTGCCCCTTTTCCGTCTCTTTGGCGTCTCGGCCGATGTGGCCCTCATGGGGAACGTGCTTTATCTCTTCATCCTTCTTTTCTCCCTCTACGGCATAGGGTGCAAAATGTATGGCCGGGGGGTTGGCATGCTAGCCGCCTTCGCCGTGTCCACCTACCCTATCCTCTTCAACCTATCACGGACCGCCTATCCCGATTTCGCCTTAACCGCCATGGTGGCTCTGAGCATCTCCTTCCTGATCAGGGTTGATGGTTTTCGCAACCGAACGTACTCATTGCTCTGGGGACTGAGCCTGGGGTTGGGTCTCTTGACCAAGTGGCCCTTTCTGGCCTTTGTGGGAGGGCCAGCGATATACCTCTTCCTCCGTTCGGGAGCGCTTAGGGAGATAAAACCCAGCCTGGGGAGAAACTTGCCTTTTTCAGGCCTGCCGGGGTTGGTAAGATCTCCCTGGCTTCAGGGGATCTGGGCTGCGTTTCTGACCTTTGTTTGGTATTTTCCCAACCGGGCTCACCTCCGTCAATTCGCTCTGGGCGTTTGGTTGCTTCCCATATCCTGGCTTCTCCTGTGGGCGACCTTCTTTTTCATCACTAGGCCGGTCAGCCAAGGGACGAACCTCTTATCTGCCCTCTCCATAGGCGCTGTAGTGGGCTCCATCTGGTCCCTCCCCAATATCGGTTTCCTGAGAAGAGCATTTTTCATCGCCTATAGCCGGGAGAACGCCTGGGCACGGCTGCTGAACATGGGTAACCCCCTCACTTATGCCCGCTATATCTCGATCGTGGCCAAGGAGCACCTGGGTGGCCTTTACTTCGCTCTCTTTCTCTTAGCCATTCTCCTTTTGGCCTACCCTCGATTGAAACCTCTCAAAAACGTTTTGAGACCGGTGAGTGGTGAGATGGGGATCCTTCTTCTCTGGTTGGCTGTCCCCTATTTCGTCTTCACCCTATCCCGCACCAAAAGCCCCCGTTTTTTGGTGCCCGCCCTTCCTGCTGTGGCTCTCATTACCGCTCGAGGCGTGACGAGGTTGCGGAAAGTCGAGGTGAGGGCTCTCCTCCTAGCCTTAGTTGTCGCTGGAGGCCTGACTCAGTTCTTCGCCCTCTCCTTTGATGAACTGGCTTGGCTGCAAGGGAAAGCGACCATGGATCTGCCCATGATAGGGGAGGTAAGCCTCTTCGCCCAGGGCAGATATATCCAGTTGCCCGCTTCTGGGGAGACCGACGGACGGTACTGGATAGGGCCTCAGATTGTCGATCTTATCCGTCAGGATATGCTCTCTAAAGGATGGGAGGAAGTGGGGGTCGCACTTCTAATCGACGCTCGCTATTTCAATTATTCGACCTTCAACTACCTCACCTACGGGAAGTCAGGGATGGAGTGGTGTCGTTTTGACGAGCCGGATGCGTTGGATCGTCCCTTGCTCTTGCGGCTCTTCGAATGCGACTACGTGGTATCGGTTACAGGCACCGATGCAACCCCCGCTGCCCGCAAGGCTTTGACGATGAGGGAGGAGATGCCCCTTTTCTTTGACGCGCTCTTCGACTCTATATGGCGATACCCCCTACCCGATGGCAACACCGTCTCTCTATATGGGAAAAGGTATCGCCTGCAAGGGGAATATGACCTCGAAGATTATCACCGTTTGGTTGAGGAGTTGGCTAGCCGCTCCCGGGAAGGGGAGGGGATACTCTTCGATCCCCCTGAACAGGTAGAAGTATTCGCTCGCTACTATGAGGGCCCCTTGTATCCCTATCCCCTGTCAAGGGAGATCGAGAGAGGTCTAGAAGAGATAAGCGACGAACACGAGCGGCTGTGGGCCCTCTTTTGGGATGAGGGTGAGAGCAGCCATTTGATAGAGAGTTGGCTCAACCAACATGGCTTCAGAGCCTGGGATGGCTGGTATGGAGCCCTCAGGCTGGCACTATATGGAACGCCTGCTAAATTACCTCCTCGACAGCCCCTGAAGGCTAACCTAGAAGATGAGATCACCCTTCTCGGCTATAGCCTGGCCGAGGAGGAGGTAAGGGCGGGAGAGATAGTCCGCCTGACCCTCTTCTGGCGAGCAAAGGCAAAAGTAGATGAGAGGTATAGAGTATTCGTTCATCTCTTGGATGAAGAGGGGCGCCTTCTGGCCCAACGGGATAGCGAACCTGTGGGCGGCTCAAGGCCGACGACCACCTGGGCCTCAGGAGAGGTGGTAGCCGATAACTACGGGGTCCCGTTGCCCCAAGATCTGCCTCCAGCGGATTATCATCTAGTTGTGGGTATCTACCTTCCCTCCACTGGGGAGAGGCTATCAGTTCTCGGTGACGAGGGAGAGGTGGCAGGGGATAGCATCCCCTTAGCCGATGTCCACGTGGTTGGCGAATGATCTATAGCCTTGGAGTCAGATCCCCTATATCTTTAGTACGACTTTCCTATTGTGGGCCTAATACCCTCCTGTTAGAATGAGGGCATGAGAGCTCTTCCATCACCTACTCGTTGGGCTTCACTTCTCAAAGGGCGGAGGTTGCCTCCCTACCTTTCCCCTTTAGTTGCCTTTTTGGTTCTTCTCGCTCTCCTTCCCGCTACCCTCTCTGAGGCTGTGCCCCGCCCTCACCTGGGATACGGGGCCAATATCGCTGATTTGGGCGATACGGATATCTTGACCGGGATGGGCTTCGGCTGGTTTGTCCATTACTTGGACTGGGCTGGCACTGAGCCCAGCAAAGGGAACTATGACTGGGACAATCTCGATAACATCATCAACGCGGCGCAGAGTTCGGGGTTGAAGGCCATCCTGCGCGTGGCCGTTACGCCCGACTGGGCCTGGAGCGGCAATGGGAATACCACCGGCCCGCCGGACGATATGAACGATTTCGGCGATTTCATGGAGGCTCTGGCTACCCATGCCCGAGGCAAGATAGCGGGGTACGTGATCTGGAACGAGCCCAATTTGCCTTACGAATGGGGTGGAAACAACCCCAGTCCGGCTCAATATGTCCAGATGCTCCGAGCGGTCTATCCGCGCATCAAGGCTGCTGACCCCGAGGCTTTGGTCATCACCGCGGGGGTGGCTACTACCGGGGGCGGGGGCGGAGCCGCCTGTGGTGCGGGAAGGCGCATCGCTCTTCAAGAGGTCAGCCCCTTCACTCAGAAGTTATATGCGGCTGGGGTGATGTCCGATTTAGATTTTATCTGTGGGATATACCTGAATGGGGGCAAAGGTTATTTCGATGTCCTCGGTTCCCATCCCTATGGCTTCGCGGCCGCATACAATGAGTTGCCTTCTACAGGTTTGGCCTTTAGGCGAGTGGAGCAGCAGAGAGCGGTGATGGAGGCGATGGGGGACGGCGATAAGCAGATCTGGGCTATAGAGTTCGGCTGGGTCCTTCACCCCGGCGACTCCTGCCGCAACAAGTGGGATTGGCCTGATCGTTGGTGGCAGATAGTCTCCGAGACGGAGCAAGCCACGAATCTGGCAGGTGCCTACGGGTACGCCCATTGGAACTGGCCTTGGATGGGGGTGATGAACTTCTTCAATTTGGACTTCGCCACCGTGCCCTGGTATGACGATTGCCAGCCTATGCGCTGGTACTCCGTCGTCTATCGGGATTCGCCGGGAGTGGGTCAACTCAACTACCGGCAGGGCTACTACGCACTGCGGGATATGGACAAACCTACTTCCAGCCCTTACAAACTCTATTTCCCTTTTGTCCACAAAGGTTCTTAGCCTCTTTGTCTCCTTCTATTTACTATGATAAGATAGCGACATCGGGAGGAGCGTCGCTATTTCTATGTCCACAGAGCGAGCAAAGAGAGCCATCTCCGGCCAACACCTAGCCATCTTATTACTCATATTTCTGGTAGGCTTCGCCCTTCGCCTCTACCGCCTGGGCTATGAGAGCCTCTGGTACGATGAGACGGTGAGCGTCCTTCTAGCCCGAAAGCCCCTCCCAGCCCTCATCGCCCATACGGCGGGAGATATCCACCCTCCCCTCTACTACTGCCTCCTACACTTCTGGATCCGCCTAGCAGGCTCCAGCGAGTTCTCCTTGGCTTTCTTATCCCTGGCCTTCGGCCTCCTCCTAGTCTCTCTTTTGTTTTATCTGGGTCGGAGGCTCTGTGGGGCAAAAATCGGCCTTCTGGGAGCGCTTCTTTTGACCCTCTCCCCCTTCAACCTCCGGTACTCCCAGGAGGTGAGGATGTACACCCTAGGGGCTTTCCTGGGGCTCCTCTCCCTCCTCTTCTTGCTGCGCCTGATAGAAAGCCAGGCACGGTTCCAGAGAGGGCATGGGGCAGGATATATCTTGGCCTCAGCCTTGGGCCTATACACCCTCTACTATTTCGCCTTCCTTCTCCTGGCCCAGAACCTGATGGTCATCGGCTGGTGGCTTGCCAGGTGGGTCAAGGGAAAGCACAAGTTCTCGCTTCTCCCCTGGCTCTCTTCCCAGATCGCTATCCTTATTCTCTACCTTCCATGGCTCCCCATCGCCTTCCGCCAGGCTACCAACCCCCCAGTTCCCCCCTGGCGAACTTTTACCGCCTTCGCCCAGGTGGCGATAGAATCTTGGTCGGCTCTATCTTTCGGCCAATCAGTTGATCCCAAGATCGTTTGGCCTTTTCTCCTTCTGACTTTCGCCCTTTTCGCTTGGGGGCTGCTTAACTCTTTCAGAATGGCATCCGATTCACCTTTTATGCCCCTCTCTCTGGCCGGACACATACTTCTCCCCATCCTCCTCATCTATCTCTTTTCCTTGATCGTCCCCCTCTTTCACGTACGGTACGTTTTCACCTACTCACCACCTTTTTACCTCCTTCTGGCAGCTGGCTTAGCCAAGTTACCGAGGAAGCCCCTGGTTGCCATGAGCCTTTTATTCATCCTTGGTACCTCGGCCTACTCCATCTATAACTTCCATTTCGACCCTCGCTACGCCTCAGATGACCACCGAGGAGCGGCGAACTACTTGGAGGAGCGGCTGCGGCCTGGAGATGCGGTTCTCATCAATGCAGGATACGCTTACCCCGCTTTTCTTTACTACTATGAGGGGCCTATCGCCTGGCGGGGGAGGCTGGTGAACTACCGAGAGGTGGCCGATCTGGGAGAGGGGACAGTGGTTCTGCAGACCGGCTCCATTGGTGGCCAAGCCACTCTAGGCTGGGGGAACCCCAACTCCGATTTCTACGCCACCACCGAAGAGGAGACAGCCCACTCTTTGGAGGAGGTGTTCTCTCGCCATCGTCGGGTTTGGGTTTTCCGCATCTACGACACGGCGACGGACCCCCAGGGCTTCATACGTGAATGGCTAGAGGAGCATGGTCGGAGGTTCGAGGATCAACTATTCGCCGGGCAAAGTTTCATGCGAGTGCAGGGCTTTCTCACTCACCCTGGCCCCATCTATGAGGTCCCAGACCTACCCCATCCGGTGGGTGTGGAGTTGGGGGGACGGGTGAGGCTGGAAGGGTTCGAGGGTGAACCGGCTGCAGTGCGAGCCGGTGAACCCCTTGATCTAGCCCTCTACTGGCGGGCTACCCAACGGCTGGATATCGACTATCACGTGGTCCTATACCTAGTAGATGCGGAGGGAGAGGTCCTCACCCAGACAGACGAGATGCCCCTTGGCTCCCTCTATCTTACCTCCCGCTGGAAGGTGGGCGAGGTATTGCGAGAGCCTATCCGTTTGGAGATCCCTAAGAGTGCGCCAGCAGGGGAATATACCCTCGAGGTGGCCATCTATGACCTGGCCAGCGGGCAGTTTCTACCAGTGGAGGATGAGCGGTGGCGAGCAGATGGGGAACGGGTCCGCTTGGGATCAGTGGTTTACGCTAAGTATCCCTGAGGGAATCGAACCTCTCTAGCGCCTCTCTAGGTAGACCAGAAGCACGGAAATATCAGCCGGGTTAACCCCCTGAATGCGGGAAGCCTGTCCCACCGTAGCCGGGCGGAAGTGCTTCAGTTTCT
Source organism: Anaerolineae bacterium (assembly GCA_034419095.1). Classification (GTDB taxonomy): domain Bacteria; phylum Chloroflexota; class Anaerolineae; order UBA7937; family UBA7937; genus UBA7937. The sequence goes on along the minus strand of DAOULQ010000243.1, from coordinate 432 downwards.
CCTGGGCTTCCTTACGCATCCCCACGATGGCTTCATAATCAAAATCGTCGGGGATCCTCCGTTCCTCCAACCGCTTGGCCCTCTCCACTTCCCGCTGTTGCCTCTCTATGTAGCCCGCATATTTGGCCATGATAGCCACCTCTTCTATCGCACCAGGGGACAAGGTTTGAGGGCTGGGAACTAGGGCCTCGATCATAGCGTAGATGGTTTCGGGGCGACGCAGGAACTGCAAGGCGTTTGCCCCCTCCTCTAAGGGGTCTAGACCCCATGGAGAGAGCCTATCAGAGGGTTTAAGCCAGGTACCCTTGAGCCTTTTCAGTTCTTCGTTGATAGCCTTTCTCTTCTTTTCCACAGCCTCGTATCTCTCCCGGTCCAGAAGCCCCACTTTATAGCCCAGAGGGGAGAGGCGGAGGTCAGCGTTATCCTGGCGCA
>DAOULQ010000242.1:0-12209 GCA_034419095.1 Anaerolineae bacterium | reverse complement strand
AGGGGGATGTGATCTTCGTCAATAAAACAAGCGAAACCATCACCGTTATCTCCGGCACCGTCGTCAGCACCAGCGCAGGTACAAGTGTAAGGTTCCGTACCTCAGAGGATGTCACCTTGCCGCCTGTGGTAGGGGGACAGGCCCGGGTGAAGGTGGAGGCTTTGGAGCCCGGGCCCAGCGGCAACATCCCCGCCTGGACCATTAACCAGGTGGAGGGGACGATAGCCTTGCGGGTGAACGTGATCAACGACTCTCCCACCGAGGGGGGTACTATGAAGCAGGTTTCCTACGTGACCAACGAGGACAAAGAACAGGTGAAAGAGATGTTGATGCGGCGCCTCAGGCAGGAAGGATACAACGGTTTAGTCTCCCGATTGGAGGGAGCCTACTTGCCACCCGAGTCGGTAGAGTTGATCGTCCTCATGGAGACCTATGATAAGTTCGTGGAAGAGGTGGCGGATTCTCTTACTTTGGATATGCGTGTTTTGGCTCGAGGGATAGTCATCGCCGAGGAAGACGCCCACCATCTGGCTTTCGCAGCGTTGGAATCTTCGATGGGCGAGGGGTTCCAACTACTCTCCAAGGAGATAGCGTTTAGCCCTGGAGGGGTCACCGAGGCTGGCGGCGAGCAGGTTGTCTTCCAGATTACCGTTAGAGGGCAGATGATGATGAGGATCGATGAGGGGGAGATTAAGGAGCATCTGACTGGAAAGTCGATAGCCGATGCGGTGGCCTATCTGGGCCGCCGATTAGAACTGGCGGAAGAGCCCGCGGTGGAGCTCTTGCCTGGTTGGTGGCCTCGGTTGCCCTTGATCCCCTTCCGCATCTCTTTGGTCGTCATACCCCAGGAGAGATAGATGCGGCTGATGGGCCTCGATTTGGGAGAGCGGAGGATCGGAGTAGCGGTTAGCGATCCCAGTCGAGTGCTGGCTAGAGGTATTGAGGTGATCGAACGTCGCTCGGTGGAGAAGGATCTGGAGACTATCGCCGGCCTGGCTGAGGAGTACGAGGTAGAGGCTATGGTGGTCGGTTATCCCCGACGCCTAGACGGCACGGCGGGAGAGGAGGCTAAGAAGGCTGAGGCTTTCGCAGTCCAGATAGAGGCTCATCTCGGATTGCCGGTTATTCTCTGGGACGAGAGGTTGAGCACTGTGCGAGCGGCCAGGGCTTTGGCCGAGGGCGGTAAGAGGAAAAGGCACCTGGGCATCGACGCTGTAGCCGCCGTGGTGATACTCCAAGATTATTTGGACTCTCTACAATTAATGGGGGAGAGTTGAAGAGACTATATGTAATAGCGCTTCTCTTGGTTCTCATCCTTCTGGGAGGAGCCATCCTTCTAGGGTGGCGCTACCTTCTAAGTGCAGAGGAGACGAGCGAGAGTAATACCATCTCTGTAGAGCTGAGTTCGCTAAAGAGGTCTCTTTTGGGTTTTTATCTCGGCTTTCGCCAGGGCGAGATAGAGAGTTCGGCTAGCGACGGTTCCATGCCCGTCCTTTTCACTGTTACCCCTGGGGAGACAGCAGCCACCATCGCCACCCGTCTAGAGAGAGCAGGGCTTATCAGGGATGCGCTCCTATTTCGTCTTCTGGTGCGATATCGGGGGGTGGATGGCCAGTTAGAGGCCGGCGACTACCAGTTGCGTCCCAACATGAGCCTGGAAGAGATCGTCGATCTCCTTCAGCATGGTCACCCCTCTGAGGTAACGATCACTATCCCCGAGGGATGGCGGGCTGAGGAGATAGCCGAGACGCTGGAGGAGAGAGGACTGGTCAAGGCTGAGGAGTTCCTGAGAACGGTGCGAGAGGGGGAGTTCGAATACGATTTCTTGAGTGATCGGCCGAAAGGGGTCTCCCTGGAGGGGTATCTCTTCCCTGACACCTACAGCATCCTCCCGGATTTCGAGGTTGCCCAGATCATCGATGTGATGCTTGCCAATTTCGGACGCCGCTTCACGTCGGAGATGCGCCAAGAGGCAGCCAGAGGGGGGATGAGTATCCATGAGGTGCTCACCGTAGCCTCCTTGGTGGAAAGGGAGGCCAAAATCCCGGAGGAGCGGCCCATCATCGCCAGTGTCTACCTCAACCGCCTGGAGGCTGGCTGGCTCTTGGAGTCCGATGCCACAGCCCAGTACGCCCTCGGCTATCAAGAGGGGACGGGACAATGGTGGAAGAGCCCCATCTCCCTGGAGGAGATGACCCAGATCGATTCGCCCTACAACACTTACCTTTACCCTGGGCTGCCGCCAGGACCTATTTGTAACCCCGGTTTGGCTTCCATCCAAGCGGTCATCAACCCGGCAGAGACCGACTACATCTTCCTCTACCATAAGGGCGATGGCTCGCACGCCTTCGCCGAGACCTACGAGGAACACCTGGAGAACCAGAGGCGGTATGGGGAGTAGATGGCCCTTAGGCTTTCTGCTTGCCGCTTTGGCCTTGGTGGGCTGCACCGTCACCAAGCCTATCATCAAGATTGGGCTGGTGGCCCCTTTCGAGGGGTTATATAGGGATGTAGGTTACGATGCTCTCTACGCTGTCAAGTTGGCGTTGCGGGAGTGGAACGAAGCGGGAGGGGTTGAAGGGTATATGGTGGAGTTGGTAGCCCTCGATGATAGCGGAGATCCGGAACAGGCACCGGGACAGGCTTCTGAACTGATCCTGGACCCTTTGGTCATGGGCGCCATTGGCCATTTCGATGACCGGACCACCCTGGCTGCCTCGCCGGTCTATCAGGAGGGAGGAGTGGCTCTCATCGCCCCTGCTGTTACAGCACGGGGCCTGGAAAATTACCCCTCGGTCTTCCGACTGGGTGCCAGTGAGGAGGCTTTGGGTAGGGCGGCTGCTCTTTTCGCCTGGGAGGAGCTGGGAGCACGCCGTCTAGCCGTCCTCGGCCAAGAGAGTGCTTTGACTCAGGCTTTCGTGGTCGCCGCCGAAGATCTAGGGGCGACTGTTATTTCCTACCAGGACGTCGAGCATGTAGAAAAGGGAGTTGACCTTCTCTTCTTTGGGGATCACTCTATGGAGGGAGCCGCGCTCCTTCTAAGAATGCGAGAGGCCGGGGTAGAGACTCCCTTGATGGGTGGCTTTGACAAGCCTCACCTTGCGAGATGGGCTGGGGAGGCGGCGGAAGGTGCTCTATATGTCACCTCTGCCCTGTTAGTAGAGGATCTCCGATTCTCGGCCGACTATCGAGAGTTGGCGGGCACCGATCCGGGACCCCAGGCTGCCTTGGCCTACGATGCTGCCCATCTGCTTTTGGCAGCCTTAGAGAAGGCTATCGAGAACGATGGTCGGCCCACGCGAGAGGGGGTTTTCGCCGCCCTGCATCAGGCCTACCAAGGGTTGACTGGTTCCATAGTCTTCAACGAAAAGGGTGAGCAGATCGACCCCTCGATACAGGTCTATATGATCGATGAAAGTGGTTATCCCGGGAAGAGGCTCAAATGAGAGGGATAAAGAGGAGGGCGAAATGGAGATCAGAGAACTCGAACCAAATGAATTGAGATGCGTCTGCGACCCCAGCGAGTTCGACTTTAAGTCCACGGCGGAACTGCCAGAGTTGACGGAGATCATCGGGCAGGTGCGGGCCACGCGGGCCATCGACTTCGGGGTGGATATCCCTTGCTACGGTTACAACATCTTCATCATAGGCCCCACGGGCTCGGGCAAAACCACTACCGTCCACGCTTTCCTAGAGGAGCGGGCTTTGGCAAAACCGGTTCCCGACGATTGGTGCTACGTGAACAACTTTCAGGACCCCTACAGGCCTCACGCCCTTCGCTTGCCACCCGCTGGAGCGTCTACTCTGCGTGAGGAGATGGAGGAACTGGTCAAGAATTTGCAGGAGGAGATCCCGCGGGCTTTTGAAAGTGAGGAGTATGAACAGCACAAGGCCAAAATCACCAGAGAGTTGGAGGAGAAGCGCACCACCCAACTGAGAGAGTTAGAGGGGTATCTGAAGGAACAAGGCTTCGCCCTTCTGCGAACCCCGGTGGGCTTCATCATCGCTCCCCTTATCGAGGGGCAGGTCTTGACGGGAGAGCAGTATGAGAAACTCGATGAGGGGACGAAGAAGGCTCTGGAGGAGCGAAGGCCGGAGTTACAGGAGGAACTGGAGAAGGCCCTGCGCGAGGTGAGGGATCTGGATAAGAAGGCCAGGGCCAGATTGCGCAACCTGGACAGGGAGATCGCTGAATTCGCCATCGGTCACTTTTTCGAGTCCCTTAAGGGGAAATATAGCCAGCATCCGAAAGTCGTCGCCTTCTTGGATGACGTACGCAAGGATGTGATTCAGCAGGTGGATGCTATCAAATCCGCTGCTCAAGCGCCGGAAGAAGCACAAGGATCCCTTGGCATACCCTTGCCGGCTCCCAGATCCCCCTTCGACAACTACCGGGTTAACGTATTGGTTAACAACTCCTCTCTTAAAGGGGCCCCGGTCATCTTGGAGACCAACCCTACCTACAGCAACTTGATAGGTCGGATCGAACACCGCGCTCAGTTCGGCGCCTTGGTGACCGATTTCAGCATGATAAGAAGCGGGGCCTTGCATCGAGCCAATGGCGGCTATCTGCTCGCCGATGCTAGGGCCATCCTGCGGCAGCCTTTGGCCTGGGAGGCTTTGAAGAGGGCCCTCAGGCATGAAGAGGTCAAGATAGAGGAACTGGCTCAACAAATAAGCCTCATATCTACGGTGGGCTTGGAACCGGAACCGATCCCCCTCGATGTAAAGGTAGTGCTCATCGGAGATCCCCTCACCTACTACCTCCTCTACGCCTATGATGAGCAGGTGCAGAAACTCTTCAAGGTGAGGGCCGACTTCGCCCCGGATATGGACCGCACGCAGGAGAATATGAGGAAATACGCTCTCTTTATTGGGGCTCGGTGCCAAGAGGAGAACCTATGCCATTTCGACCTAAGCGGAGTGGCCAAGGTGGTAGAATATGGCTCCCGCTTGGCGGAGCACAAGGAGAAGTTGACCACCCGCTTCGCCCATATCGTCGACATCGTTCGGGAGGCCAGTTATTGGGCCAACCAAGAGGAGAGTGACCTGGTGACCGCGGCTCACGTTCAGAAGGCGATCGAGGAGAAGGTCTACCGCTCCAACCGGGTGGAAGAGCGGGCTCGAGAGTTGATCGAGGAGGGGACCCTCTTGGTGGACACGGAGGGTGAGGTAGTGGGCCAGGTGAACGGCCTCTCCATCGTCTCCTTGGGAGACTACGATTTCGGCAAGCCCTCTCGCATCACGGCCAAGACCTATCTGGGAAAGGCCGGGGTGATCAATATAGAGCGAGAGGCGGAATTAAGTGGCCGCATCCATGATAAGGGGGTGATGATCCTCTCTGGCTATCTGGGAGGCAAGTACGCCCAGGATAAGCCCCTCAGCCTCTCGGCCAGCCTCTGTTTCGAGCAGTCCTACGAAGGGGTGGAGGGGGACAGCGCTTCTTCTACGGAACTCTATGCCCTCCTCTCCTCTCTCTCTGGCTTCCCCTTGAAACAAGATATCGCTGTCACCGGATCGGTCAACCAGCAAGGGGAGATCCAGCCAGTGGGAGGGGTGACTAGGAAGATCGAGGGTTTCTTCGATGTCTGCCGGATCAAAGGGCTCACTGGCGATCAGGGGGTGATCATCCCCGAGCAGAACGTGAGGAACCTGATGCTGCGGGAGGATGTCGTGGAAGCGGTGGGAAAGGATCAATTCCATATCTATCGCGTGAGGAGTATCGACGAGGGGATCTCTATCCTCACCGGACGGGAGGCTGGGGCACGTCAGCCAGATGGCACCTACCCCCCAGGGACCGTCAACCACGAGGTGGACAAGCGGCTGCGAGAACTGGCGGAGAGGCTGAAGGAGTTTCGCGAGGAAGCAGAGAAGACCTGAGTATTGAGGACGTTGAGATGCGGGTTCTGATGCTCTCTTGGGAGTACCCTCTCCACATAGTAGGGGGGTTGGGGAGACACGTGGCGGATCTTCTCCCTAGCCTCGCCGCCCAGGGGGTGGAGGTGCATCTCCTCACCCCTCGCTGGGCTGGAGGAAAGAACGAGGAGAAGGGGGGAGAGGAGACCATCCATCGCATTGATCCTCTGACCGTGGAAAGAGGGAGCCTCTTCGCCACCGCTTGGCAGACGAACCTGGCTTTGGAGGAGCACGCCGCCGCTTTACAGAAAAGAAGGCCTTTTGACATAATCCATGCTCATGACTGGCTGGTAGGTTTTGCCGCCTGCTCGCTCAAACGCCGTTACAAGATACTCCTTCTGGCCACCATCCACGCCACGGAACGGGGTCAAGGACATGGTTTGCATAACGACCTGCAGCGGGCGATAAACGATGTGGAGTGGTGGCTAACCTACGAGGCCTGGAGGGTGCTCTGTGCCAGCGAGTTCATGGCCCAGGAGGTGAAGGGTTTCTTCAACGTGCCAGCGGATAAGGTGGATGTGGTTCCTAACGGGGTGGATGGGGAGCGTTTTTGTAGGCTGGAAGGGGAAGATCTAACCGCTTTCCGAGCCCAGTTCGCCACTCCTCAGGAGAAAATGATCCTCCACGTGGGGCGGATGGTCCAGGAGAAGGGTCTCCACCTCCTAGTGCAGGCGGCTCCCCAGGTATTGGCTCAACATAAAGCCAAATTCGTGGTCGTGGGCACAGGGGACCTTCCCGAATGGGCCCAAATGAGGGTGGAGAACGCTTACCGGATGATGAAAGAGGGGTACGGTTGGGGTCAGATTGCGCGGCGGACTACCGAGATCTACAAGCGAGTGGTCGAGGAGCGAGAGGTTAGTGACTGGTGAGGAGCGACCGCAAAATGTTTTCATCGCTATAGAGGGAGCCATCGGGGTGGGGAAGACCACCTTGGCTCGCCTCATCCAGAACGAATTCGAGGCCCAACTCCTCTTGGAGGTCTTCGAGGAGAACCCCTTCCTCAAGGATTTCTACCAGGATAGGGAGAGGTACGCCTTCCAGACCCAGATCTTCTTCCTCTTAAGCCGGTACCGGCAGCAGCATGAGGTCGTCGAGGGGGCCTTGAAGCGTTCTTCCCTTATCAGCGACTACACCTTCGCTAAGGACAGCCTCTTCGCTCATCTGAACTTGAAGGGTGATGAACTGCTCATGTACGAGAACGTGCACGCCGCTTTGGCGGAGAAGATTCCTCTGCCCGACTTGGTCGTTTATCTGCGGGCCGAGACCGGTGTCTTGATGGAGCGGATCGCCTTCCGAGACCGTGTCTATGAGCGGGATATGGACAGGGACTATATCGCTGGCGTAAATAGGGCTTATGAGGAGTTCTTTCTCACTTACGACCATAGCCCGGTTCTGGCCATAGATACCAACGACATCAACATCGTGCGCAACAAGGAAGATCTAGCCTACGTGGTAGGGCGGATTCACGCCGCGCTGGCGGGGGTTCGCCAGCCGCGGCTGCCGGAGGTAGGCGAAATATGAGAAAGTTCATCGCCGTAGCCGGTAATATGGGGGTGGGGAAATCGACCCTTACCGGACTTCTGGCCCAGAAACTAGGGTGGAAGCCCTACTATGAAGCGGTGGCCGACAACCCTTATCTGGCTGACTTCTATAAGGATATGAAGCGGTGGAGTTTTCACTCCCAGGTTTTCTTCCTCTCCCGGCGGCTATATGACAGCCTGCGCATCCTGAAGGATCCAGAGCCCGTGATCCAAGATCGTTGCATGTACGAGGATGCGGAGATCTTCGCCCGTAACCTATATCTACAAGGCCATATGCAGGAAAAGGATTGGCACACCTACTGGGAACTATACGAACTGATGAGGGAACTGGTCCCTGCGCCGGAACTCATCATCTACCTGCGGGCCTCGGTGACTACTCTTTTGCAGAGGATCAACCATCGGGGGCGGGATTACGAGCAGGGTGTCTCCGTTGACTACTTGGAGCAACTGGACTGTCTCTATGAGGGTTGGGTCGAGGGTTTCAGCCTTTGCCCCACGCTCATCATCCCCGCCGATGAACTCGATTTCGTGAAGCACGAAGCCCATCTAGAACAGATAGCCGCTTGGCTGAGTTACAAGGCTCTACCGGAGTTCTTTAGGACCAGGCCAGCCTCTGTCGTTCGGCAGCGAGGCCGAAAGGTGCCCAAAGCCCAGCCGCCGTTGCCGGGGATAAAGTGGAGGCTGGAGAGAGTGGGGAAGTAACCCTAGTCCCTGGGATCGACTCGGGCCTTTGGAGGCGAGTGCAAAATGATTATTGACAAAGAACGGCTGGAAAGAACGGTACAACGAGCACGGGAACGCAACATCATCGTTCCCACGTTCGCACAACAAAGGGACCCGGAACTGGTCCCGGAAGGCGTCAAAGCCAGGTTGAGGCAGATTGGACTGTGGGATATCACCTCGCTTAACCTCTTCCGCATCACCTGGAAGAACGAGCCGGTCGCCCACGGTGGCGGCTTCGATGGCGTCAATTACCTGGAACTCCCCAAGGAACTCACGGGGGTTGAGGCGCGCATCATCGCACTGGTGGGCAAATGGTTCCCTACCGGTTCCCATAAGGTGGGCGCTACCTTTGGCTGCCTGGTGCCTCGGTTGGTCACCGGCCAGTTCGACCCCACCTATCAGAAGGCGGTCTGGCCCTCCACTGGCAACTACTGTCGGGGTGGTGCCTACAACGCCACACTTTTGACCTGCGACTCCATCGCCATCCTGCCTGAGGGGATGAGCCGCGAGCGGTTCGAGTGGCTTTCCAAAGTCTCGGGAGAGATCATCGCCACCCCTGGCTGCGAGAGTAACGTCAAAGAGATCTTCGATAAGTGCTGGGAGTTGAAGGCCACTCGTGAAGACATCGTCATCTTCAACCAGTTCGACGAGTTCGGAAATCACCTCTGGCACTACTACGTCACCGGTCACGCCATGGAGGAGGTGTTGGAGCAGGAGATGGGACCGCAGGATACCTACTGCGGCGTGGTGCTGACCACCGGCTCGGCTGGCACCCTCGGCTGCGGCGACTACCTGAAAGAGATCTTCCCCACCAGCAAGGTGGCGGCCAGCGAGGCTCTCCAGTGTCCCACGCTGCTCTTGAACGGCTATGGTGGACATCGCATCGAAGGCATCGGCGACAAGCACGTCCCCTGGATCCACAACGTGAAGAACACCGACCTGGTGATGGCCATTGACGACGAGGCGTGCATGAGCCTGGTGCGGTTGTTCAACGAGCCGGCCGGCCGTATCTACCTGGCCAAGCAGGGTGTGCCGGAGACGCTGATGGAGCAATTGGACCTGTTGGGCATCTCCAGCATCGCCAACGTGCTCTCTGCCATCAAGTTCGCCAGGTGGTACGAGTTGGGCGAGCACGACATTGTGCTGACCGTCTTCACTGACTCCATGGAGTTGTACCAGAGTCGCCTGCGGGAACTGCGCGAGGAGTACGGCGAGTACACCGAACTCGACGCAGCGGCCGATTTTCACCGTTACCTTTTGGGCTGCACTGTGGATTACGTGGAGGAACTAGGCTACTGGGACCGCCGGCGCATCCATAACCTCAAGTACTTCACCTGGGTCGAGCAGCAGGGTAAGACCTACGAGGAAATTCTGGCCCAATGGTACGAACCCGATTATTGGACCGGCATCCACGGCCAAGTCGAGGAGATCGACGCTCTGATCGAGCAGTTCAACGAGATGACGGGGTTGCTCAGGGAGTTGAAAGAGGAAGGGTGATCCGCTAGGGCAGGTACGGAAACCTGCCCTACTGACTATCACCCCAACTTTGCACGCAACTTTGTCCAGGTGGTCAAGATATGGATCCAGGGTGGGGTGAGATAGCCCACTATCCTCCCCTGAACCAGGCTCTCCAGGAAATCCTCCGGGCCGTTGAAGGGGGGCATCTCCACATAGGCCCGGCCTATCTCGTAGGCGGTATGGGCGTCGCTCCCCGCGGTGATGGGTAACCCCCGGTCTTGAGCCAATTTCTGGACCCTATGGTTGTCGCTGGGGAAAGTAACCCGGGAGTTGAAGCCTTCTAGGAAGTCAAGTTCGTCCAGGATGTCGAGGAGGGCTACCCGACCCATGGCCGCACGGCGCAGCCGATCCAGCGGGTGAGAGACCCCGACCAAGCCTCCCTGCTCTCTGATGCGAGCCATAGCCTCCTGTGGCCTGAGTCCTCCTGGTATCTCCTCCTTCAGGAAGAAACCCAATATCTCTCCCTTCGTGGTATCGATCTCCTCTCCCACGATGATTAAGAAAGGCCTGCCCCGGTAGTTGCCAGCCCGTCCTGGCGTGACTTGGGCCAGGGGCCAGGGGGCTATCTTTTTGAGGGCCAAAGCGCCGGCGATGGTGTTATGGTCGGTGATGGCTACCCCATCCAAGCCCCGCCGCCGACAGGTCTCCATGATAGTCTCCAGGGAGAGGGTGGTGTCTTCTGAGTAATGGGTGTGTACATGCATATCAATTTTCATGGCCTGGCCCTTTGAAGAACCGTTTTCGAAAGAGGAAAAGGGCCACCAGGCCCAGGGAGGCTCCGAACCAGAGGGTAGAGAGCCGGATGAGGAGAGAGGCGGCCACAGAGAGGCTTCGGCTCGCGCCGGTGAGGAGGAGCGTCAACCCCGCAAGGCTGGCATCGGCCACCCCCAAGCCACCGGGCACAAAGGAGACAGCCCCTAGAATGGCGGAAGAGGCGAAGATAAAAGAGGCCTGCAAAAGTAGGGAGGGGGTCCCAAGGAAGCCCAGCCCTGTCAGGACTAGATAGAAAGCCACACATTCGCTGCCCCAGGAGAGGAAACTGAGGACCACAGCCCATAGCAGGTTTCGAGGGGTTAGAAGCGCGTAGGCGCTCTCGTAGAGGTTGTCCAGTTCTCGCGCTAAGCGGGAGATGAGGGGCAACCCTTGACCCCATCTCAAGAGGCGTAAGGCCAGGGGTCGATACTCGACCACGACCACCAAGGCCAGGAGCAGGAAAGCCACGATAAAGATGACCTCCCGGCCTAGGCGATATACTATGAGCCCTGCTGTGGCTAAGAGCACCATGGCCATCCCATCGGTGAGTCGCTCGGCCATGACCACGGGAGCCGATTGGCTCATAGGGGTATCGCTCACCTGGGCAAGGAGGTAAGATTTGAGGAATTCGCCTATCTTGCCGGGGGTGAGCACCATGGTGAAGCCCGAGGCGAAGATAGCCGCGCTATCCAGCCTTTCAACTTTAGCCCCTATCTGGCCCAGGTAGAACTCCCATTTTACGAAGCGCAAGGCGTAATTGAGGAGAGTGAGCCCTATGACCAGGGGAAGGTAGTCCCAACGAAAGCGAGCCAAATTCTCCCTCAGGCTAGCCACATCGGCAAAGGCCACCAAGAGGGTGATGACCGTGAGTCCTAGGAGGAGGCCTAGGGCGATCTGGGATCGTAGCCTTTGTTTAATACTCCTCTCGGAGAGAGCCTCCCCATCTGGGGAGGGAGAAGCGGGAAGGGCGTTCCTCATAGTAGGCGAGGGCCATTCCCCAATGGGGCCATTACCAACCAACAGGAATTTCCTTTACTCGCTCTCTCGTGGGCTCCAGTTGGCCTCCGTACCGTTCTCGGAAGAGCGCTCCCCATCCCGTCTCTTCTAGCATCTTTTTGGCGCGTTTCTTCCCATGGAAAGGATACCAGTAAACATTGTGGTAGAGGTTAGAGGCCAGATAGGCCCAGGGCACCAAAGGTGAACGGAGGAGGATTTTCTCAAAAGGCTTCAAGATGCCGTGATATATCATCTTCTGACCCCGGCTGGCGAAGGTCTCCTCTGCGGAGAAGTGCCAATTCTCCTCCGCTGCATCCTCGTCACCCACGATCTCGATGTGGCGGGGATCGCCCATCCCTAACCCCTTATCGTGGGCCAGGCGGATGAACTTCAAAGAGAGGGGGTCGAAGCCCATTATCTTGGCTGCCATGGCGTCGATAGCCACCTGATCGGCGCTGGCCAGAAGCACGTTCTTTACATGAGGATGCATAGCCCGGGGCCCGGGCCCATCTCCAGCGAAGGTGCCAGCCATGACGGCCAAAAGCCCGGTATGGATATCCTGCTGGATGGTGAGAAGGTCTACCAGTGTCTCGTGAATCACGCCATGGGTCCAGTGGCGCCGCTCGCTCAGGAGCCCGCCGAAGGCGTTCTTCATCGCTCCGGTCATGGTGGTGAAGACGTGGGTTTTGGTCTGGGGCAACTGGATGATGTTCTTGCCTATGAAGGTCTTAGGGATCTTGACTCCATGGGGGTAGATATCAT
>DAOULQ010000241.1:0-3244 GCA_034419095.1 Anaerolineae bacterium | reverse complement strand
CCGAGATACTCCGCAAGGAGGGAGTGAGGGTGACGGTCCTATCGGCCAGCGTGGGGACCCAGACCCGAGAACGGTGGTTGAAGCGGCGGGTGAGGAGAGGGATAGATGTGCTCATCACCAACCCCCGTCTGGTGGAGACCGGCTTAGATCTGGTCGCCTTCCAGACGAGCGTCTTCTTCGAAATTGAGTATAGCCTCTACACATTGATGCAAGCCGCCAGACGCACTTGGAGGTTAGGACAAATTCACGACGTAAAGGTCTACTACGCCGTCTACGCTGGCACCATGGAGTACCGAGCCATGACCCTCATAGCGCAGAAGCTGGCCGCAGCCTTGCTCCTCTATGGGGATGCGGTGGAGGGAGCCCTGGTACAGGAGGCCGATACGGGAAGGGGCTTCCTGGCCGATCTGGCGAAGAGCGTGATAGAAGGAGCGGAGGTGCCTGACCTGAATCAGCTCTTCGCTCAGCAGAACGACGAACGGATCGTTCAAGGGGACGGGTTCCTCACGGACAGGCAAGTCTCACTCCAGGACCGCCCGGTAGAGGAACGACGTTCCGAGCCCATCAAGGAGGTCGATATGGAGAACTATCGTCAGATTGGACTGTGGTGACCCGCTATGAGGCTCCTTGACAACCAGGGCTTTCCAGAATATACTTACTATAATGTCTATAATGTACAGGAGGCGCTATGAACGAGCATCGAGTGGGTATCGCGGAAGCGCGGAGACGACTCTCCGAGCTGATAAACCGAGTGGCTTTCGGCGAAGAGCGAGTCGTATTCGAATCTCGCGGGAAGGCCAAGGCAGCCTTGGTGAGCCTTGAGGACCTGCAAAAGCTCAACCGCCTCGATCTGGAGGCGGCTAGGGAACCCGAGAATCGATGGGAGGCCCTGAGACGGGCAAAAGAGGTTAGAGAGGCCATCCGGGAGATGAGAGCTGGCCAGCCCCTCCCTGATTCGGGAGAGGTGTTGGGCGAGTTGAGGGAGTCTCGTGCACACGAACTCTGAGATCTGCATCGATGCCAGTTTCGCCCTCAAACTGGTCCTTTTCGAGCCCGGCAGCGAAGAAGCCCATGACCTGTGGGAGGGTTGGCTTCGCAGTGATCTGGTGGTCATCGCCCCCCTGCTCCTTTTCTTTGAGGCCACGTCGGTAATCCGCAACCATGTGCACCGAGAGCTGATCTCCGAGGAGACAGGGCGGAGGGCGTTGGAAGTTCTCCACGGGCTCTCCATCGGAGCAGTCCACTCTGAGGAGCTACATCTACGAGCCTGGGAGTTCGCCACTCATTTCGACAGGCCAACCGCCTACGACAGCTACTACCTTGCCATGGCTAATGCCGCAGGCTGCGACCTTTGGACCGCCGATCGAAGACTCTACAACGCCGTTAGAGAAGAACTCTCCTGGGTCAAGTGTCTGGGGATATAAATCCCATGCGAGAGATAAGCAAAACCGAATAACGCGAGGTGCAGATTGTTGTAAACAAGGGCCATTTTTCCATCGATGGCCCTTGCTCGTTCCCGAGGGATCGACGGTGCGAAGGGAGTCCAGTCGAGTGACCGGAGCCACATCCTTCTTGCGCGGCTTCGGGGTTGACCGGCAGTACGACTCCTGAACGAGGCAGCATTCCAGCCAATCGCGGGGAACAAGACAAACCTATGGAAGTCAATAGGGCCGGATCGTCAATGGCGATGCCGGCCGAATTGTTTGGGAGGGAAGAATCTATGACGCAAGGTCATGATGACCGACGACCCACATGGGAGAACACCCTTCTCCTGGGCGCACTGAGAACGAACCTCTGGATCCTGCAGAGGCTGGCTGAGAGGCTGGAGGTGAGAACGCCGTCCGAGGTGGCAAAAACCAAGGCTATCCTCACCCCTGCCGATGCCGTGAAGTTGTTGGCGGAGGAGATGGAGCCGCTGGAACAGGAGCAGTTCCGGGTGATCCTGCTCACCACCAAAAATACGGTGATAGATACCGTCCTACTCTACCAGGGCAACATCCACACCATCCAGGTACGAGCCGCCGAGGTCTTCCGGGAGGCCGTGAGGCGGAATGCCTACTCCATCATAGCTCTCCATAATCACCCTTCGGGCCTGGCGACTCCGTCAAGCGATGACCTACGCATAACAGGGCACCTCGAGAAAGCGGGGGATCTTCTGGGCATCGCTCTCCTGGACCACATCGTCATCGGGAAAGGGACGTACGTCTCGCTGCGAGAGAAAGGGATGATGAGGGAGGTGGGCAGTGAAAAGAAGAAATGATGCTCACGAGAGCATCCCGAGAGAGGAAGTAGTGAGGCACCTCTCCGAACGGGCAATGGCCATCACTGGCAATAGATCCATAAGAGAGCTGGACAGGACCCAGATCGCCCAACTCCGGATCATCGACGACCTAGCCTGGGAACTACTGGGAGTCGCCCTCGGAGACCTCATCGAGCGAACTCCCAATCTCACGGATGACGAACAACTAACCCTCTGGAGCGGCCATGGGTGAGATAGCGCAACTAACCGAGGTCGAGACGGAGAATGTACCACCACTCTTCCCCGGCGATTTGCACCTCGATCACCTCAACGAGCGTCAATTGGAGGCGGTGCTCCTCACCGAAGGGCCGGTTCTCCTGATCGCGGGGCCGGGAACGGGAAAGACCCGCGTCCTCACCCAGCGCATCGCCTACATCGTCAGCCAGGGCTACGCCTCCCCCTACTCGATCCTGGCTATCACCTTCACTCGGAAAGCCGCTCAGGAGATGCGCACGCGATTGACTCACATCCTGGGGCTTGAAGCCGATGAGCTGAACATCCTCACCTTCCACGCACTAGGCTTAGAGGTGGTGAAGGCCAACCTGGAGTACTTCGGCTACATCCAGGATGGGCTGTCGGTCTTCGACACCCAACGTTCCAAGACCCTCCTCCGGCGGGTGATGACAGAATTGGAACTCTCCGAGGAGCGGTACCCCTTGGAGGAGGTCCACCAGGCCATCGTTAGGGCCAAGGAGCGCCTTCAAGGGCCGGAGCTCTTTCAGGGTAGCTCCAATGACCCAGCCCGGGACGCTCTGGGGAGGATCTACTCACTATACCAGGGTCTCCTGCTGGAGAATAACGCTGTGGACCTTCCCGACCTCATCCGGCTGCCGGTTTGCCTCCTGGAAGAGGATGAGGAAACACTGACCTACTACCAGAACAAGTACCTCTACCTCCTGGTGGATGAGCTGCAGGATACGTCGGCCGCGCAGTACCGATTGCTGA
>DAOULQ010000240.1:0-1725 GCA_034419095.1 Anaerolineae bacterium | reverse complement strand
CCCCCGCGGCCTCGATCTTCGACCGAGCGGTATGGGAGAAGGCGTGCGCCCGAACGGTCAAGGGCTTCTCCACATTTCCTCTACCTAATACCTTAACCGGGAGAGCGGCCGATTTGATTATCCCGGCCTCGACTAAGAGATGGGGACTAACCTCTGTTCCCGCTTCGAACCCCTCGTTCAACCTCTCCACGTTTATGGTAACATACTCTTTCTTGAAAGGGTTATGGAAGCCCCGTTTCTGAGGCAACCGCCGCACCAGGGGCAACTGTCCCCCCTCGAAATAGGGTCGTACGCCGCCGCCAGAGCGGGCATTTTGCCCCTTGGTTCCCCGGCCAGCGCTCTTGTCCCCTCGGCCCACCCTCTTTCTCTTCCTCTTGGCCCCTTTCGGAGGGCGCAACTCATGGAGTTTCACTACTCAGCCCCTATCTCCTCGACCTTCACCAGATGACTCACCTTCTGTACCATCCCTCTCAGGCTGGGAGAATCTTCCCTCTCCACCCGATCTCCCAGCCTCCTTAGGCCCAAAGTCCTGATGGTCTCCTTCTGCCGCTGGGAGTAGCCGATGGCGCTCTTCACCCAGGTTATGCGCAACCTTTTAGCCATCAGCCACCTCTTGCCCAGCGAGGCAACACACGTTCCTCCGGTTTGCCCCTTCTCTTAGCCTCTTCTTCCACGCTCTTCAGTTGACGCAGCCCTTCGAGGGTGGCTTTTACCACATTAAGGATATTAGCGCTCCCCAACGACTTGGAAAGGATATCTTTTATCCCCGCCGCCTCCACTACAGCCCGAACCCCTCCCCCGGCGATCACTCCCGTCCCCGGAGCAGCGGGCTTGAGAAGGACTTTAGCCGCTCCGTACTTGGACAAGACCTGGTGAGGGATGGTCGTCCCCACCAAGGGCACCTCGATCATAGATCTCTTGGCCCTCTCGATCCCCTTGCGGATCGCCTCAGGTACCCCTCGGGCTCGGCCGACGCCTACCCCTACTCGACCTTGGAGGTCGCCCACCACCACCACGGCCCGAAAGCCGAAATGACGCCCTCCCTTCACCACCTTCGCCACGCGGGCGATATGGACTACCTTCTCCGAAAAAAGTTCCTCTTCCACTAGGCTCCCCTCTAGAACTCTAGGCCGGCTTCCCGCGCCCCCTCAGCCAAGGAGCGCACCCTTCCATGATACTTATAGCCGCCTCGATCGAAGATCACCCTGGTCACACCTTTGGCCTTGGCTCGGCGAGCCAAGGTCGCCCCTACCAACCTGGCCTGTTCCCTCTTCTTCAGGCCCTCGAGTTTCTCTTTTAGATCCAGGGTGGAGGCGGAGGCCAGGGTATATCCTCGGCTATCGTCGATGATCTGGGCGTAGATGTGGCGAGCGCTCCTGAAGACACTGAACCGAAGACGCTCCTCTCCCCCCTTCACCTTCTTTCGCACCCGCCGATGCCGCTGAAGGCGAGCCTTCCTCTTGACCTCACTTCTTTCCATTAGAAGCCCCCGACCTTGCCCGCCTTTCCAGCCTTACGCCGAACCTGCTCGCCCACATACCGGATCCCTTTCCCCTTGTAGGGCTCCGGCTTTCTGACCGCTCTGATCTGGGCTGCTATCTGGCCCACCAACTCCTTGTCCATCCCCTCCACAGCGATCTGTTTCGCCCCCCTACCTACAGTGATAGTTATCCCTTCTGGGGGAACTATCTCCACAGAATGCGAATAGCCTACATTGAGGACCAA
>DAOULQ010000239.1:0-19349 GCA_034419095.1 Anaerolineae bacterium | reverse complement strand
CTCTGTGAAAGCATAGAGCGCTGCTGCCGCCAGACCTGCTCTGGGGCCAAAGTACCGTCGCCCCAGGCTGTACAGGGCCACAAGCGCGAGCACATGCAAAAGAAGAGCCGGTAGAATGAGGACCCATGAGGGATTTCGCGTTAGCATCAAAGGGGCGAGATACAACCACACAAAGAAAGGGGGGTTGTAAGCCCGCAGGCTGTTCAGGATGCCATGAATAGGGAGAATCCCCTTGGCCACAAAGTCCCAGGCCAGATATAGCACTTGAGACTGATCGAACTTCACAGGATAGAAGGGAATATGTGATAACTGGACGACGACGGCTAAGATGATAACCCCCACTATCATTAACCTCTTAGGCATCCCGCACTGCCTCCGCCCAAATCTCACCCCACCGCACTTCCTGATGAGTCACCTTCAGCCCAGCCGCTGCCATCTCCTCGGCGAAGGACTCCAGGGTATACTCAGCCCTGTGGCTGGCGTCCAGCCGCCATTCCACGCCCAGTTCGCGCTTGAGGGGCACCCGCCAATCGCGCTCGAAGAGAGGCACTCGGATCAGGAATCGCGACGGACGCGCGACCTCTTGCACACGACACAGAAAAGCTGGACGCTCCGGCAGATGCTCCAGGACGTTGGAAAGGATGACCACGTCGAAAGGACCGTTGGGGAGTTCTTCGAGTGCGTCGCCGACCCGGTATTCAACCTGCGGGTGGGCGTAGCACTGGCGGGCCTGAGCGACGTTATCCGGGTTCAGATCTATGCCCACCACATATGCACCGGCTTTTTCCGCAATGTTGTAGGCCACGGCACCCATGCCACAGCCGATGTCTAGCACCCACTCCCCTGCGTGAATCCTGCCGGCGAAGAAGTCGTGGTAGCGCATATGGCGGTGCTTGGTGTGAATGCCGCCGTCGTACTCGATAGCCTTCTGGCCCTGAAGGCGGTAGAGAGCAGCGTCTAGGCGGAAGAGAAAGCGCAAGGCTTCATCAGGCGGCACAGCGGCGACACGCCGGGCAACAAGCTGGTAAATGAGAGCTTCCAGTCGTGGGGTAGAGAGGCGCTCCAGCCCGCGCATCAAGATGCGCTTTGCCAACCACAACAGGCGACGCACCATGGAATATGCCATCTGATGTAGGAGCCACCCAAAACTACAGATGCTTCAACCACACTCTCGTTGGCCGTCAGGAGCAATTTGTGGCCGCGACCTGCCTCAAAATGCGTAATTCTCGCTCGACGGCCCGCTCAATGGAATAGTTGGTGATCACATGTTGCCGACCTTGCTGTCCAAGCGTTTGGCTGCGAAGGGGATCATTCAGTAGTGTTAAGATGGCTTCCCTGAACGCCTGCACGTCATTGGCAGCACACTGGTAGCCATGCACATTGTGCTCAAAGGCTTCCTTCACACCAAACGCATTGGTACTTACCACCGGCAAGCCACAGGCCATTGCCTCCAACAGGGTTTTGGGACTCCCCCCATCGTACAAGGTGGGCAGAACGTAGACAGCCGAAGAATTGAGATAGGCGGGCAACCTTTCGTTAAGTACACGATCAAGCACAGTGGCATTGAGACCATACTCTTGTATCTTAGCCTCGATCTGGTGTCTAAGAGGTCCCCCACCAATCATCAGCAGTTCGATATCTTTGAACCCCTTGAGCGCCTCTAGTAGCAATAAAGGTTGCTTCTGAGGATGAAAACGGCCCACGAAACAGACCCGCCGGGGGTGCTTTGGCACTATAGGATCCGGCTTGAATTGCTCTGTGTCAATCCAATTGGGGCAAAGGTGTGCCCTGGCCGGATTGACGCCATAGCGCTGACAGATGTACTCCATCTCGGCTTGGCTGGGCACACAGACTGCATCTGCCATCCGAAAGGCCAGGAATTCCTCGAGCCAGATCCGGGCGCGCTCTCGCTGGGAACTCTGCTCTCGTGCGGCGAAGACGGAGGGAAGGTAGCCACAACGGGCGATGTAAGGCTTACTGAGCCGCAACTTGGCCCAAACGGCGAACCAGGCACCAGAGACCTGATGCGACTTAATGACATCTGCTGCGCGGAGCACATCACGATGGATAGACGGGATTCTCCAGCCGTATGAGCGGTCGTTCAAGCCGCTTGGCTTGGTCACTACGCGGATGCGGGAACCGGGAACTAGATATCGCTGGTCGTCAGCATCACCATAGGTGACGAAAAGCACTTCATAGCCCCGGGCACACAAGCGCTCGTACAGCAAGGAGTCGCGCTGTACTAGCCCAGCATCGTGCCAGCCTTTGAGTGACATGCGCAGGGTGAAGAAAAGAGCAAGTCTGATCGGCATGGTAGTCAAGTTCTCGGTTAGTTCCCCCTGACCACTCTTGCGCTGGCATCGCCGTAGATGACAAGGGTGATACCACTGTCCTTATCGGATAGCGAGCATGCTCGCACATGCCCGCGTTGCCAACACATATAGGTTGACAGTACCATACGCAGTCACCAGTCAATTCTATCGCTGCGTGCCTTCGGGACCAGATCTACGGGTCTCTCTAGTTCTCGAATTACCTCAATCACCCGTTGGGCCGCCTTTCCATCCAGTCCACGAAGTAGGTCCTCCCGAGCTCGATTGGCAGCTGAAAGTACTTGCTGTCGGGTTTGCGGATCCTGAGTCAGAAGTTGCAGAGTCTCAGTTAGCGCGGCCTGGTCCTTTGGAACCGGAATTCCGTACCTTTGAAGCGCGTACGGGTCGGGATGTCGGCGGCGCAACGCTTCATCAACATCAACAATCACCAGAGGAACATCGGCGGCGAGTGCATCCAGAGCGGTCGTTGAGAGTCGAGTCAACACGATGTCTGATGCCCTGAGCATCTCGAAGAGATCCACTGGCCCCTCGTGTTCGACGATCACTACATTATGGCTGAAGTTCGGTAGCATGTTGTCAAGGTAGAATCGAGGCGACTCCCCGGGATGAAGCTTGACCAAGAGCAAGGCGTCGGGGATGGCTGCGATCGCTTCTTGAATCGCTCTGAAGAGAAGCGCGGTGGTCGTCGGAACCGTAGTGAAGGTGATCCATTTACCATATGTGCGGTCGAGGCCAAGCTGCTCTCCCACTTTCGAACGTAACACATAACTGGGAACAGACCATATGTCCTCCAGCACATCATACGCGGGGTTACCAGTCACTGCTATGGAGTCCTCAGCGATATCGGGGAGTTCAGAAAGGATACTTAGTTTATGGTAATCTCCCCACACACACACCTTATCAACATGTTCGAACCTGGCCATTGCGCAGAAGGTACCCCACTGATCGCCAGCGATTTCGCCGTGCATCAAGACTAGACTTGGAACACCCGCTTGCCGTGCCACGGCAAAGAAAGCTCCCTCAACAGCTCTGCGCAATCTGGCACCAATAATTGCTCTCGGCCGGACTCGCTCGAACAGTCGGTGCGCCATTTCGACATAGGCAGCACAATGGGGCAGGTAACCCGTCACGATGTGTTGTATACCCCCTTCACAGGCATCCCAGATATTGACTCCGTCAATCGCGAATCTTGATCGAAGCCTGTTCTTGCTGGTATCCCACGATTGCCCATATCTCTCTAATGCATCGTGGAGAACCCGGGCTGTCTCGGAATCGAAAAGATCCTCAATGAACAGAATCCGTGCTGTCTGGGGGATATCTCTGAAACGTCTCCACTGCGTCCTCGCGGCACGCGGCACGAGTACGCATGCAGGCTGCTCAGCGCCCAGCTTTTCCATCACACGTATCATAGGGGTAAGATACGCATCCAGAGATGCGATGAATAGAATGCTCTGCATTTCAACGTGCGCCACAGGGTCTTCTATAGCGGGCTGTAGGTTCAAGAGGGACACTTCGAAAGGATTATAATTCTTCCTTTGATAACGTTGGGTTTGGCTTCTCCGAAATCGACGAATCGCCCCGCGTCTGGGAACCAGATGTACAGCCCGCGCACCTTGTTGCGCCGCTACCTGTTGAAGAACAAATTCTCGAAACGTAGGCGTGATAGAGAAATTGATGACGGCCTTCAATGGCATCTCTCTCCAAGACCTCTCACACAGAGATAGCATCTCCAGGAGTATGTGGACTCGTTCCCATAAAACCACATCAGATCCGGCAACCCTGTACTCAAGCAGCGATCCCAGCGGAATGCCGCGATGATTGGAATCAAGACCTTCATACCAGTTGCGACAGATGTATTGCGTTGCACGCTGTACATCTGCAGGATCGACTGGACTCTTCTCTTCCGACAGGAGTTCATAGACTTGATAACTCAGGCGGCCACCTAGCACAGCTACCCCTCGTCGCAACAGGCCGGATAGGAAACGGCTGAGACACTGCCTCGAGATATCACGCAATCTTAGTCGCTGAGCAAAGCTGGCTAGAGAGACAAGATTATCACCTATTCGCATGTGGAGGCTCTCCGCAATTGAAAAGCGGCATCGTTTCTTTTCCAGATATCTGAACCATTTCTCCGAATATGAACGAATAGTGTATCTCTACCATAAAGATCAGTAGGAGCATCGCATCCAGACAGATGATGTTTACATCACCTGTGAGCCGCTGGAGTTTTCCAGAAATGTCCGTCCTCTGTATGGCTTCGACCTCAAGCACCGGTAGAAGATAGCTGATAGTATCCCTATCCACCTCAAGACGTTGTTCCTCTTCCCTTCACCCTCTTCGTAGCAGCCTTTATTCCCTCTACTACCTCCTTGGTCACCGCGAACGGTGCTTCAGTTTCTTAGCAGTCTATTGGCCAAGGACAACTCAGCCAGAACAAGCTCCAGCTCTTCATTCTCTTTCCTGAGCGCCTTTTCTCGCGCAGAGGGATTTGACCCTCGCAGAGCCGCCTTCTGATATCCCATGACGGCGAGGCAGGCTTGTTGTCGGCTCCTTTCCTTTCAACCCTGCAAGGACTATGGCTGTCTTACCATGGATGGTCAACCTGGATCCGCCCATCGGGTCTCCTCCCGGATCTGTCCTTACACCAGAGGAGAAGCCTGATATCAGCTCTTTCTCACTTTTCGTGAAGCACAATAACCTCTTGGGCCCAATGTCCTGAAACCCAGGATATAAGCGCTGTCTTGATCAATTGTGAACGGGCGCCAACGATGCTGCAGATCTTCAAAGCATCACTTCTTTCTGGCGGATAGCTCGGGCCAGGAAGATATTTCCCTCAATACTCGGTCCTGCGATGCCAAATCGAGTCCGACGGAGCAGGGTAGGCTAAGCGCTTGGTCGTATACCCAATCGGCCACCTCAATCTTATATGCCTGTCTCTCAACATGAGCACCAGATCGATGTATGGGCTGCCACAACGGCCGGGTTTGGATAGCTGCCTTGCTTAGCCAATCAGATAAGCCTCGCCTGTCAATTCCCAACTGAGCTTCGTCCACAAGGACTGTGTACATCCAGTAGATGCCGAACGCCCACGGCGCCTCTCGCATTGGGGTAATGCCCGGCACGCTAGCGAGTGCATCTGTATAGGCGCCAGCGATGCTACGCTTGGCGGCTATGTAATCGTCGAGCTGCTCCAGTTGAGCCACGCCTATGGCAGCCTGGACATTAGTCAGTCGGTAGTTGTAGCCCATCTCGTTATGAATGTACTCGACTGGATCGTCCTTGGCCTGCATGGTCAGATATTTTGCTTTGCGCGCCCAGGCCTCGTTGTTGGTGACGATCATCCCCCCACCACCGGTGGTGATAATTTTGTTGCCATTAAAACTAAAACAGGCTATGCTGCCCAATTGACCAACCATGCGTCCCTTGTACTTTGCCCCCAGGCTCTCCGCAGCATCCTCAACCACCACCAGGTTGTACTTGCGAGCAACCTCCAAGATAGGATCCACATCGCAAGGATGGCCCAGGATGTGGACAGGCAGGATGGCCCTGACCCGTCGGCCGGTAGTCTTGTTGTACAGCGTGCCATTGCGCCATCGACACTCCTTCTCCAGAAAGTTCACTGCCTTTTCTGGATCCATTTGCCAGTAGAGCGGATCGGCATCCATGAAGACAGGCCAGGCATCCACGTAGCGGATGGCATTGGCTGGAGCGATGAAAGTGAGCGTGGAGACCAAGACCTCGTCGTCTGGCTGCACTCCCGCAACGAGTAGGGCGATGTGCAGGGAGGCCGTGCCGTTGACGGTTGCCACGGCGTATTTTGTGCCTACATAGTCCGCTACCATTCGCTCGAAACGGTCCACAAACGGCCCCACCGAGGATACCCACTTGGTGTCCAGGCACTCTTTGATGTATTCCCACTCATTGCCCTGGATCTCCGGGACGCACAGAGGGATAACTCCCTCAGGTGTCGGAGCCCCAGGTTCAAATGGCATAGACGCCAAGCCGGTACCGTTCAAGGTTTCCTCGTATCCACTCAATGGTCTGCGTGAGACCTTGTGCCAGCGTGTGTTGCGGACGCCAGCCAAGGATCTCACATGCCTTAGTGTTGTCCGCGCAGAGACGCTCGACTTCGCTATCCTCTGGGCGTACCCGTTGATTATCGCAGACAGTGGGGATCTCTCTCCCCACTAGATCCAAGATGGTGCTTGCCAGATCACCAATGGAGATCTCCTGCCCAGAACCGATATTGATGACCTGACCAATGGCTTCAGGGCACTCAGCGATTCGGATGAAGCCTTCCACGGTATCCGCAACGTAGTTGAAGTCCCGGGTCGGCTTCAGGTGGCCAAGATGCACCTCGGGCTCCATTAGCGCTTGAGTGACGATGGCGGGAATGACTGCTCGGGCCGACTGGCGTGGCCCATAGGTGTTGAAGGGCCGAATGATGGCCACGGGCAGCCCAAACGACAGATGAAAAGCCTCCGCCAATTTGTCTGCCCCAATCTTGCTCGCTGAATAGGGCGATTGCCCTTGCAATGGATGATCTTCATCCATAGGCACATATTGAGCTGTGCCGTACACTTCGCTCGTCGAGGTGTGCACGAATTTTCTCACTTCAGCATCCAAGGCTCCTTGCAACACGTTTGAGGTACCTTCTACATTTGTGCGCACATAAGAGAGAGGTGATTCGTAGGAATAGGGAATGCTGATCAATGCTGCCAGATGGAAGACAATATCAACTCCCCTCAATGGTTTTCGCAAGCTATCCATGTCACGAATGTCGCCGCTGAACACCTCGATCTCGCTCTTGTATGGTGATTCTTCCAACCATCCCCAACTGCCAGCCGAATTGTAATGCACTAATGCCCGCGTTTTGGTTCCCAGTTCAACCAATCGCTCGGTGAGATGACTACCAATAAACCCTCCGGCACCGGTCACCAGCGCCGTCACCAGCCCCCAGTCAAAATCCAAGTGCTGCTCAGAACTGCCCATTCGTGATGTCCTCGCAGGCCTTTCTATAGTCCTCATACTGTCCGACGTCCAGCCAGTACTCGCGGATGGGGAAGGAAGCAACTCGTTCGCCAGCATCCAGAAGCTGCTGTACCAGATCGGTCATATCATGGGGTTGCTCCCCTCGGATCAAACGTTGCAGATGTGGCTCTAGCAGGTAGATGCCCGCATTGACGAGGAGGTTCAGAGAGGGTTTTTCCGACAGGCTAACGACATGTCCCTTATCCACTTCCACCACGCCGTAGGGCATCTGCACGTCATATTGCTTGACGCACATGGTCATCACTGCTCCGCTCTCGCGGTGAAAATCCAACAAAGCCCCGAAATCGAGGTGAGTAATGATATCGCCATTCACGACCAGGAAAGGGGTATCGAATGGCTCCTCGATCAAGCTAAGCGCCCCGGCAGTTCCCATTGGTTTTTCCTCGCAAGTGTAACGGATATGCACGCCGTGGCGCGATCCATCACCGAAATATCCTATAATTTTATCAGCTTGGTAACGAGTAGTGATCACCACGTCAGTGATGCCTGCCTCTCGGAGTTGCTCGATGATCCACTCCAGAATGGGCTTCTCCCCCAGCGGCAGGAGGGGCTTCGGGGTCTCCTCGGTCAAGGGACGCAAGCGAGAGCCATAACCCCCAGCCATTACTACAGCGGAAAGGCGTGGCTTCGGTTGCTGCATTAGGTTGGAAAGCAGGACCAAATCGACCACTCGCCCTTCTTCGTCGAGCAACGGAATCTGCCGAATTGACTTCGACTGCATCAGTTGGAGTAGTTCTGCCTGCTCAGTGCCCACTGGAGCGGCAGTCGGTTCGCGGTAGGCATTGCCGTGGTAATCCAGAAGTTTGGTCACCGGAGCATTCAGGTCAATCCCGTCCAAGATAGCCCGCCGCACATCACCATCGGTCACTGTGCCGACCAAGCGACGTTCATCATCTACGATCAAGACAATGCCTTTCGAGTGTTTGTCTATTTGGTGTATCCCCTCACTAACTGTCGCTTCAGGGGAAACGAGAGGCAATGAGGAACCCATATCAATTCAACTCCAAACGGTAGAGTAAGAAGTGGGAAGGGTGTTTGGAGGACTTACACTGTCCCTTCCATAAAGCACATAATTTCTCGTACATCTCTTGATTATGCACGCGTTTGCCGATATGAAACCGCAGCCGTCCCTTGGAAAAACTTGACTTGAATCTCAGAAGCCCGTCATCTGGGCTTGACGTTCGACCACCGCCCAAGTGAAATTTCGAGAACCCTCGTTGGAGCGCCCATGAGGCAACGCTGTGTATTAGCAGGTTATTAGGTCCAAACTTGATGTATTCGGCTTCGTTTCCGGACAGGTGATAATGAATAAAAGGGCCATATGTTAGGAAGAGAGAGGCGGCGACAACATGCTCTTGATCCCTCACTGTAAAGAGTTTCACAAACTCATGCCCTCTTTCTTGCAAATATGCAAAATAGGCGTCGGACAAAAAATAGTACTCGTCAGCTTGATTGCGTAGCATGGTGGCATTGTAAAGACGGCGGAACTTACTTAAGCCTTCGACGAGGGAGACTTGTTCACAAATCATGCCTTTGGCTTGAGCTTTACGAACCATGTTGCGATTTCTTGAGGGATAGCTGGCCCACAATTCTTCTTCTGATCGATCCAAGTCAATCACTACCGTCTCCCGGTCGAAGCAGGTTTCGCAGGAATCGTCCATATAGCGGAAGTTCTCAAGGAGCGGATCAAAGCGTATGAACTCAGCAACGACTCGCTGCTCGTGGCACCAACCACAAAACTCAGACCATGCCTCATGGAGAAACATCGAATCAAGCCTTGTAGCAAGCGGGCCACTATATCCATAGACAGTCTCGATGTCAAACCACTCCTTGTCTAGATATCGATTGCCTACACGACGGATCGCCCGTATGAAGAAGGGGTGGAATAGATAGTTGTCTCCAGAGTTGGCGATGAAAGCTCGAACTTGTCCATCTCCGTTCAATTCATAAGCGCGATGATACTCAGGCAGGAAGTAAACATCACCTCTAGGGAAATGCTGAAGCACCTCATGCCATTCCTCAAATTCCTCGCCATCGAGGATTTGCCAATTCATCCCCGCTTTCTCCCCTCGACGACCCAATGCTTGTACCAATGTCGCTGGTTGTTGAGACTGCGGATGGACTGCTCAATTCGTACATTCACGAACCGTTCGAATAGAGCCTCGATTTCTTCACGAGCAAAGAAGTGCACCAACCCCGTCCCTTGAAGAGGCCCCTTGGTGATCTCCGTGAAGGTTCCCCTTTCATCGACTATTTCCCGTCCTAATCCATTTCCATACGAGTCCGCAGCTACCAGCATGGTGAACACCCTACCGCCTGGCTTCAGCGCTGTCTGAACCTGTTTCAAAATCTCATGCACCGCAGATAGCTGGTTGTGTTGCAAGCAGGCAACATCGATGACAGCGTCGAAGTAGAGTTGAGGATATAGCTGGCCAATGTTGATCACATCCCCCACCCGTAGATGCGCTTCTAATCCCTCCTCGGCCATACGTTGGCGCGCTGCGGCGATGGCGGTCTCTGAGCCATCTATCCCGTGGCTATCAAAACCCTCGCGAGCCAGAAACCAGATATTGGCTCCAGTACCACAACCCAACTCCAGAATTCGCACCCTGCTCCTATCGGTTGCGTGGAAGAAGTAGCGCCCCACGAATCGAACCAACTCTTCAGGGGGATAGCGCCCCCAATCTCTAGACTGATGAACCCTCTCCCAAGTTGAATCCCAGCTCACACTGCTTCTGTTCCCTTATTCCTCGCACTGCCTAAAGACGCCACTCTGATAATCGACGAAGCGCTTCTGAAGCAGACGAGCATCTAAGTCAATCTGCTTCAGAACCTTCATAATGCGCTGAGTGGCTTGACCATCTCCGTAAGGATTCTGCAAACCTTCCAGTGAGGCCCGGAAGTTTGGTTTCAGACCACGTTGGATGCCCCGGTAGATAGCATCGGCGTCAAAGGGGAGATCTATCACATTTCTGGCTCTGATGCGCCCCTTCTGTCGATCCCCGATATTAACGACCGGGAGGCGAAAACTCGGGGCTTCCCAGATGCCGCTCGACGAGTTGCCCACCATCAAGTCCGCTTGTGACAACAAACTATAGTAACGCTGCTGCCCAAGGTTAGGAAAAAACTTGGTTCCAGGGTGCTGAGCAACAAAGGCTTGAAACCGCTCGATGATCTCTCGATTCTCCACATCGGCGTTAGGGTAGGTAAAAACCAGTGTGCCTTGCACCCGGTTTAACGCTGCTAACAAGGCTTCTGCTTGCTCAATGGCGCTGGCAGTGCCCAATGTAGTAGGGTGTAGTGTGATTACTAGGAGAGGGGGTGTTAATTCGAGGCCAAGAGAATCAGCCAACTCTTCTCGACTCAGGAACTCAATCTGGTGAATCAGATCCAGCGCAGGATCGCCGGTCACGAATATACGCCACGGTTCTTCCCCCATTTGCTGCACTCGTTTAGCATGAGCCTCCATGGCCACGAAGTGAAGATGGCTCATTTTTGTAAGCGCATGCCTCACTTGATTATCTACCGCTCCTTCTGTGACATCGCCCCCAGATATATGGGCCATAGGGACACCAAAAGGCAAAGCTGTACAGGCTACTGATAGAAGCTCAAGGCGATCTCCAACCAATATTAAGATGTCGGGCTGCATTCGTGCAAGGCTCTGAGCAAACCCTATTGTCCCCATCCCGATGGACTTAGCGATGCCTTCAGGCGTATCTGACGAGAGGAGCATCGCAACTCTATCAGTTATCTGAAATCCATCTGCCTCGACTTCCTTAACTGTGTAGCCAAACTCAGAAGAGAGATGCATCCCAGACACGATTAGATGCAATTCCAACTGGGGATCGGCTTCAATTGCTCGCAAGAGCGGCAGACAACTGCTATAGTCAGACCGCGAAGTTGTAACTACACCGATACTTCTCATTCTAACAGATCCAGTGTGATAACTTGGTTAGGCTCCAAATCGCGCTTTGCCCGCCGACCAATAACAAGATCGAAGTGGCTAGGCCCCAAACCTTCGGAAGTACGGCGCAATGTCAAATCAGCCTGCTCAAACCGTTGGCCCTTGCGAATATGACGGGCTACTACAATGGCCTTTTGCACTACCCTTTTGGTTTCTATTTCGCTCGGCGTGGGCCGCTTGATCCCATCTCCCAATGCGGCCCCCACCCTGCGGATGGCTTCGACCATTGCTGCGAACTCCTCCCTATCCAGTGACATCTTATGATCAGGTCCCGGCAACGTCTTGTCGAGCGTAAGATGTTTCTCTAGCACGCAGGCGCCATGGGCAACGGCGGCAATGGCTACCTCGATGCCCAGCGTGTGATCCGAGAACCCCACCGGGTAATGGAAGGCAGCAGCCAACGTGCCCATCGCCCGCAAGTTACAATCGGCCGGATCAGCTGGGTAGTTAGAAACGCAATGGAGCAGCACTAATTGATGGTTCCCCGTTTCCTCAATGCTCCGTATGGCTGCCTCTACCTCACCCAGTGTGGACATGCCTGTAGAGAGGATAATGGGCTTATTCTTAGAAGCCAGGTAAGAGAGAAATGGTAGATTTGTTACCTCGCCGGATCCTGCCTTAAAAAGCGGCACCCCTAGCTCTTCCAGGAAATCAGCGCTCTCTTCCTCATCTGGTGTGGAAAAGAACAACATGCCTCGCTGATCGGCATAGGCTTTCAACTCGTTGAATTCATCATAGCTCAACTCCAATCGTTTGAGCATCTCAAACTGGGTTTCATCTCGCCCGATATTCCGCCGCTGGTACTCAGCCATCTGCGCATTTGGCGCGACTAACTTCTCCGTTACCCACGTCTGAAACTTGACAGCATCGGCCCCTACGTCACGTGCGGCTTCAACCAAGCGTTTCGCCAATTCGACGTCCCCGTTGTGGTTCACGCCGGCTTCGGCGACGATGAATACTGGTTCGCCCTCGCCGATATGTCGCTCACCGATTTTGATTTTGCGCATCCTCACGCTCCCGCAGGATGAGTTCTGCCAGCTTCAAATCCAGTATGGTATCGGTATCAAGTGACGACTCCTGGTCCATCACAATGGCCCGCGTGTCTTCTCCCAGCATTCGCCCCTGTTCCATCAGCACATCCCGCCGGGTCACGTACACCGCCCCATTTAAACGATATACTGGCGGCAACTCCTGGCGGCGCGTGTATTCCGGTGCATGGGGTAAGAAGGGGAACATCCGATCCCCTTCCAGCCGTTTCATCCAGTATGGGCTGTGCTTGGCCAAGCAGACGCTGACTACCGAATCGGCGCCTGTGTCCAGTAGCTTCTGAACCGCTGCGTCAATATCTTCGGCCCGGCGTAATGGCGAGGTGGGTTGCAACGTGACTAGTGCATCAATGCAACGGCCCTCGTTCGCCTCCAGCCAATGCACTGCGTGCTGGAGCACTGGCACCGTCGGCGTGTCGTGGCAAGCCAATTCTTTGGGCCGCAGAAACGGCACTTCAGCTCCATAATGTTGAGCCACTTCCGTGATTTCTTCATCGTCGGTGGAAACGATCAGCCGATCCAGCGACTGCGCCTGTAGGCCGGACTCGATGGTGTAGGCAATCAATGGCTTGCCACAGAGTGAATAAGTGTTCTTTCTGGGCACCCCTCGTGAGCCACCCCTGGCTGGAATAACGGCCAATATGTGGGGAGACAGGATGCCTAGATCAGATGACTCAGCCATTATCAACCTCGTCCAGTCTCCACACCACATCGGTTAGAACGAGTCCTGCGTTTTCGCGGATGATACCGAAGTCATCAGTTCTGACTCGGAAATGGGCCAGATTAGACGCTTTGAAGCATAACCGAT
Source organism: Anaerolineae bacterium (assembly GCA_034419095.1). Taxonomy (GTDB): domain Bacteria; phylum Chloroflexota; class Anaerolineae; order UBA7937; family UBA7937; genus UBA7937. The sequence continues at coordinate 6,149 of DAOULQ010000239.1, read as the reverse complement.
CATCCGGCAGGCCGATACCACACTTGATTCCGTAAACCCCGGGCGCAAGTGCCAATCGCGGAATGGTGCAATCGAAGTGGCCAGAGCCCAGAAAAGTCACCCTGTCGGGAGCAAAGGTGCTGAAATTCAGAATTTGAATCATGTCTATCGTGTGGACAGCAATCGTAATGATGGGGGCTCGGATTTCTCTCTGGGCCACATATTCTACGCGTATCGTCATCGGTTCAAAGACATTGATCTTCTCGGTTTCTTGGCCGGCGGCGTTAAATGTTTTGACTCCCGTGACAATGATCTCCCCAGTGCCGATGTAGGGCAGTGGGATGTCCTGGCCAGATGCATGTGCCAATATCTGTTGCTGACTCATCTCATAATATTGACGGGCCACGTCAGCAGGAGCGCCAAGTGATACGATCTCTCCCTGTTCTATCAACAAGGTACGGTCGCAGAGGCGTTCTATCTGTCGGATATTGTGCGATACAAAAAGGATTGTCACTTCCGAGGCCCGAATGTGCTCCATTCGCTCATAGCACTTGCCCTGAAATGCCAGGTCCCCTACAGCCAAGACCTCATCTATCAGTAGGATCTCGGCTTCGACGTTCATCGCCACGCTAAAGCCCAACCTAGCCAGCATCCCGCTGGAATATGTCCGCACCGGCTGCTCAAAGAACTCCCCTAGCTCACAGAACTCCTCGATCTCGGTTATCTTAGCCCCTACCTCGCGGCGGGAAAGGCCCATAATCGCTCCCAGCAGATACACGTTCTCGCGCCCTGTCAGCTCGGGATGCAGCCCAGCATTTAGTTCGATCATAGGGAAGAGGCGCCCTCGCACCTCTACTCTCCCCCGCGTGAGTGGCGTCACCCCGGCTAAGGTCTTGAGAAGGGTGCTCTTCCCTGCACCATTGCGCCCGATGATCCCCAGAGTCTCTCCCCGATGTACCTGGAGGTTAATGTCACGTAAAGCCCAGCGCCGTTTATGATCCTTAGCCAGGGCTCCACGCCAGTTTGCTTTAGCCAAGCACCACAGTCGTCGCAGAGTTTCTAAGCCGTAGCTTTTCCAAAGGCCTTCTATGCTGATGACGATATCGCTAGTCATGACCTTAATCTCACGGAGCCAATAGCCACAGAGGCTAGGGAGGAGTGTCTAGTTGAACCTCATATAGAACGCTCTTGTTGGTTTGACCCTGCTCCTCATGCACCACAGTTAACCCTAGGTTGTGAGCTGCTTCGAGATCTGTTGCCAAGAAAGCGAGATTCGAATGATGTAATGGGGTGTAGTGCGTGTCGACGAGTAGGTACCGGATGTTGTTAGCCTTCATGTACTCCACGAATTGCTCTGGCTCCGACATCTCTAGTACTGTTGAGTTAGCGAAGCCGGTGTTGGCGTACAAAGATGCTATGTATGCACCTTTTCCCCCTAAGATTGTCTCGTTTTCCAGATCTCTGGCCAGGTTTTCTTCCATCCATATAGCTGTAGCTTTAAAGGTCAGATGGATATGCGAATGGGGCCAGAAGCGCACCTCCCTGGCGCTGAATAGGGAGAGAGCTATGAGTACGCTGGCAATAGCAAGTGTAGCATATCTCTTGGGTAAGCTTTGACCTAATTCAATGGCGCCCCTACCAACCCACATCACGAGGATAAAGATATATGGAATAGCCCATTTTGATCCAAACTTATATGCGAATACACCCAAAAGGGGCGTTAGAAACAACAGCGGCAACAACTGTTCTAGTCGGACCTTGTCTCGAGTTATCGGCGGTAGAATAGCCATTAATGCTAGAAACATGATCATCGCGGTACCAACAGGCCCGAGTATCTCCGTGTATATCCGGTAATATTTCACCACATTACCCATGTAATGTTGGTGAAAGTACTCACCAAGCCCCGCTTTCTCCAGGTATGGAACTGGGTCTGTGATAGGAACCGCCTGTTGTGGGAAGACCCACCAGCCTGTGTGCCGTTTAACAAAGAGGAAAAAGGGCCCAGAAAGGACGAGAAATGGAAGCATCATTACGATTGCGGCGACCCCCACATCTTTCCGTCGTTGTGCCGCTGCCCACAGACCCATAAAGACGAGTACACATGCAAAGACCACTAACCCTTCAGAGCGGGTCAGGAATAGAAGAACGAAAAGCACGCCTGCCAACCCGGAAAGGATCAAGAGTTTCTTGGACACACGATCCTTGTGGCTTCTCAGCAATCCGACCAACTCGATACTAACAAAAAGACACGAGATACTCAGCAGCACATACAGGCTCGATTGGATCATAATGTATGAAGTGCTGATCATCCATCTGTTGGTGGCCAGTAGCACAGTTGAAAGGTAGGCAGCCTTGACTCCGTTCAGCCTTTTACAAAGGAAGAAGAACAACGGGATCGTGGCTGCCCAAGAAAAGAAGGATATCAAGACACCAGCTAAATCCAATTCGCCTACGAGAGTCGATAATATGAGGACGATGATGCCATAGAGCGGAGGCTCTTGTTCAAGGCCTATGCCAGCAATCCAATCACCGGCCGTGTTAGGTAGTCCTAGCCAAGCCAGCACTTGTGCACCTGCTGCAACAAGGTCGCGTCCGTCACCACCTGCAACTACATTTGTCATCGTCAACCGGAATGACCAAAGAACCGAAACTACCGCAATAGCGGCAACGACAAAGCGTGGTAAGTAGATTTCAGAGATTCTACGTTGAAAAGACATCGGCTGCAGCCCTCCAATGAATTGACATCATAGGCCTATAGACGCGCAATAGATGTGTACTAGATGCCAAGCCACGCTAAGAGTCAATTGGCGCTTCTTCAGAGTCTGGCGCACAATCTGTGGGTTACCCTCTCATCTCCGAAGAGATTCGCCTAGCGAGCCCATCCGTTCACGTGACACTGAATCATCTAGTACCGCCATAACCTCATTTACTAGGGAATCCCGGTCCGTCTCCACCAGCCGGACCGCCTCGGCCTCACTGGTCTCTGCCTGTTCTGTGCTCTCGCCCGGTCCAGAACTCGGCTTGGTCAACCATAGCCCAACCAACCTTCAGCCCTCCTTCCTGATATCTACGTCATTGCCGACGATGCCGAAGAGTCAAGCATCTGATCCAGCATCTGGCGAGACTGAAGAGTGACTACGGCCTCGGACTCTATGCCAGTGAGATGTGCCCTTGTCTTCGTGCAGCGAGGTGAGCATAGTAGACCGTTGTGCCGATGCGCCGTTCCCGAAGAAACGACACGCAGTTGGTCCCATCGAGGCATGTGAATCTACATCACATCCGCGAAGTAGCGGGACAGGATGCGGAACAGTGGCCAGGTGATGGCGAGGACCAGCCCCGTCACCACCACGGTCAGAGCCAGTGATGCGAGGTTTGGCGATTGGTTCCGGATCAGGATGCTTCGGAAGCCTTCGATGATGCCCACCATAGGATTCAAGTTGTACAACACCTGCCAGCGCTCAGGCACCGCGTTGAGTGGATAGATGATCGGCGTGGCGTAAAGCCAAAACTGCATCAGAAACGGCGTGGCGAAAATGAAATCGCGCTTGAAGCTCCCCAGCGCCGCCACGAACATGCCGACACCAAACGCCAGCCCCGTCGTGATAAACAGCAGCACCGGCAGCCACAGCAACGCCAAGCTCACTGACACGCGGTAGTATACCATCATCCCGGCCATGATGATGCCGGCCATGCAGAAGTCGAACAACGCTACCACGACGGCTGCTACAGGGAAGACCTCACGCGGCATCGCTATCTTCTTCAGGATCGCAGCGTTGGCATACACGCTGGGACCTGCCATCACAATAGCGTTAGAGAAGAAGGTCCATGGCAACAACGCCGCATAGCTGAAGATGGGGTACGGTACCCCCTCGCTGGGGATGTCCACGAAGCCACGCAGCATGGTGAAAAGGACCATGAGGATCAGTGGTTGCAGGATGGCCCACGCAGGTCCTAGAATGGAGCGTCGATAACGGGTTGTGATGTCACGCATCACTAGCATTAGAAGCAAATTCAAAAAGCGATAGGGGGTCTCCCGCGTCGCTCTTGGATTTAGGCGATTCGCGTGCGCTCGCACCATCATCGATGCCTGTATTTCATCAACTCCCATAGAAACGCGCCATCGACTGGGCCACATATTCTTGCTGCTCGGGTGTCAGCTCGGGGTAGATCGGTAGTGAGAGAACCTCTTGAGCAGCACGTTCTGCTACCGGGAAATCGCCCCCATGATAACCCAAATGGGCATAGGCCGGCTGCAGATGCAACGGCAGGGGGTAGTGGACGCCTGTGGCAACACCCCTTTCTTTCAAGGCCACCCGCACCCGTTCCCGCTCCGCGACACGGATGACGTAAAGATGATAAACATGCCGCACACCATCCAGTACTTGGGGTATCGCAATTCCCACTTCAGCGAGAATCTGGTCGTAGAACCGGGCATGCTCACGGCGCCGCTCTATCCAGGCTTCCAGGTGCTTCAGTTTGACGGCCAGGATCGCGGCCTGCAGCGCGTCCAGCCGCTCGCCATAGCCCTCCATCAAATGGATATATTTCTCCTGGCGGCCGTGGTTGCGCAGCAAGCGCACTTGTTCAGCCAGCGCGGGATCGTTAGTCACCACCATGCCGGCGTCGCCATAGGCGCCCAGATTCTTGCTGGGGTAGAAACTGAAGCACCCAGCGTCGCCGATGCTACCAGCACGCTGCCCCCGGTACTCAGCGCCGTGGGCTTGAGCAGCATCCTCGATCACCCGCAGTCCGTGACGCTGAGCGATTTCCATGATGGGGTCCATCTCTGCTGGCTGGCCGTACAGATGAACCGGCATGATGGCCTTCGTGTATGGCGTAATAGCTGGCTCAATATATGTGGGGTCGATGTTGTAGGTAGTCGGATCGATGTCCACAAAGACCGGTCGGGCGCCAACTTGAGAGATGGCCTCAGCGGTGGCGATGAAGGTGAAAGGCGAGGTGATCACCTCATCACCGGGGCCGATCCCGCATGCCCGCACCACCAGGTGTAAGGCTGCCGTGCCCGAAGCAACACCCACGGCGAAACGTGCCTGGCAGTAGTTGGCAAACGCTTCCTCGAAGGCACGGACCTCATCACCCAGAATGAAGTTTGTGTTCCCAACCACGTGGAGAACGGCCTCATCGATCTCGGGTTTGATATCGCGATACTGCGCACGAAGATCTACCAATGGGATATTCACTGAGGACCTTTTCCCCCTAACGAGTCATAGGCAGGCAGATCAGCGACCTGCTTGATGATCTGGGCTGGATTGCCCACCACGACAGCGCCAGGCGGCACATCCCGTGTTACCACGGCCCCCGCGCCCACAAGAGCATCCTCTCCGATGGTGATCCCAGGCAACAAGGTGGCATGGGCCCCGATCTTAGCCCGGGACTTGATGGTCGGCCCACGTAGGTTTTCCTTGACCTGGGGCGACCTAGGATACAAGGCGTTGGTGAAGGCCACGGCCGGCCCGATCCACGCTTCGTCCTCCAGGACCGAGTACTCGGGGATGAAAGCCTGGGAGTGCACCCGCACCCGGTTACCGATCCGGACATGGTGCTCGATCACGCTGTGCGAACCGATACTCACGTCGTCTCCGAGCCGGTTGTTCTCACGGATCAGCACGCCATGGCCAGTGGCGAAGTTGTGGCCGATGACGTTGCCGGCGTAGATCACCGTGTGCGACCGGATCACGGCGCCTGAACCGATGCTGGTGGGCAATTCTCCTTCCCCTTTGCCAGCGGGGGGAACCCCGATGACCACGAAATCGCCGATAGTAGTACCGGGCCCGATCGCCACATTCTCGTAGATGCGATAATTAGAAACAGGCGTTGTAGTGGCCAAGTTCTTTTGTCCTCTTAGAGTCTGACCGCGCTTCCCCCGGAGCGTAGGGAGTGGTCGGCCGCCTCCAGCACCCTTACCACTCGCCAGCCGCTCTCGCCATCGGTCCGGGGCCTTTTGCCCTCCCGAATGCATTCGATGAAGTGAGCGCACTCGTTGCGGAGCGGCTCGCTCATTTCGATCTTGGGGACGTAAATGTCGCCAGAGTGTAGTTTATACTGGAACTCACCGTAGATATTCTCTCCCTTGCGATAGACCCCCTTGTCATAAATCCTGACCCTACCTTCACTGGCCACATCGTCATAGACGATCATCTTTTTGCTGC
>DAOULQ010000238.1:0-27094 GCA_034419095.1 Anaerolineae bacterium | reverse complement strand
GTCTATTATGGTCTTGGCTCCTCGGGCAGGGAGCCAACTATGGCCTAACGTTTGGATCTGTCCACGTACTCATCCCGCAAGCTTGCGTGGCCCCCTAAGAGCCCCTCTGTGCCACCACCTTTGCCCCGCGCAAAGATGACCTTGAGTTGGGGCATATAGTCACACCCCAGTATACCACGACTCGGGTGGCATAGCAAACCCCGCGGAAGCCGTTCCCTCGAACAGTTCCCAGGGGATAGCTATTCCAATATTCGGAAGCTCTCTAAGGACATCCGGAGGCTCAGGGAAGGCTCGGAAAGTATCCAACAAGGTAATCTGAACCTCCTGGCACAGGCCCTCGAGGGATGTCCCCAACCGCCAGACCCTTTTCCATCCTCACAGGCAAGGGCTGTTGCTTTTCCCTAATCTCGGGTGCTATACTGAGACCATGGGTTACCTACGCTGCCCCAGAACCGATCCTGATGTCATGACACCGCCCAGATCTAAAGCCATGTTCGATAAAACCTTCTGGGTTGTATTCCTGTTCGTTGGTATCTTCGGAACTGCCACTGGCTAGCCATCTTCGAGCACAATTATCACCGTCGAATCCACAGGTAGAGTGAGCATGTGACGATCCTGCAAGTCGAAGATAGCGAGCTGGAGCTCAATCATCCGGAAGGGACGTTCACCATCTGGTGGCAGAGAGGGAGAAGGAATGTGAGCATTTGGCCGAGCTAGGATGCACCCTTTCGTGGATGCCGGAGCATGTGATCCTGGATGGTAAGAGGTTGTCTTTGGGAGAGCAAAACGAAGAGATTGTCGACACGTAGTTCATAGAGCGGGGCTGGTCAGGAGCTCCGCTGGACAGCCGCGACGCCCGGACAAGTGCTTCCGTCTGCTCAGGTCTGATGGGTTAGCAAACCTCTCAGGATGTATCATGGTAGTTCTAGTGTCAACTGTTTTGCGGGTCAAGGCGCAGTTCAATACGTGCAGTCGGTAGGGCCGTTTCGGTCTAGTAGGGACCCGTCAAGGAACGTGGCATGGGACTCCCTTTCTTACGCAAGAACTGGACAGGCGCAATATGGCAAGCCATCATCTTGTTGGTTGCCGCTTGCACTGCTTTGCCTGCCCAGCCCCGTCGTCTTGATGCGACCTCCACACCGGTCGCCTTGAGGGCCCCGTCCCCAACTTCCGCTCGGGCACTCCCACTTGCGGCAACGATGACAGCCACGGCTACCCCCGTACCAACCACGGCCCCGGCCCCTACTTCGACAGCCACCCCAGAGGATCCTTACGAGCTTCTCCTACACGGGTATCCGCAGATCGCGGAATACGTTCGTTTGGTTAAGGCCCGCGATACCATGCCTGACCCCGAGGCGATAACTGAACTTGAGCTGCTGATCTCCGAATATCCCGAGACTCCCGTGGCCCACGAAGCTCACCTGTCCCTGGCCAGATATCTCGCTTCGATCGGCGACTCGAGAGCCTACGATCACTATGCCAGGGCCCTGGCTTTGGACAGCCCCCCGACGCTGAAATTGGAGTGGGCCCGATACCTCCAGGTCGCAGGGCGAAGGGAAGAGGCCTACACGGCTTTCCGGGAGATCTTTCGTCGCTTCCCAGACGAGGCGCGGCCTGCTCTTGTGCGCTTGGCGGCCGACCCTCTCACCCTAGCGGCGGACCTTTTGGCTTTCGGCTTCCCGGAGGATGTCCTGGCGGTTCTTCCGGCCCCGATGGACTCGTCCAAGATCCTGGCCCTGCGTGCCGGGGCCCTCATGGCTCTGGGTCGGACAGAGGAAGCCTTGGCCACGTACGAGGCGTGGCTGGCCATCGCCCCGGATAATGTGGATGCCCGGCTGGGCAAGGCGGGAGCCTTCTCGCGGCTGGGCCGAAGCGAAGAAGCTCTTGCCCTGTACGCTGCGATACCCACAACGGGAGCCCAGTTGGCGCGGGGCGAAATACTCGAGGGCCTGGGCCGCAAAACCGAAGCGTTGGAAGTGTACCTCTACCTCTCCGACTTCGTGGCTTGGTGGCGAGCGGCGGGCATGCTTGAGGAGCTCGGCAGGAGAAGTGAAGCCGTTCCTCTTTACGAGCAGGTGGCGCGCTCCTCCTCGGTTCTCGCCGACGACGCCGCCTACCGCCTTTGGGTGCTGGCCAAGCACCTCGGCGACACGTCCCGCGCTGACGTTACCCGGCAGATTCTCGAGGGCTTTTGGCCCAACTACTACACCCTCCTGGTGAGGGGCACGGGGTTCAGAGGCGATGTTGCTCCCGGCCTGGCCACCCCTGCCGGGGCGCAGCTCGTGGTGGAGAGAGCCCATGCCCTCGATCGGCTGAGGTATCCTGAGTGGGCGATAAGCGAGCTGGTTTACGCGGCGCGCGCCACAGATGATCCGGCGATGGAGTTGGCCTTTGGCCAGGCGCTTTATGAGAGGGGCGCCTATCGCGAGGCCAACCGGATAGGGATGGCCATTTTGTCCCGTAAGGACTCCTCTCTCTGGACGCTGGCGGCCTGGCGCCTGGCCTACCCCAAAGCCTATCCGCAGGCGGTCGATACTGCAGCAAGGGAGTTTGGCGTGGATCCTCTCCTCATCTGGTCCGTGATGCGACAGGAGAGCAGCTTCCATCCCGAGGCCGTCTCCGTTTCCTACGCCCAGGGGCTGATGCAGGTCATTCCCTCGACCCGCGATCTGATCGCCAGGGTCCTCGGCACCTCAGCAGGCCCCGAATCGATGTTCGATCCGGGGACCAGCATTCGCTTCGGGACGTACTACCTGGGTGACATGCTGCGGCAGTTTGGAGGGGATGTGGAGTACGCGGTAGCGGCCTACAACGGCGGCCCCACTACGGTCCAGCGTACACTGGACTATCCGATGGTGCGGGACCGTAACGACTTCTATCGCTGGCTCACCAAGGGCCAGAGCCGGGAATTTGTCAACCGGGTGATGCTCAACTACGCAGTGTACGAGTGGCTGGAGGAGGTGGAGGGATAAGATCGGTGCCGCGGGAAAGGGATTTGAGAAGGCAGGCGGTTGCTGTGGAGGCAGACGGGGCTTCCCTCCTCACCACCATTGCCGAAAAGGAGTCGAAAGCCTCAAAGGCCTTGTATCGCGCGTTCCGGATTTCCGGGGTTATGGGAGGGGTCTCGTGAGAAATCGGCATGGGCGGACTAAGAGACATAGCCTCTAATGTTAAACTCCGTTCTCGCTGTGAGCGCTTGGCAGAGAATGAGGTGCTTAGCGTGGGACCACAAAAGGGACCTGGCGACGGGCCCTCATCGTTCTACCCATGCCGGGTATGTCTTCGGCGCATTCGGGGGGTGGGAAACCTGTTCAGGAGGTGACCCTGGTCATCCGCCTGAGAAGTCACTCATGCCAGCAGCTGAGCGGCCGCTCCTTATTAACTCAGCCCAAGATCAGACCGTCTATCACCCGTCTTAACGGGCGATTTATGAACATACCGCCGGGTGATTTGAACCGGGTTAAAGCGGGTCTCTTGGATACCCTTATACCTAAGAACACCCGTGGAATCGGGGGCTCAGGGGGGCTTGGGCGAGGCATGTGAGAGGAGAACCTAGGCCTCCGTCTGAGGTTGGGAGGTCAAGTAATAGACTCGTGACCTAGTCACACTTTGTCTCGAATTCTTGGCCGTTGTCTTTCAAATCCTTGACTTCTGTATGTCTACGGTCACAGTACAGGTTAATGCCCCTTCGTTCGCCAGGGGTGCAAGGAGCGCCTCAACTAGGCGCCGCACCTTACCAGGGTAGACCACAATAGCCGTCTCAGCACGTCGCAGCTTCGGTAGGCAAGCACTTAACTCAATTGCCAGGCTGTCAGTGACTCGGGTTGTGTCAATAACCTTTGGGGCACGGGCAGTACGTAGGCTAGATGGAAGCCGTTCGTTGCCAAAACGTGGTTGATCTGAGTGTGGCTTGCAGTTACAATAGATAGCATGTCAAGAACCAAGTTCCGCATGGGCCGGCGCCGGTTTCTGCAGAGCGCTGGCGCAGCGGCGTTGGCTGCATTTCTGTCTAGTTGTGGCTTGTCCACCAATGGGCCGCCGCCCTCCCCCTCGCCCAGCCGTGTCACTCATCTGCCTTTACCCGCTACGACTTCTATTTCGTCCCCTGCAGCTACGCCAACGCCAACGACCCCGCGAGTCGATGCGTTTCAGTCGCCGTTGGCCTCGCCGCTGCCGACGCCCTTTCCCCCCGGTCCTCCCACTAAGTTGGGCCTGTTCGTAGCCTGGAATCACCCTCAGATCATGGATCTGATCGCCACCCGCAATGTGACCTTGCTCAAGACCGTGGAGCTTGACCCGACTTTTCTGGCCGACGTCCAGGCTAGTTCGCCCGAGACGCTCATCGTGGGTCGGGTGATGTTGGGGCAAGTCGACCTCAGTCGGGCCGATATGGGTACCGAAGCCCGCCGCGCGCTGGAGGCAGTGTTGCCCTTGGCGTTGGACGAGCGTCGCGCAGGGTTGGTGGACGCCTGGGAGGGGTTCAACGAACCGGTGCCCGGCGACGAGGACCAGATGCGTAAGATGGCTGCTCTGGAGGCCGAGCGAGTGCGTCTGCTGGCCGAGAACGGCCTGCGGGCCGTGGTGGGCAACTTTGGCGCGGGGCAGCCGCCCCTGGAATGGTGGACTGCCTTCCGCCCCGCGTTGGAGGCGGCCCAGGCCCACGGGGGCTACCTCGGCCTGCACGAATACTCGGCACCGACGATTTGGTTCAATACCAATCGCGACCCCTTGGATTTCCGCGCGGATTCAGCCGACGAGGGCTGGCTGACGCTGCGCTACCGCAAAGTCTACCGCCAGTTCCTCATCCCCTGGGGGTTACGCCTGCCGCTACTCATCACTGAATGTGGGGTGGATGGCTTGGTGACCGGGCGGCCCGGGCCACCCGGCAAGGGTTGGAAGGATTTCGCGGGCTACTGGGCCGAGTTGGGCATGGGCCAGGACGCAGCAGGCAATTACGTCGAACAGTTGGCTTGGTACGATAGCCAATTGCAACAAGATGACTATGTGCTGGGCGCGGCAATCTTCGCCATGACCGCTTTTCAAGGGTGGGGTAGCTACGAGCTTCAGGGCGAGGCGGCAGAGATTCTGCGGCAATACCTGTCGGTCCACCCGGTCCGCTAAATGTCTTGGAGACTCCTTGTTACGGAGAATAAGACTTGGTCTGTCCCCTGCTGGGTGCGTCTAGAAGCTCTCATCCGCCGGTTGGTGAGAGGCTCCTGTGCAGGTGGCGATCAATATCTGGACGCAAAATTCCGAGCGGAGGTTGAAGGGTCAAATAATACACTACTAGTCCATTCGCATCCTCTCTCGAATTTTCGCCCATTTTCTTGCAAATTCTCTACTCCCAGCATTGTGAAAGCCGTGTGTTGGCCATTCGAGGCGTCATCCTCCATCCACATCTAGTACACAGAATACTCGGGGGTCCCACGAAAAGACAACCCCCTTCCATCCTCACCAGGAAGGGGCTGTTGTTACTGGCATGGCGTCGTACTCTTGGCGATCGTGGTGCGGTATTTGTACTTGACGCACTGACCCGACGATATCGCTCAGCGCGCCTCTCCTCCCCCGCTCACTGCCAGTTCCAACTGGCGCTGGTACAACTGACTATATAGCCCGCCTCGGGCCAACAATTCCCGGTGGTCGCCCACCTCGCGGATGCGTCCTTCCTCTAGCGCGATGATCTTGTCGGCGTTGCGGATCGTACTTAGCCGGTGGGCGATGACCAAGGACGTACGCCCCTTCATCACTTTCTCTAGCGCCTGTTGGATCAGGTATTCCGCTTCGGCGTCCACTGAAGAGGTGGCCTCGTCCAGGACCAGGATGCGTGGGTCGGCCAGGATAGCACGCGCCAGCGCCAACCGCTGCTTCTGCCCGCCGCTCAGTTTCACCCCCCGCTCGCCGATCTCCGTGTCGTAACCTTGGGGCAGTTGCTGAATGAACTCGTGTGCGTAGGCGGCCCTGGCGGCAGCGACCATCTCCTCCTCGCTGGCATCGGGCTTGCCATAGAGCAAGTTCTCACGCACGGTGGTGTTGAACAGGAAGGTATCTTGTAGCACTACGGCCACATGCCGGCGCAGCGAGCGGATTTGCACGCTTCGCAGGTCATGGCCATCCACCAGGATGCGCCCGTGGACAGGGTCGTAGAAGCGGCACAACAGGTTGGCGATGCTGGTCTTGCCCGCCCCGCTGGGGCCAACCAGCGCCACTACCTCGCCCGGGGCCACGCGGAACTCGACTTCATGCAGCACTTCATTACCATCGGCGTAGCCGAAGTGAACGTCATCGAACACCACGTCCCCCTCGATCTTCTCCAACGTTACCGCGTCCGGCGCATCCTCGATCTCTGGTTGTTCGTCCAGCAGTTCGAAGATCCGCTCACCAGCGGCGATGGCTTGCTGGAAGGTATTATCCACGTCCGTCAGCCGGCGAATGGGGTCGTAGAAGGAAATCACATAAGATAGGAAAGCCACCAGCGTTCCCAACGACAGTTGCCCGTTGACCACCATCCGCGCGCCCACGCCTAGCACCAAGACGCTTCCCATAGCGGCCACGAAGGACAGAGTTGGGAAGAAGGTTGACCAAGTGCGAATGGCTCGCACTGACTCCCGGTAGTAGTGCTCGCTGGTATTGCGGAAGCGTCCCAGCTCTGCCTCCTCCTGCCCAAAGGCGTGGATGACTCGGATGCCGGCCAGGTTATCTTCCAGTTTGGCGTTAATGTCACCCAGCCGATCGCGCACGCTGCGGTAGATGGGCCGCACGCGCTGGTTGAAGCGCCGCAGGCCGAGAGCGATGACCGGCAGCGCGATCAGCACGACCAAGGCCAGACGCCAATCGAGCGCCAGGAGCACCGCCGACGCCCCCAGCAGGCGCAGCAGGTCCACGAGGGTCAGTGTGACACCGTGGGTGACGAATTGCTCCAGCGCGTTGACGTCGTTGGTCACCCGCGACATCAGTTCGCCGGTGGAGGTTGTCTCGAAGAACGACAGGGACAGCCGCTGCAGGTAGGCGTAGATGTGCACACGCAGGTCAAAGATGAACCGTGCGCCCAGCACGTGGCGGATGTACTGGTCGCCGACCTCCGTGAGGAGCAATAGGGTATAAACGCCGACCAGTCCGGAGATCATCGCGCCAAGACGGGAAAGGTTGCGGGCGCCGATGACCTGATCCACGATGTCCCGTTGCAGGAGGGGTGGGAGCAGACTCAGTCCGGCCTGAAGGAGCAGCAGGACGCCCGCCGCGACCAGAGCCTTCCAGTACGGGCGCACGTAGCCAAAGAGACGTTTTAGTACGCACACAGGGATTCTGCCTCCGTTTTGAGGTCGTAAACAGTGTAACACGATGCGGGCACTATAGCAATTGGCCCTCACCTAGCCGCAACCCCCCCCTCGACTTTGAGAGAAGGAGGGAGGTAAGGAAGAAGGTGATGACGCCCGCCAACTCCCCGGAAGAGCGATATAGTCGGGGCGTATAGGACCCCCAGTTTGTGAGGAGGAACGATAGGGAAGCCAACAGCTTCGTGGGGGACTCAACCGGTCTCTTGTTGTATCGTGGCTGCCGCGGCCTGTAATGCCCCCCACCCGCGGCCTACCTGTACTCCCGGTGGCGACCACACCAGCGCCGGGGGGCCGCAATACAGCAGGGAAACGCCACTACCATCCTCACTCGAAAGGGGCTGTTCCTACCAGGACTCTCAACCCCACGGGAAGCCTTCCCTTGGGCCAAGCGGATCAGACGCCCTGCGCTTGAGTGTGAATCATCTGTCGGATGGTCTGCTTGACTTCTCTCTAATCAACTGCAACTGGCCGCTCCAGGGTGATGACCCGGTAGCTCTCAGCGTAAGCCAGCCCCTTTTCCTTGCCCGCTTCCATGTTCCATTCCCTAATCATCTCAGTTGGGTCCCAGTCTCCCATCTGACTAGCGTGCTGCTTGAGCGCGGCAATCTTCTGCTCGAGCGTGTCGGTCACGTCCACCCACACGTTTGGCTTCTCATTGCCGTAGACATAGACCTGGCGCACCCGGTGCGGTGCACCCGCTTCAGGCCACAACAATGGCATGGCACTCGCTGGTGCCGCCGCGTCGAGCGCCGCTTGTGCTGCCGCACGATGATCGGGATGGTTGATGTAACCGTCACCAAAAAACATCACCGTCGGATCCCCCGTGATGACAACTTCCGGCTTATACCGACGAATCACACGCACCAAGTCACGCCTCAGATCAAGCGAGGGCTGCAACTGCCCATCGTCATAGCCCAGAAAGACCACCTCGTTCACGCCCAACCTTGCGCACGCAGCTCGTTGCTCTGCACGGCGAATCTCGGCCAGTTTCTCGCGCCGTATGCCAGGCTCGTCTGAACCAGCGTTGCCATCTGTGCAAACGACGTAGGTCACACGGCAACCGGCCTTCGTCCACGCCGCCACCGTGCCAGCCACGGTGAACTCGGCATCGTCAGGATGAGCCACAATCACCATCGCCGATTCAGGCACGCGATTTTCGTCCATGTGTTTCTTCATCCCCTTCTACCGGTTTGTCCTGTACCACAAAGGCCTTGAAACACTTCCATTGTAGTTCATCAGTTGCAAAATGGAAAGGGCTGTTCCTACCGCAAGCGTCGACCCCACACGAAGCTCTTCCTTTGAACAGTGCCGAGGGGATAGCTATTCCAAGCTCTCGGAGCGGCTCCGGAGGCTCAGGGGAGGCTGGGAGAGGTATCGGAGGAGAGAATCTGAAGTTGCGGGCACAAGAGAAGAGCCCCTTCCATCCGCTCTCCGGAAGGGGCTGTTCTGGTGCTGCCATACTCCAACGCTCACGGACTAGCTCGTCTATGCTGCTTCAATACCGCGTGTGCGTAGAAACTCGTGCATCATATCCTCAATGCGACCACATTTGTACTCCAGCCAGGCGTACCATATCCCCGGGTCAATCAGGTCAACCTCCCTCCGCCATCTTCCAATAGACCAGAAGTACGCGGAGCGCGCAGCCTCTTTTAGCTGCTGATCGTCTGTCCAGTCAGAGGAAAGGAAATCGCAGAGGAGGTCATGGTGATCTGCATGTGAGAGCCCTGGTATCAACAGGAATCGGTCAGGGTCAGACTGAACCAGAAGCCGTAGTTGTCGGTTCTCTTCAGGCAAAAGACCCTCTGCCTTGTCGTCATCTTCCCAGACCCAGATCACACGTCCCGTGGAGAAGTCGAGATACGTTGACTGGGGATAGGCCTCAAAATCCACATCCCGTTCGAACACCATGCGAAGGAGGGTAAGATCGACTTTCAGTTTCCGCATTCCTAGGCCTTCTCAGCATACAGTTCTCGTCATCGGGGACCTCGTGTTCAGATGACGGAGTGGGGTCACCTCGGCCACACCCTCACATTCCTCTCCCCGCACTGCCACCAGATGCTGAACCCTCCATCACATCAATTACGTCAGGGTACTCTATTGGCCATTTGCTTCACCCCGTGTCGTTCCCTTGTTGTCTGTGAAGAGGAGCCATGAACAAGGGGGTTCCATGGCCTTTCAACTGGTGAGCCTGAGCGTCTTCCTCAAGCCTGTGCCCCTCAACCCCCATACGCCTCAAAAAACGGATCAGCATGGAATAGAGTGCGGTCCCTTTCGCCTTGCAAAGGTTTGGTTATGACCTCGAAGGGCTTCAGCCGAGCGATCTCCTGCAGAATGGCGTTGGCTGTGCGTTGACTACAGCCCAGCAGTTCCCGCACTCCAGCCACTGACATACCGTCGCATTGAAATATTATGGAGAACTCCAGTAGTTCTCTGAAGTTGAAGAACTTCTGTAGGTAGTCACTGGGCGACTGAGAAGCAAGGAAAACTGCAACTCCTTTCGAACGCCCCTCACGAACTATTCTCTGAAGGAATAAGTTCTTCTGGGGGAGGTAATTGTGAGCCTCATCGATGACCAACACTGTCCTAATGAAACGCAGCCCGTCTTCGATTTGACTATCGGGCAGAGCTGAAACCTCCTTGTACAGACGCTCGATAACGAGGTATGCTACCAGCTCTTTGAGGACAGGAAGCTCGTGAAGATCCACAATGAAGGTCCGTTCTGTGAGACGTTCGATTAGGTGACTACTACTGCCATGCTCCCAGAAGAGATGGAAATTGGCGAAATCCCTGAGCATCTCGACGAGAGTATCGTCCTTCTTTCCGTCTCGCTCATACTGATCGTGGACGATTTCGAACACCTCGCGAAAATCGGGGAACTTCAGGTCTTCTTTGGATCGCCTGTCGTATGCTCGCAAGATGGCCTGGTTCAGACTCCCCTT
The DNA here is from genome assembly GCA_034419095.1 of Anaerolineae bacterium. Lineage (GTDB taxonomy): Bacteria > Chloroflexota > Anaerolineae > UBA7937 > UBA7937 > UBA7937. The sequence continues at coordinate 16,821 of DAOULQ010000238.1, read as the reverse complement.
CTGAACAGGGCCAAACCTGGGACCAGCAGAGGCGAAAGACTCGGCTTTCTCCCGGGCCGAGATCCGGATCTGATCTGAGCTGTATTCTTCGAGGATGAAAGGATTGATTGGCAGTTGCTGAGTGGGTAGTCAGAACGAACTGGCTCGGGTCACTTCTCTGAAACGCTCGTTGGCCGCGACATCCCCTTTGCAGTCAAACAGAATGAAATTGGTGCGAAACCCAGATTGCTCTCGTATGTCGGCCAACATCTTGAGCAGCAATTGCGTCTTCCCCACGCCGGGCTTACCCATCATAGCCACGTGGAAGTTGGCGTGCCGCTTGGTGTCGTTCAGGTGAAGGATGACGGGATCCGCTTTGGGAGATTTTCTGCCCACAAGGATCTCAAGCCGGGGAATCCCGCGGATGGAATCTACTCCGACTTCGAGTTGACCCTGTGCGGTCACCCATCTCAGGAACGCAGTTGTGTCCTGACCGCAGTCATCAAACGCGCGCTGCATCAGAGCAAGCCCGTTGTCAACATGGTCCTTTGCCACTGACTTGTTGGAGACAAACTCGTCCTCGGTTTCAAAGGTGCGTCCATACGTCGTCTGGAGAAGGCTTCGGCGTCGAATTTCCTTGCCTGCAAAATCGGGACTGGGCGGAACATCTTTGCCGCCATGCCTTAGTGACAAGGATAGAACGAGCCGCGCCAAAGCAGCGAATTCCAACCGAGTGGCAGCTCGTAGCCTATTGAGGGTCATCTCTCCAGTGGTGGAAGTGAATATGCGGTCTGCCATGTTATTCCTCCTCCCAGAAGTAGCCCTCTTCCACAGTTGAGAACTCCCGATACTTATCAAAATTGAGGCGAACGGCGTATTGGAGATGAGGCTCTAGTTGACGATAGTATCTCTGGTCAACTTCCGTGTCGGTTGAAAGCACAATGACCTGATCACCAGCATTTGGCAGGTAGTTCCCTACAATGGCATCGCGGTGTGTGCTGTCAAGCCGAGCTAGCGGGGTATCGATCACAATAGGAAGCCGCAACTCGGAAGTCTGCGCCAGGCCCCACAAGAGTGAGATGGCGAAGACTTCTTTCTCTCCGGCTGACAGGTTGGCCTTCCGCACCTCGTTTCCGTGTCGATCCTGAATGGTAACCAGGTACGTTGCAGGGTCTATCCTGATGCTATCGATTAGATCGCCTTTGCTCGCCAGCCTGCGATACATGTCATAGGTGAGAGCTTCTAGCTGCTTGATCTTGGTCCGTCTCAATTCGTCGAGATAGGCGTCGAACGTGTCCACTAGGCTGTCACAGACTGTGAGGAACGCTGTCAGTTCCTTGGCAACCTCATGCTTCTGGTAGAGTATGTTGAGATCGCGTTCCTTGACCTCCGCCTCCTCTTCAAGCTCGACAATTGACTGCTGAGCACGGTTCAGCTCCTTGCGCTTTCGCCCAAGCTGTTGAGCATAGCCCTCGATCTCGGATTGGAGCTGGTTGAAAAGATCGGGATCCATGCCTTCGAGAGTTGAAATTGCAGGGATTCTGTCAAGCTCATCAAGCTCCGCGGATATCTGTTCCCTCTCTTCGAGCAGCCGGCGAAGTTGAGTGCCAGGAAATCGCTCGATCTCGGCCATCCTTTGCACCACTTGGGCCTCTTCGGCCTGAGACAGGCCCAGTATGATATCCGTTGGCTTTGGCCCTTCGCCGACTGCCATAACAGATCGGGCAGCTCCGAGGACCCGATCTCGCGCTTCTTCCACCTCTTCAGCCCCCAGCACACGTCCGCAACAAAAGGATTTCGGCTCAAACAACTTGCCCACGATCTCATCCGTCAGGTCTGAGGCAAGGCGATTGAGTGCCTCGGCGTCTCGGACTCTTGCTTCCGCCTCGATTTGGTCTCGCAGCTGGGGAAACATCTCCGCGGCTAGCGCCAAAGGGAGATCAGCCTCGGCAAAGGATGCGATTTCCTTGTCAATCTCCGCTCTCCTAGTAGATAGCTGAAGCCTCCGACTCTCGCGGCGGCGTCGTTCCTCAACGGCCTCTGGTTCAATCCCGAAGAGCCTCTCGAATTCCTCTCTTCGCTGCTGTAGCTCGTCTTCGAACTCCTCGATATCTCGCTCGACGGCGTCTCGATCCCCTTTCGCTCTTTCGGTCTTCCTTCGTAGCAGGTCCAGCTCGTTTTCCTTAAGTTGTATGTCTTCGTCGCTGATATCGGTGTAGCTGCGACGCTGTCGCGTCTGCACATGCTTTAGATCGGCGATCAGTCGCCTAACCACTTCGATTCCAAGGACCGCTTCCATCGATGCCTTAAGCTTCCGTTCAGCGCCCTCTTCAGTAGCCATCTCCTGGACCTTTTCCCCATCAAAGAAGAAGAACTGGCTTACACCCTTGGGGATATTGGCAGACAGCCACTCCTCCCACGTCTCCGCGGCTGTAATGTAGATTCGTTGGTCGTCCCTGACCACTGACAACTTGTCGTCCAAGTACTCAGCAGCAAACGTCCCCAGCGTGGGCCTGGCAGCCCAGGAGCGCTTGATGGCGATGTCTTCGCCGCTATCCATTCTAAGGTGCAATTCCAGAGCGCAGGAGCAATTGCCTTTGGCCAGTTCCCGCCGATTGATGGCGTTGTAGATCTGTTTTCTTTTCACGCCATAGAGGCAGATGTTGATCGCTTCCAGGACCGAAGTCTTTCCGGCACCGTTCATCCCACCTATCAGAAAGACGTTTCTTTGGGGATCTTCCACCCCCTTGGTGAAGTCTATCGTAGTGGGGAGTTGGAAGGACTTGTAGTTCTCCAACACGACCTTTGTGATCCTCATGACGCCCTCCTCCTGGTCAGTTCCCAAACTCCCTTCGGCGAATCGTCCTTGAGGAGCCCCTCCTGTACCATGTTGAATCTCTCCCAGTGGCAGCGGTTCCTCCAACGCACCGAGCCAGATTTGCTCCTCGAGAGATCCGCTGCCGTCAACTCATCTTTCAGGCCAGCATGCACCCGGTCGAGTACGTCCCTTGCGCGACCCGAGCCACCCATCTGTTTAAGGGCCTCAATCATCGCGTTTCGTAGGGTGCTGTGTGGTGTAAGCTGACCAGGCGGCAAGCGCTTCACACGGGAACCGCGCCCAAGTGACTTCCGTGCGATTCTTAAGCCGAGAAAAGGGAGCAAGAGCGCAACTTCATCGCGGATGTAGGACATAAGGCTGGCTGCACTGTCCCTTTCGGCAGTATCGGCGAGTAGATTCATTCTAAGGTGTCTGAGGTCGTCCGGGACCGGAAGGCCCCCTTTATCCATCCGCTCGATAGCCTTCTGAATTGCCTTCAACTGTTTGACTTTGATCTCGATCTCGGGATCCTGGAGAGTCTGAGCAGCCCTCTCAACCAGCTCCCTCAACGCCGCCAGATGAGTCCTCGCTTTCTTCACGAGATCTTGCTCACTCGACATCTTTGCCTCCGGATAGACTGCCCTCTATGGCCTCCTCAAGCCGATCGTAGATGCCACGGCGGCGCTCACTTGTCTGATATTCACGCTCGATACTCAGTAACTCTTGGGCTAGCTCCAGAGAGACACCATGCTTCTCGCAGAGTCTAGCGAGTATGGAATCCTCTTGGGTCCTCACGCCCTCGGTCATGATCTAGCCTCCTGTTCGATGGCGTCCTCCACCTGGCGCTTCGCTTGATCGAGCAGTTGTAGAGCCCTCCTTCTGCATCTAATACTTTCCTGCACCTTCTCAGCCAATTGCACTTGAAGGTTGTCCGGCAGGAGAGGGGCGGGAAGTCGTTCTACATCATCAAGCTTGATCGTTGGATAGGAAGTGCCGCTGCAGAACCGTTCGAATATCCGTCGCACAGCTCGCAGGTACACGTACATCGTCTCTTTCGATGGTGACGGAGCGTCAGCCACGTAGAAGGCCCCACTGCACACTCCGGAATCGCCGATGTCCTCTGGGACGAGTCCAATAGCCCCGCGGGCTGGACGAACAAGAGAGACCAATATCTCTCCGCCCGATACTCTAATCTTTGCATTGGCTGGTGCTTCATACCCCGCTACGGGCGAGGAGTGCACCCAACCAGTGAGAATGTCAATACTTCCAATTTCGATGTATCGGAATTGCTTCTCAGGTTCGCGGGACGGATCGATCGGTTTTCGTTTCGAGGCCAGCACCCTTCCAATGGGGAGGTATCCATACTTGTATGATGAAATGCGATCAAGGATAACTTGATAGCCAGGCTGGTGGTATTCCGCGTCCCATCTCCGGGCTGCGAGGACCTCGGATAGGGAAGCGTGGTAAGCCAGTTCACTTGAGGGGTCCGTGGCGTCAAGCCCCAGCTCTCGCTCAAGCATTCGCTGAGCTTCAGCAAGAAGTAGTTCCCCATTCCGACGTTCGCGGAGAGACTGACGCCAAAGGCGACGTATCTCGTCCTGTAGTACGCGTCCGAATCTCGGAATCGCAATCTTACGAAGGCGACCCAAGGTGATCATCTGCTGGACGCCCCCGGAGGCCTCTCGCAGGGCCTGAAACTGCCCAAACCTTGAAAGAAGGAACGCAGCAACAAACTCGGGGAGGAATCACTTATCGGAGGTGAGTTTCACTATGGCAACATCTCGATTCATATTCGCCGGCGGCAGCCAATCTTCAGCCACAGCCACCTGTCCAAGACTGCCCTTGATCGATATCAGAATGTCTCCGGGTCTAACCGATGCGCGGGCATTCCGTCGGTCCACGCTCTCATCGACATAGCGAATGTTCTCCAAGGTGACAAACCCGGGGCGGATGTTCTCGGCAGTTAGGTAGCGAACACTTCCTTCAACGTAGGTGACCGAACCATGCTCACCATCTGTGACTCTTCCCAGATGACCTAACTGAGCAAGCTGAAGGTGAGCTAGTTCGGTTTCCCTTGCCAGGAAATCCGGCCTGTAGAACTCAGGGTCAAGCCGATGGCTCTTGGCAAGCTCCGACACGGCAACCTCAGCCCACACCGCCATTTCCTAACCCTCCCGCCAGAAGTCCAATCGGTGCTTTTCCGCAAAAGACAAGAAAGCCTCAGCAATACTGTCTTCATCTCGCTCGCGATACTTCACGCAATCCTGGTCGATGAGGGGGTTGCCTACTTGATCAGTCAGAATGTTGCCCTGTCCATCCTTGCGAACTATGTAGACCCCCGACGAGTCCTTCCCGCCTCGCTCACTTGTAGCCATGAAGATGGGGTAGTCGTCCGAAGGAGGGTTCGAAGGTCCCACTTATGCAGGAATAGCACGCTCGTTTTCGTTCCAGTATGAGGCTTGAAAGTGTTAGGGTGGAGGCCGACTACGGCCAGAAGGCGCGCCTGTTGCATGAGCCAGTCGCGGATATACTCAAGCGAGGTGTTGTTGAATATGCCCTGGGGCAGAACGATTGCCATTCGACCGCCGGGTTTCAGGAAGTGCAAGGAGCGCTCGATGAACAGAATATGTCGCTCTACCTTCTTCATGACGTGCTTCCTGCCGGGCTTGCTAGCCAATTGGTAGTGGCTCAAGAGTTGACCGTCTCTGATCTCACCAGCAAAAGGAGGATTGGTCATCAGGAGGTCGAACTTGAACCGGGCGAATAGATCCCAGCCATTCCCATAGCGTGCCCTTTCCTCGCGACTGGCTAGGCCTTGCAGCTCCGAACGGGCATGGACCAATTCCTCCTCTTCGCCCATCCACTCGCGAGGATCGAGGCTATTGAGCCGGAATACATAGCTCTTTCCGTCGCCAGCGATGAGCATCAAGGCTCTGGCGATCTTTGCCATGCGGTGGTCGAAGTCAATCCCGTACAGGTACTGCGCGCCGTATTCCCGAGCAGCCTCTTTCTCGTCACCGCCAAACTCCCTGTCGCGCACCCAGTTCAGACTGTGCAGAAGAAAGCCGCTAGATCCACACGCTGGGTCTATGACATACTCTCGCTTCTTGGGGTTCAGCATCTTCACACACATGTCGATGACATAGCGTGGGGTGAAGAACTGGCCCTTCTCGCCCTTGGCCACCTTCGTAATGAGGTATTCAAAGGCGTCATCCATCACCCGCATGTTTGCCCCTAGGAGTTGAACCTTTTCCAAAGGGCCAATACAGACCTGCAGGTGGTTGGCTGTGAGTCTGATTCTCTCGTGTGGTTCAAAGATACCAGGCCACTCCTTGACCGACTCCTCAAAGAGTCGTTCAATGCGATCATAGGTTGCGATTGTATCCTTGGCCTTGCGAAAGTAGAGCTCTCCATCGGGGCGGTCACGGGCTGCGTATTCATCGTATAGCTTTGCGAAGATGATCTTGAAGATCTCTTGAAACTCATCCTCTCCAGAGTTAGCTAGGACCAACTCCTCTAGGGTGAGGACAATACTCTTGAAGTCGAACTCCCGCCTCAAATGTTCCAGACCAAGTTTGGTCTCGAGAAGCTCATCTATAGTCTGATCAAATCGTGGGATGTCGGTTAGCGTGTCTTCGAACTCCCTCGGGTAGGGTCGGTAGAGAATCACACGCTCCCGGCCATTCACCCAGATGCCGATAGGAGAACCTTCTGCGTTGAGATAGCTCTTCAGTTGTTCTATGCCATCCTCACGTTTTGGCTGCTTCACTTCAACAACGATGTAGGCGGTCCTCCCATCAGGCTGATATACGACGATGTCAACGGGCTTCTCGTGAATACCGCTTCCGAACCAGATCTCCTTCTCCACATCTATGCGGGACAGAGGATACCCGTAGTAGTGGTGTAACTTGTACAGATAGAGTTAACGCACTATCTCCTCGGGGTTGGACTTCGTCTCGGAGTGGACCTGGATGTCTTCTCCACGCTTCAAACATTTGAGGTAATAGCGGATTTCTCCCTTTGCGCGGCCTGCCTGAACAACCTTAGGGTATATGCTCAGAATCTCATGGGGTTTTCTTCTCAGGTCCTCGAACTCTGAGAGACCGTACTTGACATCAGGATCTTTGAAGATGAGGTCGATTACCTGTTGAGTGGACAAGTCGTCTCGGAGAGCCATTGCTGTCCTCCCTTACTCCCAGGCTCAGCGTACTCCACTTATCCTACCATCCACCTCTCACCAAACCACTTACTATCTATTGGCGCCTATGCTCCCTTCCTGAAGAAACCACTACGCCGAGGATCCGGCGCTGGCGGGCTGGCCTGATTTCAGAATACGCTCAGCTGTTCGGCGGTCTGGTCCGATTGCTGCTCGGGTTCCTTCCCCATGTATAGGAGCTGCATCGATGTTACCCTCGCCAGATCGGGATCAAAAGTCATCTCGACTTCGATATGCACCCATGTTGAGGCAGAAGCCCTGAAGTAGTGGCGATTCCAGTCACGATCGCAGATGTAAGGAGCTTCCTCATCACTCATTGCAAAGTAGTCGGGCTTATAAACAAACACGTCGAACTCGCAGTCAGCATCCGCCTCAGCCCGGATTAAGAACTCACCTGAAAACAGTTCACGGACATCCAGTACGTGGATGTTCTGGACATCTTGCACAGAGGACACGGTTGGACTCTCGAATTCCCAGGGGAACCCCAGTTCGTCGGGTTCCCATTCCCGATGGCCAATGATGTCAGGCAAGCGGATCGCAATCTCCTCGGCCAGGTCCAGCTCAGGATAGCGGCCCTCGGCCAACTGCCGGAGTATGTGCTCTAGGGCCTCCATTGTAGGTTTGATATGCTCGTGGACGAACCCCTCTAGGCTCGCGAATGGCACAATTCGGTCAGGTTGAAGACCTCGCTCCTCCATATCGGCAACTAGATCGGGATGCAGATTGCCCTCGCCATGCAAGAAGTCTTTATCCTCAGAGATGAATGCTATTGGCTCGCCAGGCCTTTCGGCCAGATCCACAACAGTTTCCCAGATCAAAGTATCTCGATAGCCCCTGCCGCTCGGGGCGAAGGGCTTTCTTCTATTCAATGCACGTTGAACGACCGCTTCGTGAGGAACATCAGGATAGTCCATGATGGTCGTTCGAACCTCTTCAAAACGAGACAAGAGCATGTCACGGTACGCTTCCACTAGCTCTTCGATAGTGGCATTGGTGAATGGGGACTCGATCTCTCCCATCACTCTGCGGGCCTCGTCAAGCGACTTCTTCACTTTGCGAAGCTCTTCAGGATACTTGTTCAGAACCTCGTCGATGACCACCTGTGGCACGTGGAGGGAGTGGCCAGCCCGAGCCAAACCATCGAAGAACACGCGAAACGTGCTACCTACCAGTGGAAAGTCTCTGCATATGACGTTGCTGTCAAGAACAACGCGCATAGCTCTCTCCTGAGCTACTGCCTCCTACTCCTTCTCCTATGTTCCCTTCGCGAATAGACTACCTCTCCTACGATTTCCTCCCCTTGAGTCAATCTCAACACAAATGGCTCGCCCTGCCAGGTGCACAGACGAGCCCGTGAATCCGCTGTGAGTGCCAGGGTCCGCCACCGCCCCAGCTTTGGCCTCGATAAGGTGATACGGCGTTTGGTCTATCCGAGTGGCCGGTGGGTGTGCCTCCGCCGCTCTCGTGCCGTTCTTGGCTTCGGACGTGGTGCGCGAGTTCGATGGCTTGCACCAGGGGGTATTTTGTCTCCAAGCGCGCAGCGAACCTCCCCCAGTGGGGTAGCCAATTGACAAGAACATATATGCTATGATTTAATGAAAATGAAGACTCCACTGCCCAAACTCTCAGAAGAGTCCTCAAAGGATGGCCCAAAGTTGGACGAGCTGTTGTTGAACGACCCGCTGGTCAGAACCCTGCTCCTGCCCATCCTCGTCGACTACCTGCGATCAGGGGAGAAGCCAGACAAGGAAACGGATGTTGAGCGACCTACTGCCTAAAGGCTCTATCGTCGCCATCTATGCCCGTGTCTCCTCCGACATGCAGGCTGACCTCAACACACCCATCGAAAGCCTCCTTCAAAGACGGGGCGTTAAGGTCATCTCATACAAGGAACCTATGCCTGAGGGACCACTCGGTGCCCTCCTTGAGGGTATCATCGAGGCCGTGGATGAGTTCTACTCCCGCAACCTGGGCCAGGATACCCTCAGAGGCTGCAAGGAGATCGCCAGACAAGGCTACTGGCCTGCTGGCCGCCCTCCCGTGGGCTACAAGCGAGAAAGAGTCCAGATAGGCACCAAGAGCGATGGCAAACCTTTGGAAAGAACAAGGCTCGTCCCAGACCCGGAGACCGCCCCCCGTGTCCTCAAGGCCTTCCAGATGGCCGCCAAAGGCTACCCCTTTCACCAAATCGCCAGGGTAACCCAAATCTGCGCGGACAAATCATCCCTCTCCACCATCTTCAACAATCAGAGCTACCTGGGCAAAATAATCTACAACCGCCAACGATCAGTGGGCAAGAAATCCGTCAGGCGCGATAACCCCGACCATGAACTGATCGTCACAGAAAACGCTCATGAGGTCATCATCACCCCAGAGCTCTTCGCCGCAGTCCGGGATAGATTGAAAGGCAGACGACCAAAGAAAGGCTCCAGACCTATACCCAGAACTCAGTCCCTCCTCTCCGGTCTCATCTTCTGTGCCAGGGATGGACAACGATACAATGCCCAAAAGATCAGAAACTACCGCTATTATCAATGCTCAATGAGGGCCAAGAAGGGCAAAGCTGCCTGCCCTACCCCCATGCTCCGCATGGAGTCCTTCGACAAGTTGGTCCTGCAAGCCCTGGCCAGTCACGTTTTCACAGTCGAGAATGTCACCAAACTCTTGAAAGACACCAGGGAGGCCGCCCTGGCTCAAGCCAAGAAAGCCAAGTCAGAGGTACCCCGCCTCTCCCGCCAACTGCGCCGACTCAACAAGACCATCGATAGCCTCTATAAAGCCCTCGAGACAGGAGCACCTACCCAGGAAACTGTAGCCAGAATCCAGGAACGGGTAGAACGTAAATCCGAGATAGAGGCTCAACTTCAAGAAGCAAAAGCACCACAAGAGGAACTCACCAAGTGGGATGCTCTGGATGAGGAGACTATCAATCAGGCGGTGGAGGAACTGAGGCAGTTCCTCCTGGGACGCCCTACCCCTGAACTGCGGGGGTTCCTGGAGAAGTTGGTGGAGAAAATAGTAGTGGATGGCTCAAACGCTACCATCCACTACACCTTCCAGGCGCCAGAATCATTAGGCTGTAGTTGGCTCCTCGGGCAGGACTCGAACCTGCAACCCGCCGGTTAACAGCCGGCTGCTCTACCGTTGAGCTACCGAGGAACGATACATGGCTATTATACTTCAGGGATCGAATCTCGTCAACCTTTCCTTGCAGGTGGATCACGTCACGCCAGGTTTCATTACAGGATCCCGAGGCAGAGGTTCTCCGCTCCTCTATCGGTCTTGAAGCCATCCATAGCCTTGGTTCTCCCTCCATACTCCCTTATCCCCCTCTCCATCCGGCGAGCTGGTAAGAGAGACCCCCTTCTCTGGGCTACGCAGATATTCTATCCCCTTCTTGAGTTGAGGTTCAGCCCCCTTGCTTCCCTAGACCGGTTAGTATAGAATTCACCAGGCCAAGAGAGGAGAGATTACCATGCCCCATCATCACCCTGAATCGGCGCCCGCCCCAGCCATCTGGAGGTTGGCTCCTTTCGCCGAACTCAGCCGCGACAACCGGCTGATCGCCCTCTCTATGTTCCTATGGGGGGGCTCTGAGGGACTATGGTTCTACGTTTACCCTCTCTATATCAAAAGCCTGGGCGCTGACCCGGAGGAGATAGGCCTCGTCATCTCCGTAGCGATGATGGGAATGGCAGCCACCTTTATCCCTGCTGGGTTGCTAGCCGACCGTTACAGCCGGAAGAGAATCATGTTGGTCGGCTGGCTATTGGGCTTTTTCTCTATGATCTTGGTAGCCGTAGCCCCAGATTGGCGTGCCTTGCTTCCCGGTTTTCTCCTCTATTACATGTCGGCCTTTATCCTGCCAGCCATGAACAGTTATATCGCCCACGCTAGCGAGGGGCAAGATCTAAATCGAGCCTTCACCATGATGACCGCCGCCTATTCAGCGGGCATCATCTTCTCTCCGGCCTTAGGAGGCTGGTTGGGCGAAAGGGTAGGGATGCGAGAGGTCTTCCTTCTCTCCGCCTCCCTCATCGCCCTCTCTACCCTGGCTATCTTGCCCCTTAAAGAACAGTCTGTATCTTATCAGTCAGCGGCTCTGAGGATGAAACCTCTCTTGAGACACCGTCTATTTTGGGGGTTGAGTTTAGGAGTGGCTTTCATCTACCTGGTGACTAATCTGGGCTGGCCTTTGACCCCCAATTTCTTGCAGGAGGTGCGAGGCTTGGATCTTTCCCTCATCGGCACCTTAGCCACCGCCCAATCCGTCGGTGCAATCTCTCTAGCCATCTTCTTGGGCAGGGTCTCACGGGGTGGGTGGGGGATAATGATCGCTGCACTCCTCATCTGGGCCTCTTATGGTCTATTGTTTCTCTTTCCCTTCCCCTTGGCCATAGCCTGTGCCTATTTCCTGCAAGGTTCTTTCTCTGCCTTAGCCTCCCTCTCCTCGGCCCAAGTGGGGAAGATCTTAGAAAGCCCCTCCATGGGGCTAGGTTTTGGCCTCTTCGCTACCATGCGCAGCCTAGCCTTGGTGCCAGGGCCCTACATCGCTGGTTACCTCTACGCCCTTCGCCCCAACCTCCCTTTTCTCGCCTCCATAGCCTCCATACCCGCGGTGATGCTACTGACAACGATAGCCTTGAGAGAATCGCTTTAGAACCCCCTCGTTCACCCTAACCGCTCTTGACAGCCTCTCCCGCACAGCCCTCAAACCATGCACCACTGGCGGAGTACACCCCTCGTCAACCTTGATATACGGGAAGGAAGGTACTAAAATAGAGGTGATAGATATGGATAGCGAAACGGAGGCATTGGGGGTGATGAGTGATGAGAGAGAAGGTAACTATCGTTTTGGCCCTGGGGCTCCTTCTTCTCATTTTGGGCCTCTATTTGATGGTGGTGAGAGGCAAAGTGAAAGAGGTAGAGGTTATTCCTTCTCCTTCACCCACGGCAACACAAGCCCTTCCCGTGCCAACACCCACCTTAGAGCGGGATCTCTTCGCTTCCCATCGAGAGTATATGGTACGCTCACAAATTGAGGCGCGAGGGGTGAAGGCCCCCCAAGTCTTGGAAACCATGAGGAGGGTTCCCCGCCACGAGTTCGTGCCTTCAGAATATCGGGATTACTCCTATGCCGACCAGCCTCTGCCCATAGGCTATGGCCAGAGCATCTCTCAACCCTATATAGTGGCCGTGATGACAGAACTGTTGGAGGTAGAAGAGGGGGATAAGGTTTTGGAGGTGGGCACCGGCTCCGGCTATCAGGCGGCCATATTGGCGGAGATAACCGAGCAGGTCTATACGGTGGAGATAATCCCCGAGTTAGCGGAATCGGCGGCAGCCAGGCTGAAAAGGCTGGGCTATGACCAGGTGACAGTAGCCAATCTAGACGGCTATTACGGTTGGGAAGAGCACGCTCCTTACGATGGTATCATCGTTACCTGCGCCCCGGATCACATACCTCCGCCCCTTCTCAGACAACTGAAGGGTGGCGGACGCCTGGTGATCCCCGTGGGCCCCCCTGGTGCCTACCAGACCCTCTGGTTGGTCGAAAGAGAGGGGGACAAGTTCCTCTACAAGAACGTGATGGAGTGGATCCGTTTCGTGCCCCTCACCGGCGAGCACTAACTATTCGCCTCCCTTCGCATCAAAGGGTAGAAAACCGCCAGCCCAACCAGGTAAACCCCTCCTGCGCACCGCAGAACCCAGGAGAAGCCGAAGGTCAACGCTCCCATGGAGGCCAAAACAGAGGAAAGGACCGAGGCGCAGCCGTTGATCCCCCAGGCCCAAGGGATGAAGCCAGGCGCTAAGCGGCCAGTCACCGCTATCCCCTTGGGGAAGGGGAGTCCCATGAGAAAGCCTAAGGGAGCCAAGATGAGGATAGAAGATAGAAGGCGGAGCCCCAGCCCTAGCCCCAAGAGCGATCTGAAGAGATGCGGCAGAAGAAAGGGGTAAAGAAAGATCGTGGCTCCCAGAAGGAGGATCCCCCAGCCCAGAGGAAGCCTAGGGGATGAGAGGCTGCCCAGGCCGGAAAAGGTGAGGAGGGCGAAGAGAACAGCGCCCAAGGCGTAGACAGGGTGGCCGAGGAAGAGGATGAACCTCTGGATGAGAGGGATCTCCACGAAGAGATAGCCGATGCCCAAGAGGAAGAAGTAAAGAAATACCTGGCCCCTTATCCCCCTACCTCCTATCCCCCTCAGAAAGGAGAGAGGAAGGATGATTAAGATCAACGAGGCTAGGAGGGCCAGGATGAGGAAAGCCCAGAGAACTAGGTATCCGCTCCCTCCAAAAGGCTGCCATATCTTCCCCAGGCTCTCCAGAATGGCGGGGATCTGTTTCCAGGTGAAAAAGTGGAAGAAGAAAGGCCTATCATCGGAGGGAGGGGAGACATCGAAAGGGTAAGCGCCATAGAACTCCGCTCTATCCCGGGCTTTCAAAAGATCCTGAAAAGCGAGGTAATATTCCGGCTTCTCTAAGAGATATATCTTATTCGCCTCTTCGATGGGCATGCCCGGGTAGTAGACTAGGTCGAGTTGCTTTTCGGAGGCGAACTCTCTTATCTCTTCGATCTCCGGAGAGGTAAATTGGCTACGCTTCACGAGAAGAAGCATGGTGGAGAAGGAGCGCACCGCGGCGATATGCTGGCCGGGGTCTACTCCTGCCCTCTCCAAGGCGGCAACCGTCAGGGCCAGAGCCCGCAGCCCCTCTGAGGGGGGGATCTGGAGCCATCGCTGGATCATCACTATCCCTTGGGGTGAGAGGTGCTCCCAATATTCCATGAACGCTTCCTCGGTGTAGGTGTAGTTCTCCTGGAGGCTATAGGCCCCTGAGGTCACAGGTCGAAAACTATCGGACAAAGATAGTTGAATAAGGTCAAACTGAGCATCAGTACGTTGGAGATAACTTCTTCCGATCTCGTTTACTACTGTCACCCGCTGATCTTGGAATATCCCCCCCGCGAAATCCCCATAGAGATCTCTTACCACGTAGGTTACCAGGGGGTTCGCTTCCACAGCCACTACCTTTTGGGCACCCTTTCGCAAAGCGACTAAGAGATCCAAACCCCCTCCGGGCTCTACTATGAGAACCCCGGGCTCGGTGAGCAGTTGGTAAGGGAGAGAAACAGGCAGAGAATCTAGGAAGGAAAGATCGGTGTTGGGGGCGGCGGAGGTGAGAGGCCACAGATTGTCCCCATCGGTGGTGATACCCAACTGGGTGGGGAGTGGGCCAAAGTAGGAGGGGCTGAGCCCTGGCGCGATATGAACCCCGGGGCTCTTGACCACATCCACCCGCGAGAAAGCGTTCCAACGGCGGAGGAGGAGTTCCGCTCCCTTGTACCGCAAAGAGTTGCTGAGAGGCTTGTAGGGCGACATCTTAATGGTGAAATAGTCTGGAGGCCGGAGGAGAATCAAGAGCCATACAAAGAGTAAGGCGATGGAAACGGCTATTCTGCCTAGCGAGCGACCATAAGCCAAGAGGAGGGCGGCTAGAGCGCCTCCCAGAGAGGCCAGGACCACCGTTCCCTCCCCACCCACAAGAGAGAGCGAAACCAAAGCCGCGATGCACCCCAGGCCCGAACCCGCCAGGTTAAAGAAGTATACACGGCTCTCCTGGCCCACTAAGAGAGCCAGAGGAGCCCCGATAGTCAGCCCGGCCAGGAAGAAAGGGACAGCCAAGGAGAGATAATATATAGCCAGGTATAAGATCTGGCGGCGGTCCCAGGTGATCTGATAGGAATTGAAGGGTATGTGGTTGCTGATAAGGTAGCAAGCCGGGAGAGTGAAAGAGAAGAGAAGGGAGTATATAAAGAGGGAAGAGGGGAGATCTCGGCGTAGGAGTTTGGGGAAGACGGCCAAGGCGGTCCCTGAGGCTCCGAAGCCCAGGAGGGCTAGGCTCACCGCCATGAAGGCGAAATGGTACCCTTGGGCCACGGAGAAGATGCGGGTGAGGGCAATCTCGAAGGCGAGGGTGGCCGCGGAGACAAAGAATATAGCCCAGTAGATCATACAACCTTCTCCCAGGACGGATCCAGTTAACCAATGACGAATATAACAGACCCAAATGGCTGGGTCAAGAAGTGTTGACAGTCTGAAATAGGGCTTGCTATAATGGCTGCCCAGAAGGGATGAAGAGGGGCTTAAATGGATCTTTTCAAGGGAAAAAGAGTTGCCTGGCTAGATGGCTATTATCTCGGTGGTTTGGCCTTCATCTGTGCGATTCTAACCCTCAACATCTTCTTTAAATCCCTTCTCCTGATCTATTTGGCTATCCTTTCGGTTCTTGGTTCCCTCGCTTATGCGAGTGGACGGCACGGTGCGCCACCCCTCGTAAGAGACGTATGGTTTATGGGGTTGCTTTCCCTCCTCCCCTACCCTTTCGTCGATTATCTCTTTGAGGCCCGGCTAAAACTGGTCACCTACCTCACCGACGACCCCAAACTGCTAGTCACCCCCATCTATATACTCCTCTTTTGGCTCTTGGGGGTGTCGTTATTTGGCTACTGCTACTACCGGGTCCTAGGCCTGACAGACAGGGGATGGATAGCAGGGCTTATGACCGGCCTCTTCGCCGCTGGCAGCACCACTACAGTAGAGAACCTTTTTAACTCCATGGGGTTCTATCACAATAGAGGTAGTTGTCTTGCGATCGGTTACATTCCCCTCTTCATACCTTTGGGTTATCTAGTCACCTTCTCGCTCATGCCCCTCTACTTGCGCTGTAGATATCTGGCTGGCTTCCTGCTTTACCCTTTGACGGGGGCCAGTTGGTGGATATTCTACCAACTCATCTCCTGGGCGGCTTCCACCTGTGGAGGGTGAGTAGAACCCACATCAGATTCACCGTTAATCAGAGAAGGAGGTTAATGAAATGGAGAAAACAGCCCAGCCCCGCGGGCTCTACTTTGAAGAGTTCGAGGTTGGCCGGGAACTCGTAAGCCCCGGGCGCACGGTAACGGAGACGGATATCGTCCTCTTCGCCGGTCTCTCTGGCGACTATAATCAACTGCACACCGATGCCGAGTTCGCCAAGGGGACCCCTTTCGGTCAGCGAGTGGCCCACGGGCTTTTGGGCTTGACTATGGCCGAGGGTTTGGCTTGCCGCCTGGGGTTCATCGAAGGGACCGCGGAAGCGTTCCTGGGCCTCACCTGGAAGTTCAAAGCCCCCATCTTCATCGGCGATACTATCTCCCTTCGAGCAAAGGTGACCCGTAAGAAGGCCCTTCGCCGCCTAGGCGGGGGGGTAATAGTCTTGGATCTGGTCTTGGTCAACCAGAAGGGGGAGAGGGTACAAGAAGGGGAGTGGAGGGCTTTGATGAAGGGGAAGGGGTCCCAAGGATAGTCAGAAGATAGGCTAGGGATGGACCTTCTTCCCTGCCGCGCTAAGTGCTAGCCACCCTCCCTTCACTCAAAGATTGATCTCGTTCAGAAAGATGTGAGACGGTTGCAAGGATAGGCAAAAGGGGCCATGCTTCTCCCACAGGGATCCTTTAGGATACGAGCTCTATGGCGGGGAGTTGGAGGTTGATCGCCTCAACCGGGCCCTTCAAGAATGGGAATGGACCTACAACCATTTCCGTCCCCACCAGGCCCTGGAGGGGAAGACTCCGATGGAGTATATTAGTGAGTGCCACCCGGAGATGGCCTCAACAGCCCATCTGTCTCATATGTACTGAACGAGTATGTAAGTTAACATCTCAGTTGTCCGGTTTTGTTGCATCTCAATTGTCCAGGTAGAATGCTCCAATAGGCCAGCTTAGACCTTAAGCCTTTGTTTCCAGATCACCCTATCCATCGCCTCAAAGATC
>DAOULQ010000237.1:0-15888 GCA_034419095.1 Anaerolineae bacterium | reverse complement strand
GTCGCTGGGTTTCTTCCAAGGCTGTCTCCCCTCGGCTAACGAGGGGTTCGAGCCTCTCCTCGTCGAGGATGGCTCTTAAGGTATCGCCACCGATGCGGATTAGGGCTCGCAGGAAGGGTGGGGGTAGGACCCTGCGCTGCAGGATCCGAGCCAGGGTAGCGGCGGTGAGATCCTCGCCGCTTTGATGGTCGAGGATCTGTACCTCCTCTCCAGCCCTTATCAGAGTGGCCACATGCCCTAAGGAGACGTACCGCTTCTCTTGGGTATCGTACAGTTTGCGATTTGAGTATCGCTTGATGAGGCGCAAGGGGAAGCCTCTCAGACTTTCTTCGCTAGTTTGTCGATCTTCTTGCTCAATTCGTCGATGCTTTCACTCAGGTTCTCTATCTCCGCCTTGGATGGCACGTTGAGCCTTTCGAGGGCCTTTTCGATGCGGGCATCGAAGGAGGCTTCCATCTTCCCCCTGCTCGTTTCCATCCTCTCCCGGCTCTTAGCCATCATCTCTTGAGCCAGTTTCCGCCCCTCTTCTTGGGCTATTTGCCCTCTTTCCACTAGCCGGCTGATGAGTGCCTCAGCCTCGTCGGTGGCTAAAGCCATGGCTCCTACGCTGGCTAGAAGCACCTTGCGGAGGGTTTCGAAAAACCGACCTCCTTCCATAGGGGTCTCTTTCCTCTTAGCCATTTCTTACCTCCTCTCGTTTCATGACGCATTGCGTCATAATAATCATATCGCGCTGAAGCCGTTTTGTCAAGGGGTGCCTTCTATGGAAGCGAGAGCTCAGGAGAAGAGGCAAGGGGAGCGAAGGGACGGCGTCCGCCAAGAGCGAGGGCGGTTTCAGCGTGTTCTCTAGAGACCTGATCGCACCTTACCCTAAGCGATGGGGCTGAGCCTTTCCACCAGATAAGAGAGGGTGAGGGCTAAGGTGTTCATAGTAGCATGAAGGAGGATGCTGGGCAGAAGGGAGTCTGAGAGGTGATAGAGGAGGGCCAGAAAGCAGCCCAGGAAGAAGAGGGGCACGAGTGCCGTGGGGGTGAGGTGGAAGAGGGTGAAAAGAAGAGCGGTTATGAGCATGGCCTTTAGGGGGCCGTGGTGTTCTCTGAGATTGGCGAAGAGGAAGCCACGGAAGAAGGTCTCCTCAGCCAGGGGAGCGATCAGCGATCCAGCAACCAGAGCCAGAATAAGTCCTTGCACCCCCCCGCCGAAGATAGGTAGGATCTCGGGTTGGGTCTCCAAGCCGAAGGGAAGCAGGAGGAGGGACCAGAGGAGGTTGATGGTAAAGGAGATGAAAAGCAATCCACCGGCCAGGAGTAAATATCCAGGGTGAAAGCGGCGGAAACCGAGACGAGACCAATTCCCACGATGGCCTCTTATGATTATTAACCAGGGGGGAAGGAGGAGCGCGGCCTCGAAAGCGGACACAAGAAGGGCGATGCTCAGGGGGGGAAGTTGCAAGAGAGGGGTAGCCACTCCTACCAGGAGGAGGCCTCCCATCAGGAGAGCGATGAATAGTACGCTCCCTAGGATCTCCCGCCGGGTGACCAACTAGAACTCCTTGCCCAGTTCGAGCATCTGGCGGGCTATAACTAACCTTTGGATCTCCGAGGTCCCCTCGCCGATGGTGGTGAGGCGGTTATCACGATAGAAGCGCTCTACTGGGTACTCTCGGCTGTAGCCGTATCCGCCGTGGATCTGGATGGCGTTGAAGCAGGCCCGTTCAGCGGCCTCGGAGGCGAAGAGTTTGGCCATGGCCGCCTCTCTGGTGAACCGCTTACCTTGATCCTCTAGATAGGCAGCCTGGTAGAGGAGGAGACGGGCGGCCTCCAGTTCCGTGGCCGCATCGGCGATCATCCACTGGATGGCCTGGAAGTCGGCGATGGGGCGGCCGAACTGATGGCGTTCTTTGGCGTAGGCGATGGAGGCCTCCAGGGCCGCTCTCCCCAGTCCTAAGGCCATGGCCCCGATGCTGATCCGCCCCCCATCTAGAATGGTGAGGATCTGCTTGAACCCCTCGCCTCGCTTCCCCAGGAGGTTCTCCCGGGGCACTCGACAATCCTCGAAGAGGAGTTCGGAGGTGATGGAGCCTTTGAGCCCCATCTTGGCTTCATCTTTAGTGGGGATGAAGCCGGGGGTGCCCTTCTCCACGATAAAAGATGAGATGCCCCTTTTCCCCTTTTCGGGGTCCGTCTTGGCGGTGATGACCAGTACATGGGCGATGGAGCCGTTGGTGATGAACCGCTTGGTGCCGTTTATGACCCATTCGTCCCCGTCTAGGACGGCGGTGGCCTTGGTGGCTCCAGCGTCGGAGCCGGCCTCCGGTTCGGTGAGGCCCAGGGCTCCTAGCCACTCCCCCCTAGCCAGAGGAACGAGGTATTTCCTCTTCTGTTCCTCATTCCCGAAGAGGTAGATGGGGAAACTGCAGAGGGATATATGGGCGTCGTAGACGATGCCCAGGGAGCCAGAAGCGCGGGAGATCTCCTCAGTGGCGAGGGCATAGGAGACGTTATCCCCTCCGGCCCCGCCGTACTCCTGGGGCCAGGGGAGGCCCATGAGGCCAAGTTCGGCCATCCTCTTTACGATCTCCTCTGGGAACCTCCCCGTCTCATCTATCTCCGCGGCGATGGGGGCGATCTCGTTCTGGGCGAAATCGCGCACCATATCGCGGATCATCTTTTGCTCTTCGGTGAGTTCGAAGTCCATCTTTGGACCTCCCTGGATTGAACTCTATTTCGTGCGTTTGCGGACGAGGTGATATTTGCAAGTATCTAAGAACCAGTAATCATCTCTTGTAATGGTTCTGCTTTCGATTATTTCTATCCGCATGTTAAAAATAGGTCCATCGGTTACTAAAGTATGGTATTCACCATTCTCTCCACAAATATCAATATTATTGCCTTTCAAAAACTCCATAAGACTCCTATCCACCTTACGTCCAATCCATTCTCTATCGATGAACTCACATTGAGCACTAACCACAACCGCTTCAAAACCAGCATCTATGAAGTCAGATAGAACCTTTTCAGGGTTCTCACCCCAAAGCGGTTCAATGGCCTGAATTCCTATCTCACCACAAATTCTCTCTACCCAATCTTTATGCTCTTGCAGATAAATATTCCCGAAAACCATGCCTTTGACATCGCTAGGTGTCAAACATTGCACTGCTTCTTTGAACTCCTGTTCATATCCATCTCTTGTGGTTTCTTTTTGTAGAAGAGGGATTCCGATGGCTTGGGATTGTAGCCGGATCAATTTAGCCTCTGTTCCGTGAAAACTTACCCTCTTGAACTCTTGGGAAATGAAATTCAAAAGATGAGAGATATTGTATCCATCGTGTATTGCCTTATAACAGGCAAAACAACTGTCTTTACCACCGCTCCAGGATGCGATATAGCTGCTCATGAGCTAACCTTCAACCCCGATTCAAGGATTTTCGCCCAGTCCACTCGTGCATAATATCGAAATGTGTGAGGAATTCGCTTGATACGAAATGACCTGTTTAAGCGCACAATACGGGCTGTCTGCACTTAGCTATAGATTGTTAGGCCCTTCTCATATCGCCCGCTTTATCTCCTCCACCGCCTGGGGGGTTTTTCATGGAGGGAGGTCGCCAGGGTAATTTTGATTGTATACTGCCCAAACGCCAAGTACAAGGACAACGTCCTGCAAGTTTGCGAAGTGCCGCGCCAACAGCATCGCTTTGAGAAAGGCATTTGGGTGAGCGCGAAGGGATAACTGTAAGCACGCTGTTATGCGACCTAACATCTCCGTTGCATCGCCGATATTCACTTAGCACCGGCAAAGAGTGCCTGGGCTATCAATCCAGCGATGGGTGGGAAGAAGAATGTACTGGCGATGCGAATGAGCGTGAATCTCCAACCCAATATCCCTACCTCCATGGGCAATCGGCTGACCGCCCATAATGACCATCCTGTTAGAAAGGCAACCATAGTTCCTACACTGGCACCAGCGCGTAAGAGCCCAGCAGCGACGGGTAAACTGACATAAGGGCCTCCAGGGGCCAAACCGCCGGCCACTGAGCCGATGAGGATCCCTCGCATACCAGATTCCGCCCCCACCCATTTTGACAATAGTTCTCGAGGGATAAGAACCTGAGCCATCCCAGCCACGATGAAGGCGAAAACCAACAACGGTAGGATTTCAACCGTCATATTCAGGGCCGATTTCATACCAGTAAGGTGTTGCCCTTCTCCTCTGTAGTATCCTATGAGGAGAAGAATAGCGGCTAGTACCCCCATTATTATGGTGGGAATTAACATCCCTGAATCCCTCCTCTTTTTATCCATAACCTTTCTCCAATGCTATGTGACCAAACGCGCTGTATGGGAAGTTCTTGGTTCAGCGCGAAGATTTCTTCATTCGATGCGAAAATGAGCCTCCAACCCTCACACTGCCCTTTTGATCCCTTCCACCGCCTGGGGGTTTTCCAACGATGAGAGGTCGCCGGGGTCCTCTCCCAGATAGGCGGCGCGGATGACGCGACGCATCACTTTGGCGTTACGGGTTATGGGCAGAGCGCCCACAAACTTCACCTCCCGGGGCTTGAAGGGTTTTCCCAGTGCAGCCACCACGCGCTCTTTCAGCTCGTCGCGTAACTCATCGCTTGGCTCGTAGCCCGGCTGCAAGACGCAAAAGGCGACCGCTTCTTGCCCTTTCACCGGGTCGGGTACGCCGATGGCCGCTGCTTCGGAGACGGCGGGGTGTCCCACCAGGGCCGACTCGACCTCGGCAGGCCCCAGCCGCTTGCCAGCCACCTTGATGACATCATCGGAACGGCCCAGGATGTACCAGAGGTCGTCCTCGTCCACGGCTGCCCAATCGCCATGCACCCAGACATCGGGGAAGCGTGACCAGTAGGAGTCGATGTAGCGGTCGGGGTCCTTCCAGAAGCCGCGGGTCATCCCTATCCAGGGCTGGCGGACTACCAGTTCACCCACCTGACCGCGCACGGAATGGCCTTTGTCGTCTACCACATCGGCGGCCATGCCCACCACCGGGCCGGAGAAGGCACACGGTTTGAGGGGGAGGAGCACGTTGCCTATGACGATGCCGCCGGAGACCTCCGTCCCGCCGGAGTAGTTGACGATGGGCAGGCGTCCTCCGCCCACGGTGTTAAAGAACCAGAGCCAGGGTTCGGGGTTCCAAGGCTCCCCGGTGGAGCCGAGGATGCGTAGAGACGAGAGGTCATGCTTGCGCACTAACTCATCGCCATAGGTCATCAGGGCTCGCACCAGGGTGGGGGAGATGCCCAGAATGGTGATGCCGTGGCGCTCGACCAGGTCCCAGAGCCGGTCGGGGGCGGGGTAGTCGGGCGCGCCATCGTAGAACATCATGGTGGCCCCCAAAATCAGCGTCCCGAAGACCTCCCAGGGGCCCATCATCCAGCCCATGTCGGTCACCCAGTAGAGGGTATCGAACTCCTGGACGTCCAGGCCGTGGGCCATATCCTGGGCTGACTTGATGGGGAAGCCGCAATGGGTGTGGACGGCGCCCTTGGGGCGGCCGGTGGTCCCCGAGGTGTAGATGATCATTAGGAGATCTTCGGCATCGGTCTCCTCGGTGGGAGCCTCTATCGGCTGTCCGGCCATCACCTCATGCCACCAATGGTCACGGGTGGCGTTCCAGGGCGTCTCGTTTCCGGCTCGCTTGAGGACGATGACCTGCTCGACCGAGGGGGCCTGAGCCAGGGCCTCATCGGCTGTGGCCTTCATGGGGACGACCTTGCCTCGGCGGAAGAAGCCATCGGCGGTGAAGAGGGCCCGGGCATCGGCATCGGCCAGGCGAGTGGCTACGGCCGAGGCACCATAGCCGGAGAAGAGGGGCAACACCACCCCGCCGATCTTCACGATGGCCAAGAGGGCGATGGCGATCTCCGGCGTCATGGGCATATATAGGCCGATGGCGTCACCCTTTTTCAGGCCTAGGCTGCGCAGCGCGTTAGCCATGCGGTTGACCTCGCGATAGAGGTCGCCGTAGGTCAGGATGCGAACACCTCCTTCCTCGCCTGCCCAGCGCAGGGCGGCTCGGTTCTGCATCGGCGTGCCCATCCACTTATCCAGGCAGTTGTGGACGATGTTCAACTTGCCGCCAACGCACCAGCGTGCCCAGGGGATGCCAGAGGAGGTATCCAGGATCTGTCGATACGGTTCGTAGAACTCGATCTGCAGATCTTCCAGCACAGCCTCCCAGAACCATTCGATCTCCCTGGTCGAGCGCTCCATCAGTTCTTCAAAGGTGGCGATATGGTGACGATCCATAAAGCGTTTCAGATGGCTGCGATCGACATAGTCAGGGGTAGGCCGCCAGACGATATCGCCGCCAGACTCAAACCGTTCCATGAAGGCCTCCTTGCAGTTCTATGTCGCCTCAGTTCAGAAGTGCCAAATCTTCTCCTAGAGGGGCCTGAAATATTTGATGTCTAGGATGGAGCCCTCTCGTTCCTTCTTGGGTTTGAAGACCGCTTCTACGGGAAGGCCGATGTAGATTTCGTCGAGTTCGACCTCGCCCAAGAAGTGGATCAGACCGCCATGGGTGCCATCTATGTTAACCAAAACGACTATTTTGGGCTCCTGCAAAGGGTTGCCGTCTAGATCTACATTGAGGATGGTGTAGGTCTCGACCACGCCCTGGCTTCCTACCTCCACCCACTCTTCCAGGGGGGAGAAACAGTAGAGGCAAAAGATGCGAGGGGGCAAGTAGATGAGTTCGCACCCTGGGCATTTGACCCCCATGATCTGGCCCTCCTTCAGGGCTCGAAGAAACCTCTCCCCGGCTAACCCCGCGGTGTAACGGCTCTCTATCGGCATATCGCCGTACCAGGTCTGCACCTGGTCCAGTTTAGTTATGCGCTCGATGAGGGGCATATTTACCTCCTTCATGACTAAATCCCAATGACTAATGTCCAAATCCCAATAACTGAAGTTACTTGTTCCGGGCGGTTGGGATGATCTTGCTGAGGATTTTGACTAGTTCATCGCATTCACTAGTCAAAGACTCTATCTCTTGATCATTCATTAGGTTCGAACCAATTATTCGTAGCCAATACCTGGTTTCCCTTGCCTCCTTACGGGCTATGCCCATCTTGTAGATGAACTCTTTCTTAGACGTTGCTCCATCGGCTTCTTCTACGTTGGCTCCGATCGAGGCCCTGAACGGATTGTTTGTCTGCCGAGTTCGCGGCCAGCAATGGTCTTGGGCAAGCGTTGAGCTACCTTTACCACTCGTACGCCAAAGGCAAAGGTTCTCTCCTTAATGTCAAAAGGCGGCCTTGCGCCACTCTTGGTCATTGGCTCATTGGTCATTGGACATTAGATGGGTTTGAAATATTTGATGTCGGTGATGGCCCCCACCCGTTCCTCTTCGGGTTTCCAGACCGCTTTGACCCTCATACCGATCTTCACCTCTTGGGGATCGATCTCGCCCAGGCGGTGCATAATGCCATGGCCGGGCGAGGCGCCGTCGAGCTCGATGACGGCGGGGATTTCCGGCTCCTTCACCCGGCGCATATCCCAGGTGACGTAGCACAAGGAGAAGGTGTTGACGGTGCCGGTGTCCTCAAGATAGGCCCATTCGTTAAGAGGCCGGAAGCACCACTCGCAGACCACACGAGGGGGCACCATCACCCGGCGACATTCGGGACACTTTATGCCCATAAGGCGGCCCTTTTTCAATTCTGCGAGATACCGGCCGATGGCCACCCCCGCGTCCCAGGCGTATTCGAGTTTGGGCCTCCAGCGGTTATAGAGGACTTTCTTCCCTTTGAAATCGGACTCTTTCAAGGGTGTACCGGGGAAATCTCTGATATTGACGCTCATCTTTCATCTCCTCTTGAATCTGCTAGATGCCCAGTATCACTACCGTGCCCACCTGCATGAGGTCGCCCCAGGCTTGAGCCAGGCCGGTTCGGGGCTTGCCGGGAACTTGGCGCTTCCCCGCTTCGCCGCGGAGTTGCCAGAAGAGTTCGGCCACCTTCATCAGTCCGGCGGCGGCGATGGGGTTGCCAACCCCTAGGAGACCCCCCGAGGGGCAGACGGGCATATCCCCATCTCGCTGGGTGACCCCATCGGCGGTGAGGCGAGGGGCTTCCCCCTTGTCGGCTAGAAGCAGTCCTTCTAGGTGATGGAGTTCCTTGTAGTCGAAGGGGTCGTAGGGCTCCACGATGTGGATCTCTTTTCTAGGCTCAGTGATACCGGCCATATCGTAGGCCATGCGGGCCGCGTATTCGACATACTTGGGGTAGTAGAGGTCCCGGCTGGTCCAATAGGCGGTATCCAGCGACCAGCCTACGCCTCGAACCCAAACCGGCATATCGGTGATCCGCTTAGCGATGTTCTCCGAGGCCAACACTATAGCCACGGCCCCATCGGAGACGGGGCTCACGTCCAGCCGTTGCACCGGCCAAGCCAAAACCTCGGAGGCCAGCACATCTTCCACAGTGATGTTGGGATCGCCCAGAAGGGCGCAGGGGTGGTCAGCGGCGTTGCGCTTGTTCTTCACTGAGACGAGGGCGATATCCTTCTTCTCCAGCCCATGTCTATGCATATAGCGGTTCATCTCCAGGGCGAAGATCCAAAGGAGGTTAGGTTTTAAGGGGCGCTCAGTAGTGTGGTCGAAGATGGTTAGAAATGCTGCCTGGGGGTGAGGCTGGCAGGAGGACATCTTCTCCTCGCAGACCACAAGGCAGGTGTCGAAGAGGCCTGAAGCCACGTGATACCAGCCTTGGATGACGGCGAAGACGCCGGTGCCGCCGCCTACATAAGACCTCATATATGGCTTGCCCCAGGCTCCAGCCCCGTCGCTCAGGTATTCACCTTTCATATGTACGCCATCGAAGGCATCAGGAGCCGTGCCTAAGGCCACGCTATCTATATCGTCCAAGGTGAGTTCGCAGGAGTCGAGGGCCATCTTGGAGGCCAAATAGGCCAGTTCTTGGCCCGTCTCCTGTGCCCGACGGACGAACTTGGTCATCCCCGCTCCCACGACGGCTACTTTTCGCATACCCATGTGAACTCCTCCTTGAAATAGGTGTCAACGGATGCCGAACGGATAAACGGATAGAAACTTCCAGTCAAGGTATCCGCTTATCCGTTGTCTCATCTGTTGACACCGGTTTCCCCCACCTCTTTCTCCTATGCTTTGCTATCTTTTTGGGTGGGAAGAGGCGCTTGAACTCCAGGCGTGGCCTTCCGAAGTTGATGGGCAGAGCAACAGAGCACTCGGTTCCCGCAAAATAGTCTATTACCTGGGCTAGGTCATCATTGGTAAGGGGATGGGAGTGGGCTTTTATCTCCGTGATAACCTTCTCCTCCACGATGTAATCGGGGTTATAGAGGCCAACCACGACATCATTTTCGTCGAATATCTCCCTGGGCACCTGTTCTTGGAAGGATAGCCCGGCTTCCAGAAGTTTAGTCGCCAGTGCTCTTTGATACGCCTCTTCTCGGTGGCCGGGGCCCAGGTCATTATGCACGGCCATCGCTTTGCCGATAATTTTATAGGTTATCTCCTTATGTGGAGCATTC
Source organism: Anaerolineae bacterium (assembly GCA_034419095.1). Taxonomy (GTDB): domain Bacteria; phylum Chloroflexota; class Anaerolineae; order UBA7937; family UBA7937; genus UBA7937. The sequence goes on along the minus strand of DAOULQ010000237.1, from coordinate 6,352 downwards.
TCCACCAACTTGGCTTCTCTTTTCATAATATTCGTTTATCTGTTTCCTATCCGTTGACTCAGTTGCCCAAGATCACCGCCGCCCCGCTGCTGGTGGGGAGGCCTCGCCAGCCTAGGGCCAGGCCGGTCTCCACTTCGGGGAGTTGCCTTTCCCCGGCTTCATCCCTGAGTTGCAGAACCACCTCCAGGACCCGGGCCAGCCCCGAGGCGTCCAACAGGTGCCCCACCCCTAGGCTTCCTCCCGAGGGGTTGACGGGTAAGTCTCCATCGAGTTCGGTGTACCCCTCTTCGGTGAGGAGCCCCGCTTCTCCCATCCGGCAGAGGCCCACGGCCTCCAGGTGTTGCAATTCCTTATAGGCGAAGGTATCGTCTACTTCGGCGAAGTCGATCTCCCCTTGGGGGTTCCCCATGCCAGCCATCCGGTAGGCCATCTGGGCCGCGCGATGGGCGTAGTAGGCCCCCGCCCACTCCCTGGTCTCTAGGGAGAAGGAGTCGTTGCACCAGCCCACCCCCTGAATCCAGATGGGGATGTCGGTCAACTCCTGGGCTACATCATCAGAAGCCAGGACCATGACGATGGCCCCGTCGGCGTGAGAGGCGATCTCCAGCCGCTTGAGGGGCGAAGAGAGTGGCTCGGAAGCGAGGACGTCCCCCACGCCGAGTGTCGCCCCGTAAGCGGCGGAGGGGTTGAGTAACGCATTTGAGCGGTTCTTGGCCACCACCAGGGCGCATTGCTCCTCGGTGGTTCCCGTCTCCAAGAGGAAGCGGTTCATCTCCATCCCGGCGATGAAGAGAGGGTTGGCACCTAGGGGGCGGTTGAGGACCGGGTCCAGGGCATAGGCGAGGATGTGGGGCAAAGTGAGGATGTTAGAGGCCTTGCTGTGGGCCTCGAAGACCACGATATCCATAGCCCCGGTGAGGATCTGCATGTAGGCGGCGATGAGGCCGTGGATCCCCTCGCCTGAGATGGTATGGACGGGCTTGAGGACGCCTCCCAACTGGTCGGGGACATATTCGTCGAAGATGCTAGTCCCCTCGTTGAAGTCCTCGGCTACAGAGACGAAACTATCGACATCTCGCCGAGGGTCGATGCCAGCATCTTCATAGGCCTTAACCGCCGCTTCATACATCAGTTCCTTATAAGAAACGTCCGGTGTGATGGTGCGAAAGCCAGAATACCCCACCCCGACGATGGCTGCTTGGGTCATGAGGACCTCCTTCTACGGTTTATGAGTGGTCTCAAGAAGACGGACCACGCTTCAGTTCTAGGATCTCCTGTCCCAACCGATTTAAGCCAAAAATCCAGATGTTCAACATCGTCGCTTTTCTTCATTGCTTCCTACAGGGGATAAAATCGGCTACCCGTTTCCCTCATCTCTTCTGGGTGGTGGGCTTTCGAAGGCCACACGAGTGATATGCAGTTGCGTGGGATAGGGCATCTCGATCTCCTCTTCCTCGAAGGTCTCCTTTATCCGTTTGCGCAGTTCCCGGGAAATTTCCCACTGCTTCCCCGGTTGGGTCTTGACCATTATCCTGAGGGTCATGGCCGAGTCGCCGAGTTCTTCCACGCCGGAGACGGCAGGTTCTTCCAAAAGGAGGGGGCGATACCCCTCATCTTGCCATATCTCTTGCCCGATCCTCTCCAGGGTAGCCGATACCCGCTCCACATCTTCCTTGTAGGCTATCCCCACGTCGATCACCGCCCGCGCCCATCCCCTCGTCTTGTTGGAAAGGATGCGCATCTCGCCGTTGGGGATTATGTGGAGGGTGCCCTCCAGATCGCGGACGAAGGTGGCCCGCAGGGTCATCTTCTCTACTCCACCGCTTATACCTCCCGCGCTGATCACGTCGCCGATGGTAAACTGGTTTTCTAGGAGGATGAAGAAGCCAGATATGATGTCCTTCACCAGCGTTTGGGCCCCGAAGCCGATGGCTAGACCAGCGATGCCGGCTCCGGCGATTATGGGGCTTACATCTAATCCCACTTCGCTCAGGATCATAACCGCTGCTACAGCAGTGATAAGGACTAAACTGGCATCCCTCAGGATGGTAGTGAGGGTCTTGAGCCGCTGCTCCCGCTCGTTGATAGTGGCGTATTCCTCCACCTCGACTAGCCTTTCGAGATATCGGCTTATCACGCGAAGCAGATAGTAGCCCAAGAGGCTGGCCAGGATGATGATGAGGATGCGTACGCCGGCTGTGAAAAGCCGGGCGATGATGGCCTCCAAATCCAGATCAAGACCCATAGCCGTTACCTCCCTCGGTAGTCAAAAGAGCCAAGCGCTTTCCTTCCAAGATGAATTACCCCAACCGCTCTCTTATGATCTCTTCCAGGTTGGGGTGGCTGATCTCCTCCAGTTCATAGCGGACCCGGTCGCTGGGCTTTTCGATATCTATGAGGCGGCAGAGGTCGATGGGGGTGGCCACCAGCACCAAGTCACAAGGGGTGCCGTTTATGGTGGCCTCCAGTTCCTTTATCTGTTCTTCGCCATAGCCCATGGCGGGGAGGACAGGGCCGGTGGCAGGGTATTGAGCATATATATCTCTTATGGAGCCCACGGCGTAGGGGCGGGGGTCGACGATCTCTCTAGCGTCGAAGCGACGGGCGGCTACCACTCCCGCGCCATAGGCCATCCCCCCATGAGTGAGGGTGGGGCCATCTTCTATCACTAGGACCCGTTTCCCCTTGATAGCCCCCGGATCCTCCACGAAGATGGGGGAATTGGCTTTGACTACCAGGGCCTTAGGGTTTAGTTTCACGATGTTCCCCTCGACCAGGGCTACATCTTCTTCCTTAGCCGTATCTATCTTGTTGATTATCACCACGTCGGCTAGGCGGACGTTACTCTCACCGGGGTGGTAGCGGAGTTCGTGGCCTGGCCTATGGGGGTCCGCTACCACGATGTGCAGGTCTGGCTGGTAGAAGGGAAGGTCGTTGTTCCCCCCATCCCAGAGGATGATGTCTGCTTCCGTCTCCGCTTGGCGGAGGATCTTTTCGTAATCCACGCCTGCATAGACCACGGTGCCCCGGTTGATATGGGGTTCATACTCCTCTCGCTCCTCGATGGTGCATTCGTATCTATCGAGGTCTTCATAGGTGGCGAAACGTTGGCAGGCTTGTTTGGCCAGGTCACCGTAGGGCATGGGGTGTCGGACTACTACCACTCTCTTTCCCATCTCTTTGAGGATATCGGAGACCCGCCGGGAGGTCTGGCTCTTGCCGGAGCCGGTGCGGACAGCGCAAACGGAGATGACGGGAACACCCGCTTTGAGCATGGTGGCTTTGGGGCCCAGGAGCCGAAAGTCGGCTCCAGCGGCTAATACCTCCGAGGCTTTATGCATCACATACTTGTGGGAGATGTCAGAATAGGCGAAGAGAACTTGGTCTACATTGTGCTTTTTAATGAGGGTGGTCAGTTCCTCTTCAGGGTAAATGGGGATGCCCTGGGGGTAGAGGGGCCCCGACAGTTCTGGGGGGTAGGTTCGGTGTTCGATATTGGGGATTTGGGTAGCGGTGAAGGCCCCGACCTCGTAGTTGGGGTTATCGCGGAAGTAAACGTTAAAGTTGTGGAAGTCGCGTCCTGCGGCGCCCATGATGACCACTCTGTCTTTGGGCATCGATGCTCCTTACCTTTTGGATTTATCGCTGAAGAAGGTGTTTACAGGTCTCGTTCCAGGCTCATCCGAAGACCAGAGGGATATGTTGGATTCTCACTACTCTTGACCCCAGGAAGATCCCCTGGCGTCCTTCGCGTAGTAATTTTTGGGTATCTCTGTCGACTAGGCCAATTTGGCCAGGAGCACCCCCACTTCGTATAGTAGGAAGAGGGGCATCATCACTAGCATCATGTTGAAGGGGTCGGGGGTGGGGGTGATGGCGGCGGCGATAACGGCGATGGCCAGGATGGCGTATCTCCGGTAGTGGGAAAGCATAGCCGGGGTGATGATGCCCACTTTGGCTAGAAAGAAGATCACCAGCGGTGTCTCGAAGGCTAGCCCCATCCAGAGAAGTAAGGTAGTCACGAAGCCGATATACTCGCCGATGGTCCACTGGGCACGGGCGATGTCGCCTCCAAAGGAGAGGAGATAGCGGACGGCGAAGGGGAGCAGGGCGAAATAGGCGAAGGCTAGGCCGACAACGAAGGAGATGGTGGCTCCAGGCACGATGATATAGAGGTATCTCCTCTCGTGGGGCTTGAGAGCGGGAAGGATGAAGAGAACAAATTGATAGATGATGACCGGCATGGCTAAAGCCACGCCGGAGATGAGGGCGATTTTGAAATAGGTGATGATCATCTCCGTGGGGCGGAGGAAGATGGGCTGGAGGTTACCCATGGGGGCGGTGAGAAGCTTGAGAAAGCGGGAGGTGAAAATCAGACTGAAAAGGGTGGTCACAAGGAGGGCTATGACCGAGATGATGAGCCCTCCCCGGAGTTCATCCAAATGTTCGAAGATGGTCATCCGCCTCTCATCGTCCATAGGTTCTACCCTTTCTCTGCTGATGCCTTATCATCTGGAGTGTCAGGGCCCTTGGTTTCTTCCCTCTCCACCGCCCCGCCGGAAGGGGGTTGGGGTTGTTTCTGCACCACCTTTTTGGCTTCCTCGCCAGTGAGGGGTTGGAGTTCTTTCTCTAGCTCCTCCTTCAGTTCTTTGGTCACTTCCACTTCTTTTTGTAGTTCCATGGTGAGGTCCTGGGACATTTTTCTGAATTCTCGCAACGCTTTTCCCAGGCTCGAAGCGATCTCCACGAGTCTCCCTGGCCCGAAGACGATGAGGGCTATGACCAGGATGACTAAGAGTTCTCCTCCCCCGATACCTCCGAAGTTCATGGCTCCACCTCGAGAAGGTTACGTCGAGCGGCCAAGGTCCCCAAAGCGCCGTTGATAAAGCGACGGGAACTCTCGCTGCCGAAGGTCTTGGCCAACTCCACCGCTTCGTTGATAGCCACCTTGACCGGCACCTCCGGGTCCATTAGCATCTCATAGATGGCCATGCGAAGGATGTTCCTATCGATGACCGCCATCTGGTCACAAGGCCACTGAGGAGCGATTTCGCCGATTATGGCGTCCAGTTTGGCCTGGTGCTCCAAGACGCCGCTCACCAGATGTCGCACGAAATCGGAACTTCGGGGAGGGAGGTGATGTTCCTCCAAATGGCGAGCCAAGACGGCGTTGCAGTCGTGGTGGACGGTGTCCACCTCGTAGAGGATCTGGAGGGCCACGGCCCGGGCCTCACGTCGAACTTTCGTCAACCTCTTCTTCTCCTCGCTTCGCGGGGATCACATCCTCGATATGGACGTTAACCTCCCGTACTGGCATGCCCACTAGGTCCTGTATGGCGCGGGTCACCTCTCGTTGAATCTCCTGGCCCAGGCGGAGCATATTCGCCTGGGGCTCGACGATGATGAAGAGGTCGATGGAGACAGTACCCTCTTCTACCGCCACCCTGACACCCTGGCGACTTTTGCCTCGTCTTAGGAAGCGGTCGAAAGTGATGCCTGGGCTCATGCTCACCACTCCCGGAACATTGAGGGTGGCCTGACGAGCGATGGTCGTTAAGACCTGCGGCGAGATCATGATCAACCCCGAGTTCTCTTCCATCTTTGCGCTCCTTCCTAAACCATCATCATACCGCCGTCAACGCTTAGCACCTGGCCGGTGATATAAGAAGCCTCGTCGGAGGCGAAAAAAGCCACGGCGTGGGCTATCTCCTCTGGGGTACCTGGTCGGCCCAGGGGGGTGAGTTTGAGGAACTCCTCCACCAGATCCTGAGGGAGATCGGCGGTGAGGTCGGTGGGGACGTAGCCTGGGGCTATGGCATTGACGGTGATGTTGCGGGAGCCCAGTTCCTTGGCCACGGCCTTGGTGAAGCCCACCACGCCGGCCTTAGAGGCTGAATAGTTGGCCTGGCCGATCTGGCCCACCAGGCCGGAGACGGAGCTGATGTTGATGATGCGGCCGTACCTTTGCTTCAACATGGGGCGGTGGGCAGCCTTGGTCACATTGAAGGCTCCCTTGAGGTTGGTGTCTATCACCAGGTCCCAGTCAGACTCCTTCATCCGCATCAAGAGGGTATCTTTGGTGATGCCCGCGTTGTTGACCAGGATATCTAGGCGGCCGAACGCTTCCAGGGTCTTCCTCACTAGATCCCCGGCCTGATCGGCGTCCCTCACATCCCCTTGCACGGCGATCGCCTCTCCGCCCTGGGATGCGATCTCCTCTATCAGCTCTTGGGCGGCGGCCTCATCCTCATTGGTATAGCAATTGACCGCCACCTTGGCTCCCAGGGAGGCTAGTTTGAGGGCGATGGCCCGTCCGATGCCCCGAGAACCCCCGGTGACGAGAGCCACTCTA
>DAOULQ010000236.1:0-43281 GCA_034419095.1 Anaerolineae bacterium | reverse complement strand
TTCCCCAAGGGAGATGTGGAGGAGGGCGAACTACTTCGAGAGACCGCAGTCCGGGAGGTAGCGGAGGAGACAGGTCTTCGTTGTCAGGTCCTCTTCAAGGCGGGCAAAATCAACTATCGCTTGGGGGATGACGAGTATCTAGTGCATCTCTTCACCATGAAGGCAAGAGAGGAATCGCCCTTCTGGCGGTATCATAAGGGTAAAGACGCCTTCCTCTTCTCCCCAGAGGAGGCGCTGGAGAGGGTAACCTTCCCGGATATAAGGGAGGTCCTGGAAAAGGTGCTGGCGCGCCTGGACAGGTTCTATTTCCCCGCAGGAGAAGGGGCATAAGGGCAGGATGCTAATAGATATCGAGAGGCGAGGAGAGCCGAGCAAATGGCTCACTCTAGGGGCTTTAGGAGTCCTGAGGGCCGCCTATGGTTGAGAGGAGTAAGGTGGAGAAGTTCGACTACGGCGGCCAGGCGGTGATGGAAGGGGTGATGATGCGTGGCCGAAACTCTATGGTGGTGGCCGTGCGCCCCCCTTCAGGAAAGATAGTCATCCATAATGAGCCCCTGAAGAGCCCCCTCTATACCAGCCGCTGGTGGAGGCTCCCCTTCCTTCGAGGTCTGGTCGTCCTCTGGGATACCTTAGCCTTGGGGATGCGGAGCCTAATCTATTCAGCCAACGTGGTTCTAGAGGAAGAAGAGGTGGAGTTCCGGGGGGCAGCGGTCTGGGGTTTGGTGCTGGTCTCCCTAGCCTTCTCCATCGGCATCTTCTTCCTAGTGCCTCTTCTCTTAGTGGGCCTTATAGACCGATTCATCACCTCCGCCTTAGTTAGCAACCTCATCGAAGGGGCTCTGCGCCTGGGGCTCTTTCTAGGCTATATCGGGCTGATCGGCTTTCTTCCCGATATCCGTCGTTTCTTCGCTTACCACGGCGCAGAGCATAAGACTATCAACGCCTACGAAGCCGGCGCGCCTCTCGATCCCGTTTCTGTCGCCGCCTATGCCACCGCTCATACCCGGTGTGGCACCGGTTTCCTCCTTTTCGTCCTAGTCCTTTCCATCCTCGTCTTCGCCCTCCTGGGGAGGCCGCCATTTATTTGGCGAATCCTCTCCCGGTTGCTTCTCATCCCCCTTATCGTGAGCCTGGTTTATGAGTTCATCAAGTTCGCCGCCCGCCATCAAGATAACCCTCTCTTGCGGGCCCTGGTCTCTCCAGGCTTAGCCCTCCAGAGCCTCACTACCAGGGAGCCTGACGAGGAGATGTTGGAGGTGGCCATCGTGGCCCTTAAATCCCTCTTGGCGGCAGAGAGCGGCGAGAACGGATGATGGCGGCCTTGACTGGGGATGGGATTTGGGGTAGAATTTGGAGTATCTTGCGCCGAGGTCTTTTTTTATACCTGTAAGGAGTAGAGATGATCGTTGGTGAGCCAGAGGTGACGAGGAAGATGCAGATCGAGGACGATCTCGTACTCGATTCTGAGCGGGTCATCCGCAAACCCGACGATTCCTGGTTCATCGAATATCTTGCGCCTTACTACATCATCACCAGGGATAACCAGTACCTTTTCGCCAGCACGCAGGCGGGAAGGAGACCCGATCGCGCCTTCTACATGGTGCCAGAGGGGTATAAGTTAGGTAAGGGGCAGAGGCCATTTGAACGCGAGATAGGTCTTAGGCTCTATAAGGTAATCAAACGCTACCTTAAGGGCTGCAAAGTGCTGGTCCAGGAGGGTATACAGGGGGAGGCGGACTACAAGACCGGCCTGCGTGTCATCTTCAGCCTGGAGAACCCTCACACCGCCTACATAGCCTGGATGGGGCTGAAGATGGTCTACCCACCAGAGGAGGGCCTGGAGGTTCAATGCTGGAACTACATAGTGCCTGAGCGGCTGCCCGATGAGGTAGTGGCCGAAATCCGCACCTTCTGGCCCGATTTCGATCCTGACGAGCCTTTGACCCTCTATGACCTGACGGAGATGGAGCGGGACCTGCGGCGGGTGATGAGCCTGCGGGTAGATTATTTCGGTGGTGCCTTTAAGAAGCCGAACTTGACGATGGTCTGGAACCGGGGCGAGAGTGATGGGTTCATCTCCTATCACGCTGGCACCACCGAGGACCGCATCCTGAAGGGTCTTTCGGGCACCGGCAAGACCACTCTTACGGTAGGCTCCACCCTGCAACAGGATGACGCCTGTCTGGGTGAACCCTACTACGAGGAGGGTAGGGTCACCAAGGTGCAGATCATCGGCCTCGAGGCGGCTAGTTTCGCCAAGTCGGAAGGGCTGACCGAGGGGAGTCCCGAATGGCCCGGCCTGATGAAGTCACGTGAGACCTATCCCGATGGCTCGCATCCCATCGTGCTGGCTATGAACATCGACTGCGAAGGGGTTGAGTATCGCATGGAGGAGATCGCCGGCTACGAGGTCAAGGTGCCACGCCAAATACCAGGTGAGAGGATTGGCTCGCTACAGTGTACGCGCTACGGCAAAAGCGGTACCACCAACGGACGTTTCATCTTCAGATTCTCCGAATTGAATCCTGATTGGGAACCCGGTGCGAAGAAATGGCTGAGGACGGAGGCTCTTTCCTTCCGCCGCTTCAATGTGATGGAGCCCATCTTCCGCGTCATCGACCCAGCGATGGCCGTGGCCTTGGATTCGGCGTGTGAATCGATAGTTACCTCTGCCGTAGCCGGCAAGGTGCCGGGCACTCGCCAGCGTTCCTACGCTGCCACCGACTTCATGGCCCTAGAACAATCGCATCAAGCGCTGGCCAAGTTGAAGATGTACTCCGATTTGGGGCTGGGGCTTGATGGCAGGCTGGTCTTCTTCATCGTCAACACCGGTTATGTGGGCGAGTATGACATCGACGGCAAGCAGATCCGTATGCTAGATGAGAAGGGCGAGCCGATTATCAAGATCGACGAGACCACCGGTGAGCCAGACCTGGATGCTCAAGGCAACCCGCGTTACATCGGCCAAGGGGAGAAGATAACGGTGGAAGATACCAAGAGGCTTGTTGATCTGGTGGAGCACCGAAAGATCAAGAAGTGGATCGTCCACCCGGTCTTCGACTACTTGATCCCCGACCCCAAAGAGTTGGAAGAGAAGCACGGGATGACCAACTTCCGCCAGAGGTTCAACCCACTCCGTTTCTACACCGCTCAAGAGATCATAGAATTCTACAAGCAGGACATCGCTGAACGGACGGAATTCCTGCGCAACCTTTTCGCCGGACAGTGGGGCGAGGCGGACCTTACGCCGGTGATAGAGGCGTGGGAGAAGCGTGCCGTCCCCGAGCCAGAAGCGATCCGGACCTTCTATGAGGAGCACTACGGTTGATGGCGCTATTAAAAGCCGGATTCCTTAACCCCTTTTGCTATCCAAATTCGAAGGGCTTGCCCCCTAGATAGTGGCCACTATCCCCTAGACAAAGTCGATTAGATGCCTGAAGTGAAGCAAGGCGTTTACGATATCGAGATCAACTATGACTGGTGTAAAGCCTGCGAACTCTGTATAGAGTTTTGCCCCTTCGAGGTCTTGAAAGCCGATGAGGAGGGGAAGCCCAGAGTCGTGAGGTTGGAGGCCTGTACTAACTGCAAACTCTGCGAGTTGCACTGCCCCGACCTAGCCATTCTGGTGCGGGAGTTATGAGGTACGAGATCCGGTTGGCGGGGAGGGGAGGCCAGGGGGTGGTCCTGGCTGGTTTGATTTTGGGTGAGGCGGCGCTCAGAAGCGGCCGCCACGTGGCCATGAGCCAATCATACGCCCCTCGGGTGCGGGGCGGTACTTCCCTATCCGAGGTGGTCATCGATGAGGAGGAGATAATCTACCCTAAAGCCACCTCTCCCGATCTCCTCCTGGTGATGAGCCAGGAAGCCCTCGAATCCTACGGGAGCCAGTTGCGCCTTGGGGGAACGGTGATCATCGATTCCACGGAGGTGGAGGGTGAGTCCCAGGTTGAGGGAAGGGTGATCAGGGTTCCCATCACCCGTTTGGCTCGGGAGAGGCTGAGGGCTGTAGCAGCCAATATGGTGGCCTTGGGGGTCTTGGGTGGGGCCACGGGCGTAATCTCCAAAGAGGAATTGATAGAGGCGCTCCGAGTCCACGTCCCCAAAGGGACGGAGCGACTGAACGAAGAAGCCTTGGAGTTGGGCTGGGAAGAGGGGAAAAGGGCAAAAGAGCGATGATGCGAAGGCTTGCATGGATCAACTGGATGGCTTTTTTCCTGCTTACGGTGGTGCCAGGGGTCGCCTGTGCCGGGCCTACGCCTGAAGTGGCAACCCCATCCCCCACTTCGCTGCCCACGGAGGTGCCAACCGTTACCCCTTCGCCAACCCCCTTGCCTATGGAGATGCCTTCCCCCACCTACACGCCGACAGCCAGCCTGGGGAAACTGGCCTACGTGAAGGGGGGCGACATTTGGGTCAAAGCCCTGCCAGACGGAGAACCGCAGCGTATCACCACCGACGCTCGTAACAGCGAGCCCCGCTGGTCTCCTTCTGGGGAATGGCTGGCCTTCCGCAAAGATGAACAGGTCTGGGTGATGCGAGCGGACGGGAGGGAGGCGCGTTCTCTGCAAGCGGTGCCCAATGGCGCCTTCGCCTGGTTGCCTGTGGCGGATCGGCTGGCCTTTGCGGACGGTGACAGGTTGGAGGTAGTCAATGCCGATGGCGCTGAGCCGGTGACCTTGGTGGCCGGGCCCCCCGTGATGCCCCCCACTCCGCCCCCGCAAAAGGAGAACACGGTGGGACGCATCGCCTGGAACCCAGATGGCACCTGGATTGCTTACGAATGGATGGAACGAGACATAGACCAGGGCTTGGTCTATCAGGGATTATGGAAGGTGCTAGCCGAAGATGGGGAACCGATTGAACTCTACGCCAGCGGCGCGCCGGAGAAAGGAGAGGCCATCCTGGCCGGGTGGAGCAGAGACGGGCGCTTCCTGATCTTCTGGCAGGGGGAGTGGCTCTCCGCCTCGATGCTCGCTGACGGCGTGCCCCTCTACAGCCTGCCGGCCGGTGGAGGCGAGCCCCTCAAACTGGTGGACACGGTGCTGGTGCATGACGACTTTCTTGCCTCAGCGCCGCAAGGCGACTGGCTGGCAGTAACGGCTGGCGGCTATCGGGCCACGTGGACTAATAAGCGCGTTGCGGTGGTGGAGGCGAGTGGTGGTGCACTCACCTGGCTCACAGATGAAAGCGTGGCTGCTTTTTCACCGGCCTGGTCCCCCGATGGTGTCCACCTGGCCTACGTGGCTATGCCTGACCGGGGTGACCTGGTGGGTGGAGAAGATGCCCGGCTGGGGATGATGGAGCGCCATATCTGGATGGTAAACGTCCAGGGCGAGCCTCAAGCCCTACAACTTACCAATGCCCCGGCCTACCGCGACGAGCGCCCTCTTTGGTCGGCCGACGGGAGCCACATCCTCTTCGCTCGCCTGGACACCGAAGATCGGGCCTCACTCTGGCTCATCGCTGCTGAGGGCGGTGATCCCCAGCAGGTGGTGGATGAACTAACCCCCTTGCCAGGGCCGGCCCCGGGCTGGTTCGGATACTACGGCCACGTGGAGTGGGATGGCCTCTATAACTGGTATAGCGGGGAATAGCACTGGCTAGAGACCATTGCTTTGAATAATGTTTACTTCGGGGCCGAGGGGTTTTTCTTGACCCTCGGCCTCTCTTCACGTAGAATGAAACCGTGAGCGTATCTATCACCTGCTACGATGGTGTCCTTGCCATAGGCGGCAATAAGATCCTCTTGGAGGACGAGGAGAGGGAGACGCAGCTCTTTTTTGACTTCGGCTTGCCCTTCGCGCGTCGGTACCTCTTCTTCGAGGAATATCTCAAGCCCCGTGCCGGGGTGGGGCTCCGAGACCCTCTTCGTTTGGGGCTCTTGCCTCCCCTGGAGGGGATCTATCGGGCCGATTTCATAGCCGCCTTGTCGCCTGAGGATAAGGCTTTCCTGGCCTCATCGCCGTTACACCGTTATCTTGATGTGGATGGGGTCTTGCTCTCCCATGCCCATCTGGACCATTCGGGCTATATCTCTTTTCTCCGTGCCGATATCCCCATCTATACCACAGCCATGACCGCTTTCACCGCCAAGGTGGTCCAGGATATCGGTCAATCCGCCGATATCGAGAGGGAGGTATGTTACTTCACCTGGCGGAAACTGGAGGATGGTCTCCTGCGCCCCGTGCGCCAGAAAAAGAACCCTCTCTATCATTACCAGGGGCGGCCCTTTCTCCTCTTAGATCAGCCCTCACTCGTGGAGAGCGGTTTCTGGTCCAGTTCCCCGGTTTCCACCAAGGAGATAAGGCCTCAGGTCAAGAAGGGAAGGGTGGATAGGATCGGGAGCCTTCCCCTGCGGTATTTCCCCGTGGATCACTCCATCTTTGGGGCCACCGCCTTCGCCGTAGAGACCTCAGCGGGATGGGTTGTCTATACGGGAGATTTCAGGCTCCAGGGAACATATGGCCATCTAACCGAGAGGTTCATCGAGGAGGTAGCCGCTCTGGAGCCTGTAGCACTTATCTGCGAGGGGACGCGGATCGACGATGATAAGAGGGTCACAGAAGAGGAGGTTTACGATGCCGCTTTGGAGGCGGCAAGGCGGGCTTCGGGGCTCATCATAGCCGACTTCGGGGCCCGCAACGTGGAACGTCTGATTGTCTTCCTCCAGGTAGCGAAGGAGATGGAGAGAAGGCTAGCCATATCCCCGGCTGATGCCTACCTCTTGGAAGCGATGAGGCTTACCTCCCCGGACCTGCCCGATGTGGCTCAAGACGAGCATCTGGTAGTCTATGCCGATGTGAAGAGCGCCCCTCGGCCTTGGGAAGAGAAACTGAGAAATCGATATCGCCGGGAGGGGCGACTCATCGGTGCCCCTGAGGTACGGGGTGACCCGGAGAGGTATATCCTCTGCTTCAGTTTCTTCGACATCAACGATCTGGTGGATATCGAGCCTGAGGAGGCTACCTATATCTACTCTTCCAGCGAGGCGTTCAATGAGGAGATGGAGATGGATCTTAAGCGGCTGCGCAACTGGCTGGACCATTTTCATATCCGTTTCGTGGGCGACCCCGCCGACCCCTCGGCTGACAAGAGGCTACACGCCTCGGGACACGCCAGTGGCAGAGACATCATCGACCTGATACATCGCATCCGTCCCCAGATGGTGATACCCATCCATACTCTGAAGCCGAGGCGTTTTTCCTACGAGTTGAGAGGAGATATTAGAGTTCGTTTGCCCCGGGAGGGCAGACCGATAGAGTTGGGATGAAACAACGGATGAAGATAATATACCGAGGTAGGCAATGGGAACTCCCGAGTGGGATGACCGCCCGGGACGCCATCAAGAAGGTGGGGCTAGATCCTGAAGCGGTGCTCGTCATCTGCAACGGAGAACTGGTCACTGACGACGTAATTCTGAGGGACGAAGATGAGGTGAAACTGATCGCTGTGGTTTCGGGAGGCGATGGTGAGGTGTCGCAGGTGCTCTAAACCCGCGGCCATAAATATGCGTCAGCACAAACTGGCCCTCTGTAGGGAGCACCTCCTAGAATGGATACTGGCTCGTACTCAACGGTTCATCGAGAAATATGAGATGTTCCGCCCAGGAGACCCCATCTTGGTGGCCGTCTCCGGGGGGAAGGACAGTCTCAGCCTATGGGATGTGCTTCTCCGCCTGGGCTACGAGGCTCAGGGTCTCTATATAGACCTGGGCATCTCGGAGGAGGGTTACTCTTCCAATTCTTTAGCCAAGGTGTATAGGTTTGTGGAGAAGAGGGAAGAGGCCAGGTTAAAAGTGGTGGACGTGAAGGAGGTGTATGGGAAGTCGATCCCCCAGTTGGCTAGGGAGAGGCCGGGGCATAAGACCTGCTCCCTCTGTGGGTTGGTGAAACGGTATATAATGAATGAGGCTGCCCTAGAGGAGGGGGCTACCTTGGCCACCGGACACAACTTAGACGATGAGGCGGCCGTTCTCTTGCAGAACGTCCTCCACTGGCAGACGGGGTATCTTCTTCGCCAGGCCCCGCTACTTCCCTCCACCCATCCCCGACTGGCGCGTAAGGTGAAGCCCTTCTTCAGGTTCTACGAGCGGGAGACGGCGGCCTACGCCATCCTGAGAGGCATCGACTATATCTATGAGGAGTGTCCCTTCGCCAGGGGAGCCACTACCATCTTTTACAAAGAGTTGTTGAACCGCTTGGAGGAGAGGTCGAGGGGGGCGAAGTCGCAGTTCTATCTCAGTTTCCTGCGAGCGAGGGAGAAGGGATATTTCCTTCGAAGGCTGTCCCCTGAGGATGCCGAACACATCTCCCCAGTTGACGAAGGGTTAGAATTGGGCGAGTGCGAAAGGTGCGGCCAGCCTACCACAGCCCCAGGGCTTTGTGCCTTCTGTCGGTTGTGGGCAGTGGTAGAAGCGGAGGTCCGATAGATGCGAAAGGGGTATAGGTATTTCGACCTGGTGATGGCCATCTTTGTGGCCGTGCTGCTCATCAGCAACGTGGCCTCGGCGGCCAAAATAGTCAACTTGGGGCTTCCGGTGCTGACCTTCGACGCGGGCACACTGCTCTTCCCCATCAGCTACGTCTTTGGCGACGTGTTGGTGGAGGTGTATGGCTACCGGCGCAGTCGTCGGGTGATCTGGGTCGGCTTCGGATGTGCGATACTGCTCAGCCTAACACTGGCCGTCGTTCGCCGGCTGCCGGGAGATGCTCAGTGGGTGGCCGAGGTGGGGCCCGAGGCCTTTGACGGTGTGCTGGGCACGTTGGCCTCAGGCCGCATCATCCTCGGCTCGCTGGTGGCCTACTTTGCTGGCGAGTTCTCCAACGCTTACATCATGGCTAGAATGAAGGTGCGCACCCAGGGACAGTGGCTCTGGACTCGTACCATCGCCTCGACGCTGGTGGGTGAGTTGGTGGACACGATGCTCTTCGTCTGCATCGCCTTTCTGGGGGTCTGGTCGCTGGACCTGGTGGTCAAAATCATCATCTCCAACTACCTCTTCAAGACCGGCTTCGAAGCCTCGGTCACCCCTCTTACCTACCTGATAGTGAATACCCTGAAGAGGGTGGAGAACGAAGACTACTATGACGTGGATACCGACTTCAACCCTTTTCGGGTGGCGACCTAATCGCAACCAGGAATAGGCTCCTGTGTTTTGTCTTTATGTGAGGATGATCACAACCTATCTTTTGACAGCCTTTATGGGGTACTTTCTGGGGGCCTTTCCTACCGGTTACATCGTGGGGCGGCTATGGAAAGGTATCGACATTCGGGAGTACGGGAGTGGCAGGACGGGAGGGGCGAACACCCTTCGCACCCTGGGGCTCTTTCCAGCCGCCATCACTGCTTTGGGGGATGTGGGCAAGGGCGCGGTCGCCGTGCTGGTGGCCAGGGCGTTGTGGCATAGCGAGGCGGCAGCGGTGGTGACCGCTCTGGCAGCCTTGGTGGGCCACAACTGGTCGCTCTTTCTGGGCTGGCGTGGTGGAGCCGGGGTAGGAACCACCTTCGGCGCTCTTTTGATCTTGGAGCCTCTGACCGCTTTGGTCGTGGCTCTCTTGGGGTTCCTGGTAGCCCTTATCTCTCGCTATGTCTCTCTGGGCTCCCTCGCTTTCGCCTTCTTGATACCCCTGGCCCTCTTAGGTCAGAGGCTCTTTTTGCGAGGCTCCTGGGAACATCTGGCCTATGGTACCCTGGCGGGAGGGATCATCATCTTCGCCCATCGGCCCAATATCGGGCGTCTACTCAAGGGTACGGAGCGGCGGATCGGGGAGTCGGGGAAGAGGAGAAGCCGGTGAGTGCTGTGACTGTTGTAGGGACCGGCAGTTGGGGGACTATGTTGGCGGTTATGCTGACCCGCAAGGGGCTCGCTGTGACTCTGTGGGCTAGGACGGAGGGGGAAGCCGAGGAGTTGCGATTGCGGCGTGAGAACCGCCGTTTCCTTCCTGGGGTGATCTTGCCCCCTGAGTTGAAGATCACCGCTTCCCTGGCTGAAGCCGTGGAGCCTTGCCATCTCCTCTTCATGGTAGTGCCGGCCCAGTCGATGCGAAAGAATATCAGGCTGGTGCGGCCTTACCTAGGGCCAGGGACGGTGATCGTAAGCGCGGCCAAGGGGCTGGAGATAGAGACCGCCCTTCGCATGTCCCAACTATTGGAGGAAGAACTAGGGTCGGGTTTCCCCTTTTGCGCCCTCTCCGGGCCCAACCTGGTGAGAGAGATTGCGGCGGGGTTACCTGCTAGCAGTGTGGTAGCCTCTCCGGATATCGAGGTGGCGGCGTGGGTTCAGCGGACCATTATGGGGTCTCGCTTTCGTGTCTATGCTCACGACGATCTCATAGGGGTGGAGTTGGGAGGGGCTCTGAAGAATATCATAGCCATCGGAGCCGGGGCGGCCGATGAGTTCGGATATGGCGATAACGCCAAGGCGGCATTTATGACTCGGGGACTGGCCGAGATCGCCCGGCTAGGAGTGGCGGCGGGAGCCAACCCCCTCACCTTCGCTGGGCTGGCTGGCGTCGGGGATCTTATATGTACCTGCTCCAGCCGCCATAGCCGGAATCATTATGTGGGGGAGGAACTGGCTAAAGGGCGCAGCCTGGAAGATATAGAGGCCTCTATGATCATGGTCGCCGAGGGGATCTATACCACGAAGGCAGCCAGGAAGTTGGCCCAAAAGTATGGCGTAGAGATGCCTATTATCGAGGAGATCTGCCAGGTTCTCTTCAAAGGGAAGGATCCCCGACAAGCGGTAAGGGAGTTTTTCGGGCGCGCCCCCAAGCGAGAGTTGGAGGGTCCCTTGGAGGAGTGGCTGAAGGGGGTGCGAATTTGACACGCTTCATCAGAGGTGGTATCTTTCAGAGGAGAAGAGTGGAGGGAGATGTCGATGGGCAAAGTAGTTGCCGTCAGCGACAAGAGTTTTGAGGAGAAGGTGATCAGGGCTTCGATCCCCGTGGTTGTCGATTTCTGGGCGGAGTGGTGTGGGCCCTGTCATCGGATCGCTCCTCTCGTGGAGGAGATCGCTTCGGAATACGATGGGCGGCTGAAGGTGGCGAAGATCGACGTAGATCGCAACCCTGAGATCGCCACCCGGTACGGAGTCCGCGGCATCCCCACCCTTATCCTTTTCAAGAGGGGCCAGCCGGTGGAGAGGCTGGTGGGGTATATGCCCAAGCCCCAACTGCTGGCTAGGATAGAACCACACCTTGACTAGCTGGCAAGCGAAGGCTTTGAGGGATAAAGAAGGCCCCACTGAGAGAGTGGGGCCTCGTTCTTACGACGGGTTATGGCTCTGGAGGTTCGTCACCGTCATGACCCTTTTTGGAAGAAGGAGGAGGGCCCGCCGACTCTCCTCCCTTTATGCCAAGTTGCTGGCTACGATATCAGGGGCCTAAGGCGTGATGCGGCCTGTAAGAACCAATGGAGCGAAGGGTGAATGGGCCTTTATTTGGTTGACCACAATGCGGTGGTGTAGGTTGATGCAGCGGTACCTCTGGTAGTAGCGACTTAGGAACGGTGAACTCGCCTAACGCCGGCCCTCTACCTCTTCCTCTAGCCGGGCGAAGAATTCGGCCATGAACCGATGGCGTCCCTCGGCAATCCTCTTGGCCGTCTCTGTGAAAAGGCTATCTTTCACCTTCTTCAATTTCACTTCGAACTCGATGGGCGCGCTATGCTCAGCGGTCAAAGGGTTCTTTTCCGCTGAGGCATCCTCTGGGACCTCCGTCCAGAGCCTCTGCCCCAACTTCCCAGCCATCATATAGGCTCGGGCTACGCCGATAGCACCGATGGAGTCTAACTTGTCGGCGTCATAAAGGACCTGGGCCTCCAGGGTTTCTGGCTTGACGCCACCGCGGAAACGATGGGCCTCTATGGCATGGGCGACAGCCTCCACTTTCTCAACAGGCCAGCCCGAAAGGATCTGCCGCACCCTCTCCGCTCCCACTCGAGCATGGCATCCGCCGCCTTGCATCTCTTGGGAGCGATATATATCGTGCAGGAGGGTGGCTGTGCGCACGATCTCCATATCCGCTCCCTCGGCGGCCCCTATCCGCTCCGCCAGACTCAAGACTCGAAGGACGTGGTTGAAATCGTGGGCTCCCTCGTTCTCCTGGTAATAGGCCCGCGCCTCCTCCACGCTAATCAATCGAGGACCTCCTTTAGCCTCTCCTCGTTGTAGGCGTAGCAGGTGTTTCTAAGATAGGGTCTCCCCAGCCTCAGCCTCTCCTCCTCACTCAGTTTGGCGAAATCACGACTATCGATCCCCAAACCCTCCGCCACCAGCGCGGCCGAGGCTAGACGGATGGCATGAACCGCTAACTCCACCAGATGTACACACCCCGTCTCACGTCCCAACCGCTCGGCTACCCTTTTTACCACCCCTCTCTCCACTACTAACCCCACCAGGCTAGGTAACTGGTCCAAGGTCTCTGTGCATATCTCGAAAGGCGTCTTGGGCATCTCCGCTCTCGCCTCCACGATGGTTCGCTCTTGGATATCGAAGGTCAAAAAGACCCGGGCGCTATGGTCCAGGTCGAGGAGGGAGGCTTCAACCACTATCCTCCCTTTACCTATACGCCGAACGATGCTGTTGATATTGCGTTGATAGATCTCCATACCAAGCCTCTCGTCGATTGACTAGCCCGTAGGTCTGAGTTGGCCTAAAAAGAAGCGCCGGAAATTGGCGAAGTGAAGGGGAAGACGCCGCCAGGTATCGAGGCTGAAAAGGCGTTTTACGATGCGGCCGGGACGGAAGTAAAAACGTCTATAGGCTTCGTGCCACTTTCTCTCCACCAGTTCCGCCGTCATCTCGCCGATGGCGAAGCGAGCCTTCTCATCGTGGATGGCGAAATCGCGCCAGTCTCGACTGAAAAGGTTTCCCTCATGCAGGATTATCTCATAGAGTTCGGTTCCCGGATAGGGGGCGGCGATCATGAAGTTGGCCAGGTCGGGGTCCAACTCCAAGGCCAAACGTATAGTGGCCTCCATGGTCTCCTCCGTCTCCGTGGGCATGCCGAAGATGAAGAAGCCCATCGTCTCCAGCCCTATCTTTTTGGACCAGTGGAAGGCGCGTCTGATCTCTTCGATGGTCTGTCCCTTCTTTATATAGTCCAGCACCCTCTGGCTCCCGCTCTCCACTCCAAACCCCACTCGCTTGCAGCCCGCTTCCTTCATGAGATGCAGAAGTTCCTCATCTACGTTATCAACCCTGATTCCATGGATGGTGATCCAGGGGATATGGTTGAACCCCTCCTCGATGAGGAGGTGACAGATCCTCTTGGCTCGCTTAGGGTCCAGAGTCATCACATCATCGGTGATGCCGATCTCGGTGGCCCCTAGATCCTTCACCAGCCACCGCCATTCGGCTACCACATTCTCCGGCGAGCGGGGACGCCAGGTACGCCCGGTTATAGCCTTGGAGCAGAAGATACAGCCGTAAGGGCAGCCCCGCGAGGTAACGATGGTATAAGCCCTAGCGTTAGGGTCCAGCCCATCGGTAAGAGGTTGAAGGTTGGTGTACCTTTCGATCTTCAAGAGGTGATGGGCGGGGAAAGGGAGCGAATCCAAGTCTTCGGACAGGGGTCGGGAGGGGTTATGAACTGTCGTCCCTTTCTTGAAAGAGATGCCCAGAACCTCCTCTAGATCGCTTCCCTCCTCCAGGGCTTGCACCAACTCTACGATCGTCTCTTCGCCCTCTCCCCGAACCACGATGTCCACCTCTGGCCGCTCCAAAGACTCGTCGGGGAGGAGCGTAGGGTGAGGCCCACCCAGAACGGTGACCGCGCCCCTTTCCTTCGCTTGGGCCGCCACCTCCCAAGCCTCATAGATGAGGGGTGTCACGGCGGTTGCCCCCACCAGGTCGAACTTCCCTCTATCTAAGATATGGCCCACGGGCTCCGCCTCCACCACCGCATCGTAGATCTCGACCTCGTGACCTGCGCCCTCCAAGACAGCAGCCAAATACCCCAGTCCCAAGGGGATATGCTTTCTCGAACTCCAAACAGTGGATTTGGGGCCGACGAGAAGGATCCTCATCTAGGGCTTCTCCTAACCACTGACTTCTCCTTCCCGGACCTCCTCGGTCTCCATAGTCGGCGATGTGACGCTACGCTTCCGCCACCATAGCACGCCCCCCGGCAGGCTGGCTAAATAGATAATGACTTGCATAACCAGCGACATAGCCAGGGCCTTGGCCGGGCTGGCCACCCCGCCGATGGTGCTGTATAGCCCGACGAACACTCCTTGGTTCACCCCCAGGCCTGAAGCGATGGAGGGGATGAATTGGGCGATGGGTGTCAGTGGGTTGAAGACCAGGACCCAGAGGAAGGGGATACCGGCTTGCACGGCGTTGGCCGCCAGCCAGTTGACCAACGTGGTGGTCAACACGCCCAGCAGGGCGATGGCGAAGGCCACGACCAGTGCCCCCGTCCCGGCGCGATAGACCTGCACCGCGTCCGATAGACCGCCATAGAGCCCACTGAAACGAGCCACCGGTCCCCACCCGAATAACCGCTCCACCAGTCCCCGCAACCACCGACTGAGAAGCACGGCAAACCCTACCACGAAAGCCAGCAGCACTACCGCCACCGTGATCAAAAGCCACGCCAGGTCCGCGCGCCCCAGCCCGAATATGGCATAGGCTAGCATGACCGTGGCGGCGACGATGAAGGATGAGAGGCCAACCAACCGGTCAACCACCACCGATATAGCCACCTCTGCCTGTCGGCCTGGGATGTGGCGGGCTAGGTCGTAACCCCGGGCGATGTCTCCGGCCACCATGGCCAGTGGCAGGTTGGCGAAGAAGAGCCCCACCAGGGTGTGGCGCACCAGCCCCAAGAACGGGATAGACAGGCCCTGGGCCTGCAGCAGATAGCGCCACTTGACCACATTCAAGCAGATGGCTACAAAGTAGAGGGCTAGGGCTGAAAGAAGGTACCAGTAGTTGGCTGCGCCGATAGCCTCCGCTACTTGCCTCATTTCCACGCGGCTGAAGAGGTAGAAGATCAACCCCAGGCTGATGAGTACCTTCAAAAGGAAAAGAAGTCTGTCTTTCAACGGTGAGACCTCACAAGAGAACGCTTTTCAAGCATAATGGGGGTCACTCCTGGGAAGAAGAAGCCGCTTCCTCCGAGCCACCGGTATCCACCTCTTTCGTCGTCCAGGCGATATCCCACACCACATGCTTCTCGCCCCGCACGTAATAGTCGTAGGCTCCAAGGATGCGGGAACAGGCTTCCAAGACGGCCATCAACCCCAAAGCCCATATGAGGCGTAAAGCGCCCCCAACCTCGCCTATGGCCAGCCGCAGAACTCGAGGGGTATCCAAACTGGAGACCCGATAACCGTACTTCCGCTTCAGGTGGAGATGTCCAGCGTAGTTGCGGCGCCTCTGTCTTATGAAGTCGCTCACCGTGTGGGGCCCCATACTGAAGACCACGGCATCGGGGGCGTATCGGACCTGCATCCCCCGCTGGATGACCAACGCCTCTACGAAGGCCTCGTCCATGGCCACATCGGGAGGGATCTGATTGAAGACCTTGCGGAAGGCGATCAGTTCCCCCAGCCTGGGGATCTCCAAGCATAAAGCGTGCTCCATCTTAAGCCGTAGATGAGAGAAATATTCCACGATATGGTCAGGGGCGTTCACCGCCACCTTCTGGGCCCCGGTCATGCCCACCTGGGGGTCTTTGAACATGCGCACCAGGCTCTCTATGCTGTTCTCACGGGGGAGGGTATCGCCGCTCTCCACGACACAGATATCCTCCTGGGCGTGCTGGAGGAAGAGGTTCACCGCTGAGGATTTACCCTTCCGCCTCTCCTGAACCAGAAGTTTTATGCGGGGGTCTCTTTCCATGAACTCCTGGACGATCTCCTCGGTTCTATCGGTGCAACCGGAGGCCACCACGATTATTTCCGTGATCTCCGCCTGGTGGAGGTGTTGATCCAACATCGCCTGAAGAAGGCGGCCGATATTGGCCTCCTCATTGTGGGCCGTGATCCCCACGCTGCATCTTATCTTCTCGGGGCTCTCATCCACTGTTCCAACTCCTTTAGCGGGTGGGCTGCAGTGAGAGGTTAGGCGCTTTGTTCATTACTTAAAACCCGCATGTCCGCTTTTGAGAAATATCTGAATGCCCTTTTGCCATACTTTTCGTCAAGCGTAGCAGTATACCCCTGAAGCGCTTTGATGGCGGCGACGCCTCCGGCATTATCGTCAAAGGCCATCTTCATGAGCCATCCCTTTTTCCTCAGCGCCCCCCCTGGTGTCAACCATCCAGTCTCCATCAACGGGACGATTTCACAGTGCACTCCGTATTCTTCTAGAGTCCCGAAGTAGTGCTTCACCACCCTTGAATAATCCGAGGAAGATGGGATCTTCTGCGCTACATAAGTCTCGCTGTCAATTACAAGGTGTGAATCGCCTTCCTCCTTGAATGCGCCGAAGAGTCCGAACGCCCACAACAACTTCAGGATGTACTGCCTTCTCTTCTTCAGTCTCTCCTGCATGACGTATGTGTCAGCGTCAACGGTGTTTATCGTCCTCATGAGCCGGTGGAGGGCCTTGAGTGCCGACCTCTCTTCCTTGGAGAAGGGCAAGTCTTCCGGAAAGTCAGCGGTTTTGGGCTTGAAAGGCTGAGGCTTGGTGGGCTCCACGATCTCTTCCGCTCCGAGGGAGGCGCGTATTTCGGCTAAATGTTTGAGGTTTTCGTAGGGTTCTATGAAAGTGAGGTACTCTTCTTCTAGTATCGGAGCGCCCAGTCGGGCTTCGATCTCTTCTCGATTAACATCTTGTAAGGCTACTAGACCCTCACAGGGGTACGCAGAGCAATGGGCGCAGGTTTCGACGCCGTTAAATATGGCGCATCTTCGCACAATGCAGTTCTGATAGCGTACCTGGTTCTCATTGTCTGGCGTCTGGCAGCCGTCGCAGAGGCGAAGCTTGCTAGGGCTCAGTCGGAAGCCAAAGTATTTTTTCCATCCGTCGCTGCACCGCTGTCGGTCCTCGTCGGTTTTCAAGTTTTCCCTGTAAGAGGGGCAACGGCCGCAGTTGTTACCGCATTTGGAGAATAGGTCTTTCATTTTGCGTCCTCATTGTGGCCGTGATGCCCACGCTACATCTTATCTTCACGGTGATCTCGTCCATTGTTCCAATTCCTTTAATGGGTCGCCTGCATTGGCTGGTTAGATAGCCTTTGTCTCAGTCAACCCCCGAAATTCCCACAATCTAGTGAGGGACTACAAGAACACGCACATTCAGATCATCGTGCTTACCGCTCAAATCATCCTCAAGGCCGGCTGGATTTGCCAGGTGATGATTAGGATCGTAAACAAAGCATATGAGCGTTCCACAATCAGGGTGCGACTGATAGCGTTTTATGTCCACGATAAGCTCTTCACCTATTTGTTTGTCCTTCATCCTGCTACTCGCCATTTTCACTTCCACAACGATCTTTTCTCTCTTCAAGAGGAAATCGACCCGCGACGATGCACCTGCGTGGGAAGGGGTGACCTCCTCTGGCCGGACATCGTCGGATACAGTTTTTAGTAGGGCATGGAGAAGATCTTGCGCATCATATTCGTCTTGAATGGTCAACGTCTCACGGTTGTCGTGACGGTGTTCGAGTTGGCGAGCAACAATGTGGAACCTCTTGATAAGGGGCTCTATCTGCTGAATGGCGGAAGGTGGTTTTGTAGGTAATGTCTTCTCAGGGAAGTCGAGCCAAGGAAGTCGACCCAATTCTGCTGTTATGGCCTCGAGCAAGTCTCGAAGGCCGTAGCCATGAAATGACGTTCTTTGACTTGAGATTCTAACTCCGTCACTCAAACTAATATCAAGGAGACCTGTTATGGTTTCAGGAAGATATGGTACGGATCGTTTGACAGAAATCGTAGCATACTGCCAATTCTCTGTGTCTTGGCTTGCGACATGAGCCTCCCAGCCCTTTGCCTCACAGGTCGATTTCACTACTCCGATGACTTCTCTTAACTGCCCCCCTTTAGCCCTTTGTTCCTTCCAGTGCTCTTCAGCAGCCCTTCGTGCAGTTTCACGCTCCGCTATCTTCTCTGGGTCGTGAATGTGACAATAACCAGAGGAGCCAGCCTTCAGTTTGCACTTTTCGCCAGATACTGTGATCGCTTTACATCTCACGCCCGACATTAGCTTATCACCTCAAGACTGCCCGGTATCGGCGTACTAGACGGACATCCTTCCGCCAATGCCTCTTGTTAAGAGCCTATCGTCCGCCAGGCCATCCGCACTGTGCGAGGCAGGTCCAGCCAGGTCTTCTTGCGAAGCAGGGTGCGCGCGATGCGGCTAGGGCGCAGGTAGAATCGCCTGTACGCCTCTCTCCACTTCCGCTCCACCAACTCCGCTGGAAGGCCGTCCATCTCGAAGGAGGGCTTGTCTTCGAAGAAGGCGTAATCGTCCCAATCCTGGGCCAGAAGCCTCCCTTTCTCCAAGACCACTTCTCTCATCTCCGTGCCGGGGAAGGGGGTGGCCATGGAGAAGTTGGCCACCAAGGGGTCGAGTTCGCAGGCGAAGCGGATAGTGTCCTCTATCGTCTCCTCCGTCTCCCCTGGCAGGCCGATGATGAAGAAGCCTATGGTATCCATCCCCACGCTCTTCGCCGCCTTGAAGGCAGCCCTGATCTCTTCCAAGGTTAGGCGCTTGTCGATAACTGTATCCAGTATCTCTTGGTTCCCGCTCTCTACCCCGAAGGCGGTGCGGATGCAGCCCGCCTCTCGCATCCGGCCCAGGAGTTCCTCATCCACCAGGTTGGCCCGGATACCGTTGATCATTATCCAGGGCACATGGTTTAACCCTTCGGAGATGAGGAGATCGCAGATGGCGAGAACTCGCTTCCGATCGATGTTAAAGGAGTCATCTAATACGCCGATCTCCTTTGCGCCCAGGTCGTTCACCAGCCAGCGCCACTCAGCCACCACATTCTCCGGGGAGCGCATCCGCCAGACCCGGGGCAAAATCTGGGAACAGTAGGTACAACGGTAGGGGCAACCGCGGGAGGTCAAGATGCTGAAACTCTTCCCCTCGATGGTATCTAGCGTGGGCTGGAGGTTGGTGTACCGCTCCATCTTGAAGAGATGGTGGGCTGGGAAGGGGAGGCTATCTACATCGGCGATGACCGGGCGATCGGGGTTATGGATCACCCTGCCATCTTGACGGTAACTGATCCCTTGGACCCCCTCTAGCGATGCTGCCGACTCCAAACTTTGGCAAAGATCGACCCAGGTGGCCTCGCCCTCGCCCCGAACCACGATATCCACCTCCGGCCGCTGAGCCGACTCTTCGGGAAGCAGCGTGGGGTGCGGCCCTCCCAGGACGATGGGGAGAGCCATCTCTGCCTTTATCTCTTGAGCCACCCGCCAAGCCGCCTTGATCTGGATGGTGTTGGCTGTTATCCCCACCAGATCAGGGCGCTCTTCTCTGAGAACCTGGCTTAGAGGCGGCTCCTCCACCTCCATGTCGAGGATCCGCGCCTCATCCCCTCGCTCCTCGGAGACGGCCCCTAAGTAGGCCAAGCCCAAGGGGGGGCTGGTACGCACCTCTATGGGCAAGTTAGCCTTGGGGTTTATGAGGAGTACCTTCATCTCTAGGGGTATTATACCAGAGGGCACCCTAAACGGCTAGGAGGGCTAGCCTTGTAAACATGTGTGGATACGTTAGGAGAGGTTTCTCGCTTCTAACTCTCTACCAGTCGGACTACGGTGACCCCATCGCCGCCCTCGTCCGCCTCCCCGACTCGATAGGAAGCCACCAGGGGGTGGCTTTCCACCGCTTGGCGCACTAGACGGCGCAGGGTCCCTTTCCCCTTGCCATGGATGATACGGACGGAAGGTAATCCGCTGAGGAAGGCGTCATCCAGATACTTATCCAGTCGCCAGAGCGCCTCCTGGGCCTTCTCCCCCCTCAAGTCCAGGTAATCGGGAGCCGGCTGGGAGAGGGGAAGGGAGATCGACCTCCGGACTACCTCCCGAGAAGGGCCTTCCCTTCCCTTCCCACAGGGATCCCGAGGGACGGGACCCTTTACGGATGCTGCCAAGTCGTCTATATCGGCCTTCACCCGGAAAGGGCCCACTTGCACCTCCACTTGGTCACCTTCCAGGCTCACCACTTCCCCCTCTTTGCCCAACCCTTCCACCCATACGCTCTCGCCGACCCTCACTTCGCCCAGGGGATGTCCTTTCTTAACCGGGGGAAGGGGCTGTAGTTTCTCCTCCAACTCGGTGAGTTTGGCTTCTACTTCAATCGGCATTGCCCTCTTCGCTTCTCTTATTAGGCGGCGGATCTCCTCCCTCGCCTCCCTTAGCTCCCCCTGCGCTTGCTTTCGAGCCTCGTTGATTACCTCCCGGCGGGAGCCCTCTAAGGCTTTGAGTTCCTCTGTTAGTTCCCTTTCCTTCCTCTCGGTTTCCTCCCTCGCGGCCTTCACTGCTTGAGCGGCATCCAACGCTTCCTCGCGGGCCCTCCTTATATCTTCCAGATACCCCTCCACCTCCAGATCCTCCCGGGAGACAAGCCTCCTTGCCTCTCCCACTACCCCCTCATCGAGCCCCAAGCGAGTGGCTATGGCTAGGGCGTTACTCTGGCCGGGGAGGCCGATGCTCATCACGTAGGTAGGAGCCAGGGTCTCTAGGTCGAACTCCACGGAGGCGTTCTCCACCCCAGGGGTTATGTGGGCATAACTCTTCAATTCAGAGTAATGAGTGGCCACGCAGGAAGTGATCTTTCTGTGGCGGAGATTGCCCAAGATGGCTCGCGCTAGGGCTGAACCCTCCACCGGGTCCGTGCCCGCCCCTAGTTCATCGAGCAACACCAAAGACCTCTCATTGGCTCGGGCTAGGATGGTCACGATGTTGGTCAAGTGGGAGGAGAAGGTAGAAAGGCTCTGTTCTATGCTCTGCTCGTCGCCGATATCGGCGTAGACCCCCTGGAAGGTGGAGAGGTCCGCCTCCTGGGCTGGGATATGCAAGCCTGACTGAGCCATCAAGGCCGCAAGTCCCACTGTCTTCAGGGAGACGGTCTTCCCGCCGGTATTGGGGCCCGTGATAACCAAGATGAAGAAATCGTCGCCGATATGGATATCGATGGGGACCACCTCTTCGGGGGAGAGAAGAGGGTGGCGGGCCTGGATCAAACGGAGCGTGGAACCGGGGTGCAAAACCTCCCCTTTTGGAGGGCCAAAGGGGACGAACCTTGGCTCCACGCAGGAGAGGGTGGCGCTATAGCTGCCTTTAGCCAGTGCCAAATCTAACGAGGCCAAAGCCTTGAGCGTCCCCTCGATAGCCGGTATCTCCTCAGCCACTCGAGTGGTGAGCCCCTTGAGGATCCGCTGTCTCTCCTTCTCCTCTGCCACTTGCAGTTCCCGCCACCGGTTGTTCAACTCCAAGGTGGCCAAGGGCTCAACGAAGAGGGTGGCTCCACTGGCCGATTGATCGTGGACCACCCCTGGGATCCGTCCCTTGAAATCGGCCTTGAGGGGGATCACATACCGTCCTGAGCGTTGGGTTACCACTGGCTCTTGCAAGAAGGGAGCGTTCTCTGGAGATGACGCGATCCGCTCCATCTTGGAAAGAAGTCTCTCATGTACCTGCTGGAGTTCCCGCCGTATCCTGGCTAGAGCGGGGCTAGCCTCATCTACCACCTCTCCCCGGTCGTTGATGGAGTGGCGTATCTGGCCCAAAAGAGCGGAGCACTCCTCGATCCCTTGGGCTATCTCCGCCAAGGTGGGGAAGAGACGGTGTAGGGAGTATAACCGCCGGCGGATAGTAATTCCACTGGCTATAGTGTCTCGAATATCTAGGAGTTCAACGGGGGTCAAAGGAGACTCGATAGCTGCCTTCTTGAGATGAGGTCGCAAATCCTTGGCTCCACCAACCGTGAAGTGGGGCTCCATCTCCAGGAGAGACCTGGCCTCCGTAGTCTCCTGCTGCCGCTGCTTCACCTCCTCCTCGTCAGTTGTGGGGCGAAGACGCAACGCTAACTCCTTGCCCAGGGAGAAGGAGGCGTGCTCTGCCAGATGGTGGAGGATCTGGGGAAACTCTAGAGCCCGCAACGATCTGGTGTTCATATGGCAAAGAAGGTAGGCAGACCAGCGGGAAGCCAAGGGAGGATGGTACGAGCCACAAAGGTGAGATAGGTCTGGAAGGTTGGCACTAGAGAGGAGGCTTTCATCGCCTGGAGGAAGGCTAAACGAACCGTATCTCCCCTTATCCACGATACCCCACTCACAAACCTCAAGATCAAGACCCCTAGCCCGATCTGTACACCCACCACCAGGAACCCCGCTACCATCCCTCCCAATTGATCTAAAAACCCCAGTGACGCCAACCTGGTCTCCGGAAAGGCCTGCTGGCCCAACCAACTTAAGATCACGTAAACCACAGCCAGGATACCCAAAAAGGCTAAAGATTCTTGGGCTACATCGGCCATCTTAGGAACGAAGAAGTCGATCCATCTCTCCACGGCCCCATGATAATAAGAAGCCATCGCCAGTCCGATATAGAGGGCCGCGAGACCAGTCAGTTGGCGGAGTAGCCCTTGTATGTAGCCCACGGTAACGCCTAACAAAACTAGAACCACAAGGACGAGATCGAACCAGTTCATGGTCCCCCCTTTACTCTCGCAGTCGCGCTCCTATCGCCTCGCAGAGATGCTTTACGATCCGTTCCTGTATCTTCATCACCTCCTCGGCGGTGAGGGTGCGATCAGGAGCCCTGTAGGTGAGGGAGTAGGCTAGGCTCTTTTTGCCCCGAGGGATGGGGGCTCCCCGGTAGAGATCGAATAGCCTGGCCCCGGTCAGAAGCGCGCCCCCTGCCTCCATGATGAGTTGGTATACCTTCCCGGCCGGGATCCCTTCATCCACCACCAGGGCTATATCCTGAGTGATGGCCGGGTAGCGAGGCAGAGGCTCGTAACGCCGCTCTGATGTAGCCTTTGAAGAAAGGGCCTCGAAATCGATTTCTGCCAGATATACGGTCCTCTCACCTATGTCGAAAGCCTCTCCCACCTGCAACTCTCCCAATATCCCCACCACTGTTGGCTCCTCGCCTACAAGAAGATGGACCACCTTATGGGCAGAGAAGGAAGGGTGAACAGCGGGGACGAACTCGTACTCTTTTATCCCCATCCCGCGAAGGAGGGCCTCTATCACCCCCTTCAGATCGTAGAGGTCTATAACCTCTCCCTCTCCCCAGATGCTCTTCTCCTCGCCTCCAGCCAGGGCCAAAGCCAGGGTATTTCTCTCCCGAGGGAGGTCATCCTCTTGAGGGAGATAGACCCGCCCGATCTCGAAGATGCGAATCTGGGACTGGTAGCGCAGGTTTGAAGCCAAAACCTTTAGCAGACTAGGCAAGAGGCTAATGCGTAGTAGGTTCTGATCCAGAACTGTAGGGTTGGCGATGCTTAGGGTTTCGGGTTTCGTCTCCTCACCCCATGGAGGGAAGGCTTCTAATTCTCTTCGATTGATTAAGGTGTAGGTGATTACTTCGCTTAAGCCACAGGCGGTGAGCACCTCCTGGGCCCGTCGCTCCCAGTGGAGCGACCAGTTGATCCGCTGCGGCGGCAGTTCACCGGAGAGCAAGGTGGTAGGGATCTCATCATACCCTTTTATCCGGGCCACCTCCTCCACTAAGTCCGCTGGGAGGCTCACATCGCCCCGGTATGAGGGAACGATGACTCGAAGCCTTTCCTCGCTCAACACCTTCACCTCGAACTCCAGGGATTCCAAGATCCGTACCACTTCCTCCAGGGGTACGCTGACCCCTAAAAGACGCTCCACCTCTCTTATAAGGAAAAGTATCTCTTTCCTCTCCCCCGGTCGCGGATAGGCGTCGGCGAAACCTTGGGCTACCTGGCCCCCGGCCAGTTGGCGGATTAACTCGCTAGCCCGCGATAGCGCCGGGATGGTCGATTCAGGGTCCAGGCCCTTGTCGAAGCGGATGGAGGCCTCAGTGCGGACTTTGAGCGCCTGGGAGGTGCGCCGGATACTCACTCGGTCGAAGTTGGCCGCTTCCAGAAGCACCTGGCGGGTGGTCTCTGTAACCTCGCTCTCCAGGCCGCCCATCACCCCGGCCACTGCCACCGGCCCTTCCCCATCGGCGATCATCAACATATCGGGCAGGAGTTCCCTTTCCTCCCCATCGAGGGTGGTGAAGATCTTGTCTCCTCCAGCCCTTCTCACGATGATCTTCTTCCCTCGGATCTTTTCATAGTCGAAGGCGTGCAAGGGTTGATTCAACTCCAACATCACATAATTGGTGACATCGACGATGTTATTGATGGGACGCATCCCCGCCGCTCTGAGGCGGCGCTGAAGCCAGGGGGGCGAAGGGCCTACAGTTATATCTCTGATCAGACTGGCGGAGTAACGGGGGCAAAGGTTGGGCGCTTCTATCTCTACAGTAACCATCTCCTCGATGGGCCCCCTTTCGGCCACCAGGCTCGCCTCTGGCAAACGGATCCTCTCTCCGGTGAGGGCCGCCACCTCCCGGGCTACCCCGATAAGGGAAAGACAGCGCACCAGGTTAGGGCTCAACTCCAGATGGAAGACCGTGTCGCCCAAATAGTCCACCAAGGGGACGCCGACCGGCGCCTCGTGATCCAGGATCATGATCCCCTCGTGGTCGTCGGAAATGCCCAACTCCAACTCCGAGCAGATCATCCCTTCAGAGTGGACCCCCCTTATCTTGGCAGGTCTGAGGGTGATCTCCCGGTGTTCCGGGGAGTGGCCATCGATGAGCCTGGCCCCGGCCACGGCGGTGGGCACCCTTAACCCTCTATCCCCCACCTTTATGTTGGGGGCCCCCGTGATCACGGTCAAAGGGTTATCTCCCCCGTACTCCACCTCGGCGATGGTGAGACGGTCAGCGTTGGGGTGGGGACGTACCTCTAACACCTCCCCCACATATATCTTATCCCATCGGTCGCCTATCCTCTCCACCGCTTCTACCTCTATCCCGGCCATGGTGAGGCGGTGGGCCAACTCCTGGAGGGGTATCTTTATATCCACATAGTCTCGCAGCCAACTTAAGGGCACTCTCATCGTCCCTCTCCCTCAACTGAACTGCTTCAAGAAGCGTAGATCGTTGCTATAGAAGAGCCTTATATCATCGATGGTGTGTTTCAGCATGGCGATCCGCTCCACCCCCATGCCAAAGGCAAAGCCGGTATATACTTCAGGATTATATCCCCCGTTGCGCAAGACCTCCGGATGCACCATCCCCGCTCCCAGGATCTCTAGCCAGCCGGTATAGCCACAGACCCGACAGCCCTCCCCCTGGCAGACGATACAGTCTATGGCCATCTCCGCTCCCGGTTCCACGAAGGGGAAGTAGTCGCAGCGGAAGCGGACCTTTCGCTCCGCCCCGAACATCTGGCGGGCGAAGGCGGTGAGCACCCCTTTGAGATCGGCCATGGTTACCTCTCGTCCCACGGCCAGCCCTTCTACCTGGATGAACATCCACTCGTGGGTGGCATCTACGCTCTCGTACCGGTAACAGCGGCCAGGTATGAGCACCCGTATAGGCTCCGGGCAGAACCGCTCCATAGTTCTTATCTGAACTGGGGAGGTATGGGTGCGGAGCATCATCTCCTGACCTTGGCCATAGGGCGGAGCGATATATAAGGTGGCGAACATATCCCTGGCCGGGTGATCTTTAGGGATGTTTAAGAGTTCGAAGTTATATCTGTCCCATTCCACCTCCGGCCCTTCCGCCACCTGGAACCCCATGGGGGCAAAGATGTCATATATCTCCCAGAGCGTCCGCGTGACGGGGTGGATAGTCCCTAAAAGGGGCTTCCGCCCCGGCATAGTGACATCGATCCTCTCCTCAGAAGGGATAGTCTCGGCCTTCAGGGCCTCGATCTTGGCTTTCCAGGCCTGGGTGAGTTCCATT
This sequence comes from Anaerolineae bacterium, assembly GCA_034419095.1. GTDB lineage: Bacteria > Chloroflexota > Anaerolineae > UBA7937 > UBA7937 > UBA7937. The sequence goes on along the minus strand of DAOULQ010000236.1, from coordinate 17,376 downwards.
TTCACCCGGTTGGCCCGCTCGCCCGCCTGGGGGCGCTCCTGGGGAGGCAGTTCGCCTATGCTTCGCAATATCTTGGTCAGGGCTCCCTTCCGCCCTAGATAAGCGACCCGCCACTCTTCTACCCCCTCGAGATCCCCGATCCCTTCCAATTCTCGGAGAGCCCTCTCCTTTAACTCTTCCAACCGCTCTATCATTTCTACTCCGCAGTAAATATAACACAGTTTAATATAAAAAGCCCTTCTTCAAAGCATCCTCTGAAAAGGGCCACCGACGATCTATTGCAAAATGTCAACTACCCAGGCAGCGCCGATCGACGGGTGCCCTCTCCGGTACCCGTAAAGACGAAGGCTCTCGTCTCCCCATATCCGCGCCGCATCCCGCTAGCCTCCCGATTTGAGGCTATTATAGCACTAAAGGGAATGTTTGACAACCTCTACCGCAAAAATCTTAACCGGCTGTCCTTACAGGATCCCTGTGGGGAAAGCCTCTATTCCCCGTCCAGCGCCAGGATTGGAGCCTTTAGGCGGTTTTTCGTGGCGTCAGATGTTACCATCTGACAGCACTAGAGCACTTGCTGCCTCGCTGCCTCGAATAGTATGACACTCGCCGCCACCGCCGCGTTCAACGATTCGGCCCCGCCGGGCATGGGGATATAGACGCTCTTCCGGGCTAACCGTTTAGCCTCTTTGCTGGCCCCCTCCACCTCCCCACCGATGATAAGGGCCGAAGGGAGGCTCCAATCGACCTCGTGGTAGGCCACCTCGCCCCTGGCCTCGGCCAGAAGAATTTGCCGCTCCTCGAAAAGGGGCTCTATCTCCTTCCACCTCTTGTCGGGCGCCAGTGCTAGATGGAAGTGGGCCCCCATGGCTCCTCGGACCACCTTGGGGCTATAGATATCCACCGTACCCTTGGTGGTCACTACCTGCCCCGCCCCGGCTGCCCAGGCGGAGCGCAAGATCGTCCCCAGGTTTCCCGGGTCCCGCAACCGGTCAACGATGAGCAACAACCCCTCTTCCGGTGGCTTCTCCGAGATGGGTACGACCGCCAAGAGGCCTTGGGGCGTTTGGGTATCTGAGATAGCCCGCATAACCTCTTCGCTCACTGCCACCCCTCGCTTACCCACGTCGGTGAAGGCTTGGAGTAGCCTCTTTACCCTCTCCTCGGCGGCCACCTCTGAAGTGCAGAAAAGGAGGGCGGGAGTTATCCCCGCCCTCAAGACTTCTTCACAAAGGCGAACGCCCTCCGCTATGAAAAGTCGCTCCTTTTCTCGGCCTCGCCGGCGATGGAGCGACCGTGTCAGTTTCACCTTCTCGTTGGCCAGGCTGGTAATCAAGAGGCCACCTCAGGGGGCCGATTTCGCCGCTTCTGCTAACTCTTTGAAGGCTCGGGCGTCGCTTACCGCCAGGTCGGCCAGGATCTTGCGGTCTAGTTCTACCCCCGCTTTCTTGAGCCCAGCCATGAAACGGCTATAGGAGAGGCCGTGCTCCCTGGCTGCGGCGTTGATCCTCTGTATCCAGAGGCGCCTGAAATCCCTCTTCCGCCTCCGCCGGTCGCGATAGGCGTAGGTAAGGGATTTCAACATGGCCTCATGGGACCGCCTATAGAGGGAACCTCTGGTCCCGTACTGCCCCTTGGTGAGTTTTATGACTTTCTTGTGGCGCTTGCGGGTCTTAGGCCCGCCCTTAACCCTGGGCATCTCTATCCCTTCTTGAGATAAGGCGCTAGTCGCTTCACGCGCTTTATTTCGCCCACCGTTTCCAGGGGGATCACCTTATCGAAGAGTCGCTTCACCTGTTTCCGCTTCCTACGGCGTAGGTGGCTCCTCCCTCCTTTCAGGCGGCGTATCTTGCCCGAACCGGTGATCATGAACCTCTTGGCGGTGGCTTTATGGGTCTTTATCTTAGGCACCTTGACCTTCTCTCATGCTAACGGGCGCCTGAGGCGCCCGTCCAAAATAGATCGCCCCCAAGAACCCTATTTCTCGCTGCCCGCGGAAAGGATCATTAACATGCTCCGACCATCCATCTTGGGATGGTGCTCCACGTTGGCCACATCACCCAGTTCCTCCGCCAGCCTTTCCAATATCTCCCTTCCTATCTCAGGGTGACTTCGCTCCCTACCTCTGAAAAGTACCCGCACCTTTACCTTGTGACCCCTGGCCAGGAAGTCGCGTATCCTCTTAACTTTGAGATTCCTATCGTGGTGGCCTGTTTTGGGGCGCAGGCGAATCTCCTTGATCTCCACCCGTTGGGCCTTGCGCGCCTCCTTCTCCCTCTTGGCTCGCTCATAGATATATTTGCCGTAATCCATGAGGCGACAAACGGGAGGAGCAACCTGGGGAGCGACCTCCACCAGATCGAGATCCCGCTCCCTGGCGATGGCCAGGGCTTGAGAGAGAGGGATTACCCCTACCTGTTTACCTGACTCATCAATGAGCCGGATCTCTTTAGCCCTGATCGCCTCGTTGATGCGTTGCTTCTTTTCTATGCTGTTCACCTCAGTGCGTGGTACTCGTGCACTGTCTCAGATTCTACCTCCTACACCAGAAAGAACGGGGTCGGCTCCCCCAGAGGACGGCCCCAGTTTATGGCTTTTGTGGCAAAAATATATCATATTTGGAACGAATAGTCAAATGCTCACAAAATCTGCAGACCTCGGTACCAGGTGAGTGCGCTTGGCATCCGAAGGAGAAGAACCTCATCTTCTGGTATCGTGAAGATGACATATCCTCTACGGCGAGGTTCATCCTTCGACACCGAGTCTCAGGACGAGGTGTATGCTCACATATTACCACCTTTCGAAAATGAATCCAACTGAAACTCGTCCTTACAGGAACCCGCGGGAAAGGAGCCGCTCAAAGCAACCGGACACAAAGAGCCAACCCTTGAAAACACACCTCTGTATTGACACAAGATATCTGAATCCTCTATACGCTGCTAAAATGCTACTGCTGTAGACGGCTTGCTGTGATTGCTTTGGGGAAGTATAATAGCCAACTGATAGGGGTAAAAACCAAGGCTCAATCTCGGGAACTACCCTCGGAATACGGAAATGGCTCACTCGAAACCGGATACCTTTCTTCCCTTCATAAGGCAGGCGCGTGCCGCGCTAAAGGAAGCCGATCCCGTAGTTTTGGCCGCTCGAAGCGGGGCCCAGTATAAACGGTTAGATAAGGAAAGGGGGGAGTTGCGGCTCACCCTCTGGGGCCAAGGTTATGTGATCATCTACCCCGACTTCATAGCCTATGAAGAGGAGAGCGGGGAGATCTCTTCCCCCGGGAGGCAGGCGTTGTTCCTTCACTACCTGCGGACCGCTGATGGCAAGCCTATAGCCGATCGCTGGGTCTCCCTGCGGGAGATCGAGGGGGGCGAGTTCTATCATCGGGCTTCTCAAGGCTACTCCGGCGATAGACTAGCCAAACATTTCGGAAACGATGTAGAGGCGTTCAAGCAGGCGGCGGAGAGGGCCGGAGGCGAGCGGCGGGACCTAGGCGATGCGGCCTACTCCTTTCTGTCCCTACCCCGAGTGCCTCTGGTTGTAGTCTACTGGCAAGGCGACGAGGAGTTCTCCCCCACGGCGCGGGTTCTTTTTGACGCCTCGGCGGGTCATTACCTGCCCGTGGATCTCCTTTCCGTTTTGGGGAGCGAACTGTGTAGCAGGATCATGAGGGCGGGGGAAGAGGTTTGAACCATGGGAGAAGCCAAAAAACACCCTGCGGTGAAGTTGGTGGTGGGGATGATCTCGGGGCGAACGCCCCTTTTCGATGCTGCCCAGCGTGAACTAGTCGCCCAGTTCGGCCCCCTGGATTACGAAAGCGCTCTTATGCCTTGGGAGTTCACCGATTACTACAAGGAACTGGGGGAGAATCTACTGAGGAAATTCATCGCTTTCGAGAGGCTCATCGAGCCGGAAAGGTTAGCCGAGATCAAGTTGTTTACCAACCGACTAGAGGGCAAATTCTCCGAGGGAGGAGCGCGCCGCATCAACCTCGATCCCGGCTACCTGGATAGCGCAAAACTGGTCTTGGCCACCACGAAGAATCGCGACCATCGCATATATGTCGGACAAGGGATCTTCGCCGAGGTAACCCTTCACTTCCGGGGCAGGAGTTTCAGGGCCTGGGAGTGGACCTACCCCGATTACGCCACCCCTGCATATATAGCTATCTTCAACGAAATCCGCGGCCTCTACAGAGAGCAACTGAAAGGAGCCACGTAGCCTAAGGGAGAAAGGGCGGTTCCTTGGCTAGGGTCATCATGTTGGCCCTCTCACCGCCCCAGGAGTGGTCAGGGTTCCACCCTCACCACCATAAATATCTTCTTTCCGCTCCGATCTGGGATCACCTTCTCCACTCGTATCTCTTTGCCCCTCTCGGCAACAAAGGCCTGAAAAGGGGCCCACCGCTGAAAGATGGTCTCCTCTGGGCTGTGAAAGATGTATATAGTCCGCGGGTCGGCTAGATGGAGAAGCAACCGCTCCCGGAAGCCTACATCCGGCTCTTCCAGACTCTCGAAGCCAAAGACCTCCTGGGGATCGACCCTCCCTTGGGTGAGAAATAAGACGTTGTTCCTGATCCCCCAGTCCATGGCTACTGTAGGCGCTCCCTTTTCCTCTAAGTAGGGGGTCAGTTGGTATATCGCCTCGGTGTAGCCATCGAACCCCCCCGTGCGCGTTAGGGCACGGTGATAGCCGGTATCCACCCGCAGATCGAAAAGGAAAAGAACGGTAGCCACAAGAAGGGCTGCCGGTAGGAAGAGACGTTTCGGCTCCTGGCGCATCCAGAGGCCTAGAGAGGCGGCCAGGAGGATCTGGGGCAGGGGTAAAAAGATCACGTAGTGGGCCAGTTTCAGGCCGGTGGGGGTGAAGGCGCTGAGGGGCAACATGGTGATCAAGATCACAACCAGGAAAGCGATCTTTAGTACCCATTCTCGTTCTTTAGATAGGAGAGGGATGATACTTAGAAGAGCCGAGAGGAAGAGGGGCGGATAGAAACTATTGGCCCATACCTCTCCTAGGTACCAGAACTGTCCACCCTGGAGGAGGACTATGAACTGATGGAGGCGAATGAGAAAGTTAGCCCCAAAAGCCAGGTTGTTCACCCCCAGGTAGGAGGTGAATAGATACTTCCGGATTATCTCCACCGTGCCCCTGGTTTGGAGGTTGAAGAGGATAAGGGGGAGAGAGCCCAAGGTCAAAAAGAGAAGAGCGAGTGTCCCTTGGGTGGGGATGACAAGGCGAGGGAGGACTCTCTTCCGCACCGTTACTAGGGCCAGGAGGAGACCCACCAGGAACCAAAGGAAGGAGAACTTGGCGAAGAGACCCAAGCCCAAAAGCAGCGAGCCGAGATAGAGGTAGCGAGCCTTCTCCTGGCGATACCAGCGTAGGAAGGCTAAGAGGCTGCCCATGCTTAGAGCGCTGATCACCGAGGTGAGGTAAACCCCCTGACGGCTCCAGAAGATGAAGGAGGGGTGGACGGACAAGAGGAGGGCTGATAAGGCGGCCACCTTTTCATCGAAGATCTCTCGGGCTACGCCGTAAGCCAGGACGATGGTGAGAGCACCTATGATCAGGGCCATGAGCCGCAAAGAGATGACATCGATCCCCAGGAGGGCGAAGAAGGGGATGACCAGATAGGTGTTCACAGTCCCCAGGTAGTCGTAGATCATCAAGGGGAAGGCTCGACCGGCGACCCGGATGGCCGCTCCACGGAAGGGCTCTGTGGGCTGTCCCAGGAGGAGTTGCATCGCCGGAAGCACCTCTTGGGCCTCGTCGTAATGGAGGCCGGGCAGATGCAACTGGTATAAGGAGAGGATGAGGAAAACGAGCAGCGCGAGGCCAAGGGGGAGGATACCGCTTACCCTTTTCCCCACTTCCTATTCCACCAAGAGGCCTATTTCGGCCACCAGGCTCTCGTAGTTCCAGCCGGAGGCGTAGATCTTGACGGATCTGATGTAGAAGGGCGTAGGTTCGAGGACCTCCAGGAGATTACTCTCCTCGTAAGGGTACCAGACCCCGCATCGTATCTCTTCCCCGTTCAAGGTGGGGTTATTCTGGGCGTTGTGGCAATAGAAGCCGTGATACCAGTGGGCAGCGCTCCCATATTCATCCTCATAGTCGATGCGCACGATAACCGGGTATTCGGAACTCCGAGAGCCACCACCCCCTAGGCTGTGGGAGTCTACCCTCACATCTAAGCGGAGTTGGAGGGAGAGATAGTCGGAGACATCCTGATTCACCTCCTGGGTGATGCCCGCTTCGGTATGAACGCCTTCCTCCCCCCCACGGTAGAGCCTCATAACCTGTCTTCCCTCAAGAGTGGTTAGTTCAGCCTCCCCTCCTTCCACTTCCTCTTGGCCCGAGGTGGAGTAAGGGATCCACCTCAAGAGATCACGGCTGAAATCGCCGTTGATAATCAGGTTGCGTGCCGCGGGCAAAAGATCCGAAGGTCCCTCCCCAAGGGCCACCACTACCCTCTTACCAGGCGGCAGGATGGTCCTCAGGCCTTTTGCTTCCACCGTAGCCTGGCCTCTCCGCACCGCTATCTCGGTATCCTCGTTGCTCACCATAACCGAATAACTCCCCTCGCTCAGGGAGATTTGGCTATGAGGGGTCTTCACCTGCCAATCTGTGCGGCGGCTAGTAGAGAGAGCGGGGGCTACCCTAATCCGTCCTGCGTTTTGCTCTACGGTTATGGTATTGGGTCGAGGGCTCAGATCGAAGGAGGGAGAGCGCATCTTGACCAACCGGATTTCGGTGTTGGGAAAGATGGTTAGGCTGCTCCCGTCGAAGAAGGTAAGGAGGGCGCGTGAATTGGCATCGGTGCGGATGACGCTCTCTTCGGGGATTTCCCGCTGTTGGGTCACCCCTACATCGGGCGGCATCCCTCTGAGCCTCACCAGGACGGTTCCGTTGATCACTTCCAAGGTAGCATCGGGAGAAGTGGTAGCGGTGATGATCCACCAGCGGATGGTGAGAGGGATGCTCACCGCCAAAATGCAGAAGACGAGGAGGGAAGCCAAAAGGATGGCCCAGGCGACTTTCTGCTGGTCTCTTCTCACCGGTATCGCACCTCGAAGGACGAGAACTCGCCGCTGGGCTCGCCCCACTCCTGATCTATCTTATCCACCCTAGCCGATGAGGGCCCAACGTAGAGTTCTTTTAGTAGGCGCTCTAACGCTTCTCTATCCCCCTCCGCTACCACCTCCACGGTCCTGTCCCCAAGGTTGCGTACATAGCCTAGCAGATCCAACCGCATAGCGTAGGTTCGGGTGAAGTCGCGGAAGAAGACCCCTTGCACTCGACCGTGGATGATAGCTCGCATCCGTGCTCGTTCTGACACACCTATCTCCATAACCGTTTCATTCTATGTATAATTGCACCTGACAAGGTGGTGGATAGTTTCCGGTCACATCGACCACTATTAGGCGCAAGGTGTATACCCCCGGCGAGAGCCCTGCTGTATTCCAGGTGAGAAGCACCCCTCCCTCCACGGGGTTCCTCCCCTCCCCTATCCAATGCCAATCGGAGGGGTTTGCTCCCACGGCAAACTCGATCTTGTAGTACCAGAGGTCCTCGATGTCGGCCGTACCTCGAATCTCCACTACTCCTTCCACACGAGCGTTCACTTCCGGCCAGGTGATATTCACCCCGGGGTCCGAGCAGGCTAAAGGAGGGGGAGGAGAGACCATGGTAGGGCTGGGACTCGGCGTCTCCCCGGGGGTCGGGGTGGGGCGGGAGGGCCGAGTCGGCGTAGGAGAGGGTTGGCCCACGGTGGGCGTGGGCGTAGCCAGTGGTATGATACTGGTGGACATGGGTAAGGGGAGAGGGGTGCGAACACTGGTCTGTGGGGAGAGATCCATCCGCGGCACAAGGGATAGATCTATGAAGGCCGTTGCTCCTGCCACCAGGAGAACGGCTACCATGAGCCCCAAAACCCGCCGCGCCCTGGAGGTGGCGGCCTCCCTCTCCAAGGTGAAGAGAGAAGCGTCCCTCTCTCGAATAGCGCTTCGGGTTGCGCTTAGACAAAGGAGCACGCCGAGGGCACAGAATAGGTAAATCCAGTTGGCGTAAGTGGAAATAAGGCGCAAGACAAGAACCATCTCCGCTGACCGACCCCGTATGAATGGCACACACCTGGCTCTGATTCATTATATCAGGGGCCTCTTCTTTTGACAAGAAGAAGCCCCCTCTTCCCTTATCCCTTCTTTCTATAATCTGAACATCAGCCAATGTCGCCGCTCATCGAGGCGTGTAAGTCCTGCCTCTCGGGCCAGGGATACCGCTTCTGCGATCTCCTGGTGGGTGGGCCGACGAGAGATCTCCGGGAACTGATCGGCCTTATAGCAAGGTCGGTACTGATCCATGACATTAAGGTAGGTATTGGTCGATATCTCTTGTGCCAAGAACTCTACCACCTGGGCTGTGCCGGCCAAACCGTGGGGCAAGACCAAGTGGCGAACAAGAAGCCCCCTTTGAGCGATGCCGTTTTTATCCAGGACCAGATCACCCACCTGACGGTGCATCTCCTTGACCGCTTGGCGGTTCACCTCTGGGTAATTCTTGATCTTGGAGAGTCGTCGAGCGGTGGCCTCGTCGGAGTATTTCATATCCGGCATATAGATATCGATCACCCCATCGAGGAGAGCCAAGGTCTCCAGGTGATCATACCCTCCGGTATTGTAAACTAAGGGGATGCGCAGCCCCTTCTCCGCGGCCAAGGCGAGGGCGGCCAGGATCTGAGGCACCACATGGGTGGGGCTGACGAAGTTGATGTTATGGCAACCTTGGGCCTGGAGATGGAGCATCATGAGGGCCACTTCCTCGGATTCTACCTCCCGGCCATGGCCCAGTTGGCTGATCTCGTAGTTTTGACAGAACTGGCATCTCAAGTTGCACCAGGAGAAGAAGATGGTCCCCGAGCCATGATACCCCACCAAGGGCGACTCCTCGCCGAAATGGGCATGATAACTGGAAACCACGGCCCGCTCCCCGGTGCGGCAAACGGCCCCTTTGGTGACCAATAGCCTATTGGTGCCACATTCCCGAGGGCAAAATCGACACTCCTCCAAGCGAGCATGGGCTTCCTTCGCCCTCTTTTTCAACTCGCCAGAACGACTCAGTTCCAGATAACAAGGCTCGAAAGCCATCTCACTCCCAACTCACCGGTATCCGCCGATTCACCTGCAACCCTTCATCCCAATAGAGGAGGTAGCCATTTTCCCTGCCGTATTCATACAAGGATCGCGTGAGTTCCACATCTTGACGGCAATAGTCGATCACTAGGTCGAGCCTCCCCTCTCGAAACCACTCTACCGACTGGAGGCCGTGGGCCGACTTCCCCACCCCTAAGGTGGCCCTTGCCAAAGCATCGAGCCCCACCCTGAAGCCCAGTTCTTGGTAGATGACTTCCAAGATGTCGAGGGTAGGGATGGGGGGGAGAGGCCTATAGCCCCGCAGGACCTCGTAGTCGAACCGCTTGAGGTTGAAACCCACCACCAGATCGGCGCTAGCCAACTCCCCTATCAAGGCATCCACATCTTCCTCCATATAAACCGAGTATTCCTCTCCCTCGGGATCCTTTACGGACGGGGCCGAACTGTAGGTGACCGCCACCGCTAAGCCTAACGCTTGGAAGTTGTCTCGCCCTCCCACCTCGGCGAAGGTCCTCTTGGTCTCCAGGTCGAAGAACACCAGGTTTCGCATGGCTCAACTCAGCAGTCTGATTAGCAAGGTAAGGGTGACGATGCTAGCCAGAGTAGTAGCGAAGACCGTTCCGGTCACGAACTTCGGCCAGGCCTCGAACTCCACAGCCAGTATAGTGGACATTACAGCCGTGGGCATGCTAGCCTCTACTATGCAGGCTTGCCTGGTAACCCCCGCCAACCCCAGAAGGGACGCTATCCCCAGGGCTACTCCGGCAGCCACTACCAGCCTGATGAAAGTGGCCATCCCTATCGCCCCCAACTCTTCCCTCACCGAGGCTTGAGAGAGTTCCATCCCCAAGATGAGGAGCATCACCGGGATAGCGGCGCTACCGGTCATCTCCAAAGGGTTGAAGATAGGCTCCGGGATCCCGAGGTTTCCGAAGTTGACAACAAGAGCGGCCACTACAGCGTAGATGAGCGGGATCTTGAAGATGTTAGCCATCGACTCTCGCACCCCCATCTGTCCTCGAGAGGCGAGATATACCCCTAGGGTGTTCGCCAGAAAGGAACTGGTGGCGAAGAAGACGATGGCCCGTGCTAACCCCTCCTCTCCAAAGGCTAGAAGGTTGAGAGGGAGGCCGTAATTCCCAGCGTTAACGAATAGAGTGGTCAGAAGGAAGGCGCTCTCCTTGCTCTGGTCGAAACGAAGTATCCTGGTTGTCCCCCAGGAGATAGCCCCCATGGCGAAAGTGGTGACCAAGGCGAAGGCTACTATCCGGCCCAGGTCATCGGCCTTGAGAGTGGATTGCGAGAGGCTGGAGAAGATGAGGCAGGGACTGAGAACGTATAGCGTGACCCGGGAGAGGGAGTGGAGATCGATGGAGATGAGACGACGCAGGGCAAAGCCCAGGCCCACGGTTACGAAGACGGGAAGGATGATGGTAATAAGTATGTCAATGGTAACCTGGATGACTAACCCCCAGTCCGTGGAATCTATTCAGCAGCCCCTAGGGTCACCTCCACGGAGGAGAGATGGGTTATACCTCCGTCTCTGGGGCTGGTAGTGAATACGATGATCCGTCCCTGCTCCCTAGTAACAGGAGGGGTGAACTCGATATCGACCGCAAAGGCCCCTCTTTCTCCAAGGTTAGCCTCGATGGTGGTGTACCCCTGGCCTAAGACCCTGCCATCCTCGCCCTGCACTTGGAACTGGATAGTCTGCTCGAAGGTGGGATTGGAGACCCCCTCGATGTGAACCGGAGAGGTAACCGTACTGTTGAGAAGAGGCTGACTGATAACGATCGCCTCCTCTTGGCAAGGGGGACAAGGCGTTGGAGTAGCGCGCTCCTCTCCTGGCCCGACACAAGCCACTAGTGTAACTGGGATCAGGACTCCTATGAGGAGAAAGGTAGATCTCACTCTGCTTCCTCTCCGTAGATGGGGATCTCGAAGATGCCTTCGGCGAACTCCAGTTCGCTCAGTGCCTCCTCCGCCACCTCGGACAGGATCTCATCGTCGCTCTCGCAGCAGGCTTGCAAGACCCGACGGGCTCTTTGCCCTCCGATCCGTCCCAAAGCCCAGATCGCTGCCCCCTGGACCTCACGATCAGCATCGTTTATTAGGCGGGCCAGGGTAGGCACGGCCTCCTTTAACTCCAACTCCCCGCAGGCCCTGGCAGCCTCGTACCGCATCTCGGGATCCGGGTTTCTTAACTCTCGAAGGAGGGTTTTACCCCAGTGGGGATCGATGCTCCGCCCCATAGCGAAAACAGCACTCACACGCATCTTTTGAGACTCGTCTTGGTAAGCGGTCTCGATGATCCTTCGCACCCCCTCTACACCGGAGAAGGAGATCGCCTCCACAGCCCGACGCCTCACCTCTAAGACCTCTTGGGGGTTGTTGATGGTGTCGAGGAGCGCCTCTTGCACCTCCGCCCCCAACTCACTATCTAGTTCATCTAACTCTGCCAAGAGGACGAACCGTCCCAACCCTGCCGCAGCCCTGGCTCGCACTAGAAAGGAGGGGTCCCCCTGCAAGAGGCCAATTAGGGAGCGCAAGATGGAGACGCTCTCGTCCTCCCAGAGCCCTTCGATGGCTTGGGCTCTAACCTCCTCATCTTCATCGCTCAAACAAAAGCGGAAGATGGTGTTGAAATCAGCCTCGAAACTGGCCTCGGTGATCTCCACCAAGACGCGAAGGATAGTGCGACGGCGCTCCACAGGGAGTTGAGGCCACGCTCTGCGGAGGGCCTCCATCTCCCTCTCGGAGATCCCCGAGAGAATATAGAAGTTAGATATAGATAGTGGGGCTTCGCTAGCCCCTAGACCTTCTAGAAACCCTTTGAAGTTCAAGGTAATCTCCCCTAAATTGATTATAGCCCTTAGGCCAAGAGGCTGTCAAGGAGGTTAGGATGCCTCATCGGGTATTGACGAGAGGTTAGAAAGACTTGTATAATTCACGCTGAAGGGCAGGCTCATGGGGAAAAGGGGGATGATGTACGTTAGAGTTGCGATTTTCGCCTTGACGGGCCTCTCTTGTTTCTTCATGGGCCTTTCTTTGGGCCTCTATTTGAGCCGACCAGGCGGCTCTATCCCTACCAACATAGAAGGGATGGTGTACACCTCTACCACTGAGCCTACTATGGAAGTTACACCAGAGCCTACCAGCACACCCTCTCTAGTTCCTACCTTGACGCCCACTCTCATGCCGGGCCGGATTCAGGCCCAAGTGGTCAAGGTCATCGACGGAGACACCATAGAGGTAGAGGTAGAAGGGGAGTCTTTTAAGGTACGATACATCGGAGTGGATGCGGAGGAGGGCACCCCTTGCGGCAACCAGGCCAGGGTCCGGAATCAAGCATTGGTAGGAGGTCAAACAGTCGAGTTGGAGCGAGATATATCTGATACCGACACCTATGAACGGTTGCTCCGCTACGTATATGCTGGTGACTTTTTCGTTAACGCCAAATTAGTGGAGGAGGGGTATGCGAGGGCTAGAGGGTACCCTCCGGATACGCGGTATGCTGACCTCTTCGCTCAACTGGAGCGGGAAGCGCAGGCTGAAGGGCAAGGTTGCTGGGCTCCCGTGGCTACAGCTGCCCCTGAGGAGGTTTCTGTGTTCGTGGGGCCCCACTGCTCCCAGTTCGACGCCCCGGGCAACGATAACGATAACAAGAGCCAGGAGTGGGTCTGCTTCATAGATGGAGGGACTCAAATGGTGGAGATGGAGAGGTGGGTAGTAAAAGATGAATATGGGTGGGCCTATACTTTTCCCCCTTTCACCTTGGGGCCGGGAGGAGAGGTGCGGTTGCATACCGGGTGTGGCCAGAACACGGCAACTGATATATACTGGTGCAAGGAAGGGTATGCCGTCTGGAACAACGATGGGGATACGGTGTTCCTTTTCGAGGGGAGTGGAAGCCTGGTCGGTGAATACTCTTATTGACCAGCGGAGGCGAGTGGTTGAAAGGGTGAGCGACTGCTAACAGATAGATGAGCCCTCTGCTCGCGCCGTCTGCCCAGAAGAGTACTATCGAATATACGGCCAGACGTATGGCTAATAGAAAGTGGAGTAAGGGGATATGCTTCTAGCCATAGACATCGGAAACACCAATATCGTGCTAGGCACCTACCGGGAGGAAGACCTGGTCGCCTGCTGGCGGCTGGCCACCGATGTTCACAAGATGGCCGATGAGTACTCAGTGCTCCTAAATAGCCTCTTCTCCAACGGAGGGCTCTCTAAATCGGAGATCAAAGGATCGGCCATCTCCTGCGTAGTGCCGCCACTTCTTCCCGTCTTCCAGGAGGTCTGCCGTGAAAATCTAAAGATAGAACCTTTGGTGGTCGGTCCCGGGGTCAAGACCGGAGTGCGGATCTTGATGGATAACCCACGAGAGGTGGGAGCAGACCGGATCGTAAACGCTATCGCTGCCAGAAGGCTCTACGGTACGCCGGCCATCGTCATCGACTTTGGCACCGCCACCACCTTCGACGTGGTATCGAGGGAAGGCGACTATCTGGGGGGAGCCATCGCCCCGGGGGTCGGCATCTCCGCCGAGGCTCTCTATAGAGAGGCGGCCCAACTCCCTCGCATCGAATTGGCCTTCCCCAAGAAAGTCATCGCCAAGAACACCGTGGATGCCATGCAGTCGGGGATGCTCTTTGGCTATGTAGCCCTGGTGGAGGGGATGGTGGAGAGGGTCGAGGAGGAGTTGGGCGAGGAGGCCAAGGTTATCGCCACCGGTGGGCTAGCGGGGGTTATCGCCAGAGAGACCTCCGCCATCCAGGTTGTGAACTCCAATCTCACATTGGAGGGGCTGCGTCTAATCTACGAGATGAATAGATAGCCTTACCTCTCCTAAGCCTGAAATTCAACTATGAGCCAACGCTCTCCTCTGGAGCACGAGTGTCCCCTCACAATCAAGCTTTGCTGTCCCCCTTCGATCCAGAAATGCAAATCCCACGCCACCAGGCTACATCTCCAGACGGATGGAGGTTGGGGAAGTAGTGGTGAGGCTCACTTGCCTTCAACTGCTCCCCAGGAAGTCCAACAGCAACTGGTTGAACTCTTCTGGTTTCTCTATCTGGGGCACGTGGCCGCAACGGTCGAGGATGTGGAGTTGGGAGTTCCTAATCATCTGATGAGCGATATGAGCATGGGCCACGGGGATGAGAGGGTCTTGAGCGCCCCAGATGATGAGGGTGGGGGCCTCGATCTCCGGAATTCGACGTAGGAGGGGTTCCAAGAGTTTCATATTTTGACCCCGGAGGTCGATGCACGTCCGGGCCACCGAGAGGAGCATTTCCTTAGTCCCAGGCAGCCTAGCTAACTCTGCCATCTGATTGACAAATTCATCTGTCATGACCTGGGGGTCATAGACGATGGACTTTAGACTGCGCCTCATGCCCGGTCTAGTACACCAAGACCAAACGATCAACTCTCCCACGACCGGTATCTTGAGCAAGCGAAGAGAGAGGCGTACTTCTCTGCCCAACCCCCCGCTGCTCACCAAAACCAGTTTCTCCAGCCGATGGGGGTACTGGACGGCGAACTGAAGGGAGACCGCACCGCCCAGGGAGTTACCTACCACGCTGGCTCGCTCCACCCCCTGCGCATCCAGAAAGGCGGCCATGAACTTTCTCGCAAAATCGGGGGAATAATCATCTATCCTCTTATCCGAGCGGCCGGAGCCCGGCAGATCGAAAGCATAGACCCGGCAGCCCCGGGAGAGGGCCTGGACATTATATCGCCAAAACTCACAGGAGGCTCCCAGCCCGTGGATCAGAAGGAGCGGGCTCCCCTGGCCCAAGACCCAATAGCGGGTATTGATCTCTCCCACCTTTACATATCTATCTTCAGGGTTTTCCATCATAAAACTCGTCAGGGAAGAAAGCGCCCATCACCGGCGGTTCCACCCCCCAGATATCATAGGCGGAGGGGCAGCCTCTGTCAATTCCCTCATTCTGCTTTCTCTTGGCGCTCATAGGACGTTTTTCCTATTGACACAAACGTCAAAAAGATGCGATGATAACCTTGTAATTAGAGTCTATCGACGGGGGTTTGCTCTCCTGTTTGGGCATCTCTTGCCTAGTTGAGGGGATGGTGATGGCTCTGGATGTTAAGGAATCGAAGGTGGTAGAGGGAAGGACTCTCTTGGAGAAGGAACTCCTACGACGCAAGCGGGCGGAGGAGGCGCTGCGGGAGTCGGAGGAACGATACCGCGCTATCTTCGAGCAGGCGGCAGACTCAATTGTGCTCATTGACGCAGAGACCGGAGCCCTGGTTGAGTTCAACGGCAGGGCACACCAGAACCTCGGTTATACCCGCGAGGAATTCCAAAATCTCAATATACTCGACCTTGAGGTCATCGAATCTGCCGAGGAAGTCGAGAAGCAAAAGGAGAGAATCAGGAAGGGCAGGACTTATTCCTTTGAAACGAAACATTGGACAAAGGGTGGCGAGATACGGGACGTCCAAATAAACACAAAGGTTCTTTCCATTCGGGGGAGAGACTTCGTTCTCAGCCTATGGCGCGACATCACCGAGCGCAAGCGGGCGGAGGAGGCGTTGCGTCGCTCGCTGGATGAGGCTGCTCGCGGCCACCGCTTGCTACTGGCCCTCAGTCAGGCCTCCCAGGTGGTGCAGCGTGCCCGCACACCCGAAGAAGTCTACCGCACCGTCGGGGATGAGATAAGCAGGCTGGGCTACCAGGCGGTAGTCTTCACCTTGACCGATGACCGGATGCACTTGATCTTTTCCCACCAGACCTTCGAGCCGTCCCTGCTGCGGGCGGCCGAGAAACTGATCGGCCTTTCGGCGCAGGACTACCGCTTCCCGCTGGAGCCGGGTAGTTTCTTCCACCGGATCATCGCTGAAGGAGAGACTGGCTTTACGGAACGGACCCCTGAGCACATAGCCGAGACTCTGCCCGGGCCGATGCGTCCGCTGGCCGGGCGGCTGGCGGCGCTGCTGGGGACGGAACAGAGCATCGTCGCTCCGCTGAGGGTCGGTGGCGAGACGCGCGGTGTGCTGGTCGTCACCGGCAGCGGTCTCACCGAGGGCGACGTGCCCGCCGTTACCGCCTTCGCCAATCAAGCGGCCATCGCCATCGAGAACGCGCGGCTGTACGAGGAACTGAGAGGGGAGCTCACCGAGCGCAAGCGGGTGGAGGAGGAGATACAGCGCCGCAACGAGGAACTGGCAGCTCTTAACGCTATAGCCATGACTCTGACCAGTACGCTCGATCTGCACGAGGTTTTGCGGGCTATTCAAGAGAGGGTAATGAAGTTATTGGGCGAAGAGTATGCGCCCACGTTTGCCCTCCTCAATGAGGGGGATCAGACCCTGGACATCGTGTTGACCCACCTGCAAGCAGAGGTCGTGAAAAGGGTGGATAGGTTAATCGGAATGAGGTTGGAGGAAATCAGCCTCTCGCTTTCCTCACTGAAGCCAGAACTACGCGAGGCGCTGTTGGCGGGGGAGCCCTACATGACCGATGATGCCTCTGACCTCTTGACACGTGGGACAACCAGAAGGTTGATCAAAGGTGCTCAGAGAGCCACGGGAGTCAAGTGGATTGTGAGTCTGCCCCTTCGAGTGAAGGAGAAGTTGATAGGAACCATGCTCCTATGGTCTCAGAGGGAAAAGGTACCTGATCAGGAGATAGAACTCTTGTCAGCCATGGCCAGCCAAGCGGCCATCGCCATCGAGAACGCGCGCCTCTATGAGAAGAGCAAGGAGCACGCCAAGAACCTAGAGCGCATAAACGAGAGGCTCCTGACACTGCAACAGATAAGCGCTTCGGTGACCAGCACCCTTGCCCTGCATGAGGTCTTGAAAACCATCCAAGAGAGTCTGCTAACCCTCTTTGAAAAGACATATCCACCTATCTTCGGCCTGTTAGACCGGGAGGAACAAATCATCCGCCCTTATATTGTAGGCGAATACAGTAAATACCTCGATAAACTCAAGAGAGCGGGGGGGCAAGCGTTAGAGGAGTTGAGTTTTCCTATGGCAAAGATGAGGCCCGAGGTGCGGGAGGCACTCTTTGCCCGGAAACCCTATGTGACGAAGAGCGCTGTCGATATCTTCCACGCACCTGCCATTCGAGGGTTTGCCATAGCGGCGCAGAAGGCTTTCCACGTCAAAACGCTGGTAGAACTTCCGCTATGGACGAAGGGTGAGTTTTTGGGGGTGATGCTTCTCGCCAGCCGGCGAGATGAGGTGAGCGATG
>DAOULQ010000235.1:0-31487 GCA_034419095.1 Anaerolineae bacterium | reverse complement strand
CCGCTCCTGTCGAAGAGGAGGAGAAGACGGAGTTCAACGTCATCCTCAAAGAGATAGGCGCCCAGAAGATCCAAGTGATCAAGGCGGTGCGGGAACTAACCGGCCTCGGGCTGCGTGAGTCGAAGGACATGGTCGAGGGCGTACCCTCTGACGTGAAACACGAGGTGAGCAAAGAGGAGGCAGAAGCCGCCAAGGCCAGGCTAGAGGAAGCGGGAGCCACGGTGGAGATCACCTAGAAGTTCCACCCTTGACGAAAAGCCACCCTCACAAATGAGGGTGGCTTTTCTCTCTTCCATCACTGGATAGGATAAGGCTTGGATCGACCAAGCGATATGCAACCCAGAAAACAAGCATCTCCACGGGGCCGCCTTCGTCTTCGAAAACCGACCACTCAACGAGGAGGCTCCCATCGCTTTTTGAAACAGGGTTGATCAAGGCTTAAGAGAGAACCCCTTCTCGTCGTTGAGCCCTCCACCGAAGGTGCCTCAAAAGGAGAAGAGCTCCTATGCACTCCCCGGCCTCCACTACCTGGCTCCAGCGCAAAAGGCCCAGATAGAGGGTTTCATCGCCCCGGGTGAACTCCAAGACGAACCCTCCTAAGGAGTAGAGGAGAAGGTAGAGAAGGGCTATGAGGCCGGGGAAAGGTCGGGAGAAACGCCAGATTAGGAGCATGAGGAGTATGAATATAAAAAGGCTCAGCCCGCTCATCACTGCCTGGGTGGGGAAGCGGAAAAGGGCTATGCCGTAGAGGTCAGGCAGCTCATAAGCCCATCTCCCGCGAGCGGGCAGGCCGTAGGCACAGCCGCTCAAGAGACACCCTATCCAACCGATAGCCTGGCCCAGGGCTAACCCGGGCACCAAGAGGTCTGCCAGTCGCCAGAAAGATGATCTATACCAGAGTGAATATCCCAAGAGGCCTACCACCCCGCCCATGAAAGCCCCCTGGAAGGCCAGCCCTCCTCGCCAGAGGTAGAAGGCCTCTCTCATATGGGAACTGAAATAGGGCCAGTGGAGGAACACGTAGGCCAGACGCCCCCCTATCACCCCGCAGAGAAGAGCCACAAGGGCAGCGTCCACCACGCCCCAGAGGTCAGCCTTCCTCCATCTAGCCAAAAGAGAGGTAACCAGGAGACCCAAAACGATCCCCAAATCGACCAGAGCGGTATAGGCGGATATGGTGAGACTACCTATCTCGAAGAAAAAAGGACCCATCTAGCTTACGAACCCTTCAACTAGGCGAACACACCGCCCCATCAATGTCTCCACTGTAAAGAAGTCCGACCTAGCTGGATTTGAATGAGTGACGCGCTGTGTCATATGCTGCTTCGCTAAAAGTGATTTTTCAATATGGAGTCCCAAAGTTTATCACCTGAATCTTTATCCACAGCAAACATGGTGGACATGAACCGATAATTCACTCCCGTAATTTTCTTTATTTCTGCAGCAGGTAAGGGTTGTTTTAATTTCCTGAATTTATCTAACTTCATAAAGTACTCGTCATCTTCGGGTTCTTCACGACCTGGATATGACTTCTTTTCTCGCTTGCCAGAAGCAATCCCCATTGCAACGATACCTTCACCAGAACGATATAAGAAAACCGTGTCGCCTTTTTTGAGCTTTTCAATGTTTCTTTTCCAAGGGTCAAGATAGGCTGCCGCTTTCTTATTATCTATCATATCCTTATCACACTCTGGGTTATTGGCACAGTTAGTATTCAAGATGTAATAGCCTTGTTCAACATCTTCGTAAGGATCTTCTCTAATTCGAAAGGTATCGAATTCAACCAGAACGTCATCCTGGGTTAACTTATAGACACGGTAGACCCAGCTTCTTATGTCAATGCCTTTTTCCAACCAGTATAAGATAGCCTGACGAGTCTTGAAGTCCAACCCGTTGGTTATTACGACGAAATGCTGTTGGTTATTTATCTTGTCTGCTGTAAGGCTTGTACCAAACTTGTTGTTCAAAGCCTTCAGCAAGTCCTGACTTTCAGAAAAAAACTTCAAGAAGAGGTCATTCAGAGATTCGTAAGAACATTGTCCGTAAATCTGTCCGTATCTCAATGCTTGGAGAAGATGATATTCGTGTGATTCCCAGGCTTTGAGCTCAAAAATATACAAATCACCATTGCTATCAATGGCCATCAAATCCGGTTCTTCTTGCCATTTTCGAGATTGCATTATTAGCAACAACTCTTCGTCTTGTAATACTTTTTCCAGATTTTTAAACAAAAGCTTCTGGAAATCCTCTTCCTTCCACCCGATGTCAGATAGTCGGTTTCGTTGAACCCTGGTGATATTATGCTTGTGTTTCTTCAGTTTAAAAATCATGTCTTATTCTCCCCAGGAAAATCACATGTAATTCCCCGGTTCCCCCACTTAATCATCTGCCAGGCCACAGGGATAGGCATATCCCTCAAATAGGAGAGATGAACCCCAGCGATGATGCTCACATCACCAGCGCCTTCATCTCCACCCTCCCGACTATACAAGGCACCCCTAATTGAATATAACATAGTGGGCAGGGTAAGTAAACCCCAAATAAAAGACCCGCCCTATGGGCGGGTCTCTCAGAGGTTCAAACCGCGAACCGATTAGTCTTTTTCCACCTGTACAGCGCAGACTTTGAACTCCGGGATCTTGGCCACCGGATCCAGGGCCGGATTGGTCAGGAGGTTGGCCGCCGCCTCAGCGAAATGAAAGGTCATAAAGACCACTTCCGGGGGAACCTCCTCGGTTACTTCTGCCCGGACCTCTACCACCCCCCGTCGCGAGGTGATGCGTACCCAGTCTCCATCCTCTACTCCCCTCTTGGCCGCATCAAGGGGGTTGATCCGTACCCTCTCTTCTGGGACCAGCTCGTCTAGACCGGATACTCGACGGGTCATAGTCCCGGTGTGCCAATGCTCCAAGACGCGGCCGGTGGTGAGGATGAGGGGGTACTCCTCATCCGGCTGCTCATCGGGTGGCATCTGCTCTACGGGGCTGAAATGGCCTAGGCCGCGGGCGAAGCGACCCACATGGAGTATCGATGTTCCGGGGTGGTCGCTATCGAGGCAGGGCCATTGGAGACCCCCATCTTCCAGCCGTTCGTACCGAACCCCTCCATAGATGGGGGTCCATCGGGCGATCTCCTCCATTATCTCTGAGGGGTGGCTGTACTCCCACTGGGTAGAGTCCACACCCTCCATCCGCTTGGCCACCTCACAGATTATCTCCCAATCAGGTTTGCTCTCCCCCACCGGTGGTATCGCTTTGCGTATCCGTTGCACCCTCCGCTCCGTATTGGTGAAGGTGCCGTCCTTCTCGGCGAAGGAGGTGGCCGGTAGCACTACATCGGCCAACTGTGCCGTCTCCGAGAGGAAGATCTCCTGCACCACCAAGAAATCCAAAGCCTCCAAAGCCTCCTTCACGTGGCGGGAATGGGGGTCGGAGAGGACCACGTTCTCTCCCATGATATAGATCCCCCGCACCTTCCCCTCATGGGCTGCGTTGAACATCTCCACCACTGTCAGTCCCGGCGTGCTAGGGAGGCTCCGGCCCCACGCCTTCTCGAACTTCTTCCTTACCGCCTCGTCGCTCACCGGTTGATAACCAGGAAAGACGTTGTAGAGGGCTCCCACATCGCAGGCCCCTTGCACGTTGTTCTGGCCCCGCAGGGGGTTCACTCCTCCACCAGGAAGCCCCATATTCCCCGTGAGCATCGCCAAGTTGGCGCAAGCCAAGACGTTTTGGTGGCCGCTGGTATGCTGGGTGATCCCCATGGCGTAGAGGAGGGCAGCAGGCTTGGATGTGGCATAGATGCTGGCAGCGGTGTAAAGATCTTCGACTTTCACCCCCGTGATCTCGCTCACCCGCTCTGGGGTATATCCCTCTACTACCTCCCGCCAGGCCTCGAAATTCTCCGTCCGCTGGGAGATGAACTCTCTATCCTCTAGCCCTTCCCTCAATATGATATGGGCCAAGCCGTTCAAGAGAGCGATGTCCGTCCCTGGCCGATGTCGGAGGTGGAGGGTGGCGTACCGAGCCAGATCTATCATTCGGGGGTCAGCCAAGATGAGCCTGGCCCCTCGCCGCACAGCCCCCCGCAACTCCAGGCCGATGATGGGGTGCTGTTCTGTGGTGTTGGAACCGATAACCAATAAAGCCTTGGCCTCTGCCAAATCGCCTATGGAGTTAGTCATGGCTCCGCTTCCGAAGGCTGTGACCAGACCGGTCACCGTGCTGGAGTGTCAGAGGCGCGCACAGTGATCGATATTGTTACACCCTATCACCGCCCGGGCGAACTTCTGGATCAGGTAGTTCTCCTCGTTGGTGGCCTTGGCTGAAGCCAGAACCGCGATGGTATCAGGCCCATGCCTCTCCTTTATCTCCGAGAGCCGCTTAGCCACCAGATTCAAAGCCTCATCCCAACTCGCCTCCTGGAAGCGACCATCCCTCTTGATCAAAGGTTCAGTCAGACGGTCGGAGTGGTTTATAAAGTCATAGCCGAAGCGGCCCTTAACGCAGAGTCGGCCCTTACTGGCCGGGTTCGCCGGGTCTCCCCGCACGCCAACCACCCTCTCCCCCCTGGTGAGAAGATAGAGTCCGCACCCCACACCGCAATAGACGCATACGGTTCGCGTCTCCGCCGAGGGGGTAGCCTCTAGCCTGGCCCGCTCGTATATGGCTCCTACCGGGCATTTGGCTTCGCACTGGCCGCAATTCTCGCATATCGATTCCGCCCAGGGCTGGTCGAAATCGGGCGAAACCTTCGTCTCGTACCCTCGATAGGCGAGATCGAGGGCATGGAGGAATTGGATCTCATCGCAAGTGCGCACGCATTTGGCGCAGAGGATGCACCTATTCATATCCAGGGTGAAGAAGGGGTTGCTCTCATCCAAAGGATAGGGACGCTCCACCCCCAGGAAGCGGCCCTCCTGGGGCATCACATAGGCGGCCACCTTCTGCAGTTCGCACTGCTGGTTGGCCGGGCAGGTGAGGCAATCGCCGTGGCTGTTGGCCATGAGGAGTTCCACTAGGGTGCGACGCACCCTATCGATGAGGGACGAGGTGGTCCTCACCACCATCCCTTCTCTCGCTTGAGTGGTGCAGGCCGCGGGGAGACCGGTCCACCCCTCTATCTCCACGATGCAGAGGCGACAGCCGCCATAAGGCTCCAGGTCATCATCGGCGCAGAGAGCAGGGATATAGATACCTGCGCTCTCCGCCGCCTGAAGGAGCGTCATCCCCTCCTCCGCCTTTACCAGCCTCCCGTCTATCGTCAGAGTGATCTCACCCATAGAGACGCCTACTTATACCCATTTAGTATATCGCCCACCCTCTCCGGGGTCAGTCGCCCATAGGCTCTGCCATCGATGGTCATCGCTGGCCCCACGCCGCAGAGGCCCAGGCAACTGACACCCTCCAAGGTGAACTTACCATCCTCTGTGGTCTCCCCCATCTCGATGCCCAGGCACTCTTCCAGCGCCTCTATGATCTTCCTGGTGCCTGCGAGATAGCAAGGTGGGCTCACACAGCAACGGATGATATGTTTCCCGCGCGAGGTAGTAGAGAGGAGGGAGTAGAAACTAGCCACCCCATAGAGTTGGCTGGGAGTCATCTGATAAGCCTGGGCCACGACCCGGAGAGCCTCCCGGGGCAGGTATCCCCATCGGGCATTTAGGTCGCGCAGGCTCTCGACCAGAGCCTCAGGCTTTTCATACTGGGCGATGATCTCCGCCACCCTCTCCAAATCTGGAGATGTTAACCCATCCTTGCCCTCTCCCGACTTGATCTTCACCCCTCTATGCTCGATGACCCTCCTGGATCCCAGTTCCTCTTTGAAATGCTCCAAGGCGGTATCCAAAGGTAGAGCCGCGGCCGTCCCCAAGCCACAGAAAGAAGCCAAACGTAGCGCCTCGGCCAGGGCGGCGAGCATCTCCAACGCTCCTTCCTCACCTCGACCTGCTGCCAGCCTTTCCAGCATCTCCTGAGCCCTGAGCGTCCCCTCTCGACAAGGAGTGCATTTCCCGCATGATTCGATGCGGAAGAAGTTGATAACCGAAGCGAGGAACGAGGCCACATCTCTCCCCTCATCGGCCACCAAGAGAGCCCCCGAGCCCAAGGAGACGCCCGACCGAGTGATAGAGTCGTAGTCCAGGGGGATCTCTAACTTGCTCTCGGGCACTACAGTACCGGAACTTCCCCCGGTTTGAGCCAATCGAAAGCCGTTCTTGCCCCCCTCTCCGTAAACATCTATCGCCTCCTTCAGGTTCAGCCCCAAGGGAGCCTCGAAGGCCAGGGGGCGATGAATATCCCCCAAGAGGGTATAGACCTTGGTTCCCGGCGACCTCTCCGTCCCCCACCTCCTGTACCAGTCGCCCCCTTTGCGGACTATATCAGGGAGAGCGGCCAAGGTCTCCACGTTATTCACCACCGTGGGCTTACCCCAAAGGCCGTAGGAGGGAGGGTAAGGAGGTCTCATGCGGGGGACGCCTCTCTTCCCCTCCAAAGACTCGATAAGTGCCGTCTCCTCGCCACAGATATAGGCCCCGGCCCCCTGGTGAACTTTAACCTCTAAGGAGAAGGTCGAGCCCAGAACCCCCTCTCCCAAGAGCCCCGCCTCTTGAGCCTGCTGGACAGCCTCTTCCAGCCTCTCCGCTGCCAGAGGGTATTCACCCCGGACATAGATATAAGCCTCCTGGGCACCTATGGCATAAGCGGCGATGGCCACCCCTTCAATCACCCGGTGGGGATCCCCCTCCATGATCAGTCTATCTTTGAAGGTCCCGGGCTCCGATTCGTCGGCGTTGCAGATGAGGTATTTAACCTCACCCGGCGCGGCGCGACAGAACTCCCATTTCCTCCCCGTGGGGAAACCCGCTCCTCCTCGGCCTCGCAACCCCGACTTCGCCACCTCAGCGATCACCTCCTCCGGGGTCAACTCTAAGACTTGGGCCAGTCCCCCGTAGCCGTCTCGGATGATGTACTCCTCCAGGAGCCCGGGATCGATCTGTCCGCAATGGGCCAAGACCTGTCGCTCTTGCTTCGCCCAGAAGGGGAGATCCTCCCAGGAGGGGATACCCTCTAGGGGCTCCTCGGCCGCTAAAGCCAGATCGGAGCGCGGGTCATCGCCTTGCAGAAAATCGACTACCAGTTCCTGCACGGAAAGGGGGGTCATTCTTCGATAGGTGATACGAGGATAGCCAGGTTTGGCGATGCTCACCAGCACCTCGTCGCCGCAAAGGCCAGGACAGCCGGTCTTGCGGAGCCGGGCTTCAAATCCCTCTCGCCGCAGCGTCTCATCCACGGCCCGAAGGACCTCATCAGCCCCCACAGCCAGACTACAACTACCCAGAGCAATAGAAATCTCCGGTGTCTCGCCGGAGGAGGAAACGCTCTCTTCAGCCCAACCTCTGAGGGCTTCATAACGGTCGAAGGTCATCTCATTCTTCGCCTTCCGCTGATGGGGAGAATACCTCCTCCACCACCTCGGCTATCTTGTCCCGGACAGGGTAGAGGACGTTAGCGCCGGTATCAGGTAGTATGACAGAAACGGCCATGGTCTCATCGATCACTGCGGACTTGATATCTTCCTTCTCGATCTGGCGGGCTATCTGGGCCAAAGCCAGCACCTCCTGGGGGTCAAGATCGGTATCCACTGTGTAGCCCATAGTTCTCCAGAGGTCCGGAAGTCGAGGGACAAGGTCCAAAGTGAGCGCCTTCTCCCTGATGGCGAAGAGCACCTTTTGCTGGCGTCGCAACCGCACGAAGTCACTACCATTATGCCGGGTGCGGGCGTATCGCAAAGCCATCTCCCCATCCATCTGCTGAACCCCGGCCGGTATGTGGATGGTCACGTAGCCGTAGTTCTCATCCGGGTACTTATCGTCCCATATCTCCCTTTCCACCTCAACGGTTATACCTCCCAAGGCGTCTATAACATCTCTGAACCCTTGGAAGTTGATCCGGATATAATAGTGGATGGGAACGCCCAGGTTGTACTGAACCGTCTTCTTGGCCAAAGCCGGCCCCCCTCCTGGGTAATCATCCCGATCCCCTATGAAGTGGGCCACGTTGATCCGGTTTAGGCCATATCCCGGTACTTCCACGTATAGGTCCCGCGGGATAGAGAGCATCCCTGCGCTATTGGTGGCCGGGTCCACGGTCACCAATATCATGGTATCAGTGCGACAGGGGCCCGCCTCCTGGGACCGCTGATCCACCCCTAAAAGGAGGATGTTCACCCTCTCTCCCAGGGCTATGTTCGGCTCCTCTATATCGCTTTCCCGCGGTCGGAATATGGGCACATCAACGAAGGTCTGACGCCCAGCACGAGCCACAACCTCCCGCACCGAGGAATAGAAAAGGTAGCCGCAGAAGATCCCCCCTATGATAAAGATGGTGAAGAGGCTACCGAAGAATATCCCAAACCAAGGGTTAGAGCCTTGACCCCTTGCCTTGTAATCCCGCATACTCATACCTCGCCCTTTATTCAGCGCATATTATAGCACAACACGAAATCTGGTCAAGTCAAAGGATGAGGCTTGACTTTCGAGAAAGGAGAGTTTATATTTGGCCTGCCTTCTAGGAAAGGGACAACCGCTTAAGCATCGAGATGAGATCGTGGGTGAACTGGGTGAGATGCTCCGAGAAGCCAGAGAGCGGAAAGGGGTCTCCCTGGCGGAAGTTGAAGAGGAGACCAAGATCCGCGAGAGGCTGATTGTGGCCCTAGAGGAAGAAGATTACGGTATCCTCCCTGACCGCATCTATACTAAGGGGCTCTTGAAGAACTACGCTCGCTACTTGGGGTTAGATACGAGCGAGGTGATGCGCCTCTTCGGCGAAGAAGAGGTAGCCCCCCTCCCCCCTGCCTCTCAAGCCTTAGCCTCGCCTCCCCTCCTCTCCCCAGATCTCATCGTCATCCTGGTGATACTCATGGCTTTGGGGCTTGTCGGTGTCTGGGGCTACCACCAATACCTGGCTCCCATCCTCATCCCTCTTCTGGCCACGCCGACTGTGGAAGCCTCTTCCCCCACCCCGGAGACGATACCCACCAGAACCCTACCGCCCAGCCCCAGCCCTAGTCCTACCCCTACCGAGGTGGTCACCACCGGCCTACATCTGGAGATCGAGATCCTCACCAGGACTTGGTTGGAGGTCACCGTTGACGGAGAGGAGCTCTTCCGAGGGCTTCTCGATGCCGGGGAGACCGAAACTTGGTCCGCAAGCGAGGTGATAGCCTTGCATGTGGGAGACGCCGCTGGGGTGCGGGTCGTCCTCAACGGCCAGGAGATACCTCCCCTGGGAGGAGTAGGTGAGGTGGTGGATGTGGAGTGGAGGGCAGAAGAGTTTCTCACCCCCATTCCGGCCGAGAGCCCAACTCTGACTGAGGAGCCGACGATGACCCCATCTCCGCCTGAGACCCCCACCCTGACCGAGGAGCCCACGATGACCCCCACTCCCGCCGAGAGCCCAACCCTGGCCCCCTCACCTACCCCCACGGAGTGATCCGTCCTTGTCTGGTCATCTACCTCCTGAGGATAAGATGCGCTTCTATCTCTTGAACCTAGGCTGCCCTAAAAACGCCGTTGATTCGGAGGGGATGAGGGAACTCCTCCGTCAAGCCGGCTATGAGCCGACGGACCAGGCCTCCCAGGCTGACCTCCTCATCGTCAACACCTGCGGCTTCATCGACCTGGCGAAGGCGGAATCGCTAACCGCTCTCCAGGTTTTCGCCCAAGAGAAGAGACCCTCCCAATACCTCATCGCCGCCGGTTGCCTCTCCCAGCGGTACGGCGCGGGCCTACTCCAAGAGGTGCCGGGCATCGATGCCCTAATCGGCACTCAGCGGTGGCCGGAGATCGTCAAACTGATAGAGGCCCTATCTACTGGAAGTGCACGAACCTCCGCTCTCCAGTTGCCCCCCTCGACTACCCGCTGGGAGGCCTCCCACCCCGTGGCCCGCTGCGCCCATTCCGCCACCGCTTACATAAAGATCGCCGACGGCTGCTCCGCTCCCTGTGCCTTCTGCTCCATCCCCCAGATCAAAGGCCCCTATATGAGCAAGTCCAAAGATGATGTCCTCGGAGAGGCCCACCAACTGGTAAACCAGGGGGTGAAAGAAGTGATCCTCATCGCCCAGGACACCACCGCTTACGGTAGCGACCACGGGGTAAAGGACGGCCTCCCGCCCCTCATCGAAGCCATCTTAGCCTCCGTCCCGCAACTCCCGTGGCTGCGCATCATGTACACCTACCCCGGCCATATCTCCCCCCGCCTCATGGAGATCATGGCCGGCCACCCCCAGGTCTGCCGCTATATAGACCTCCCCCTCCAACACGCCCACCCTGCCGTCCTCAAGCGGATGAAGCGCCCTCACAATATGAAGAAGGTACACAATCTAATAGCCGACCTTCGCCAGGCCATGCCCGATATCGCCCTTCGCACCACCTTCATCGTGGGCTACCCCGGGGAGACGGAGGAGGAGTTCGGGGCCCTTCTCGCCTTCCTGGAGGAGATGGAGTTCGACCGCGTGGGGGTCTTCACCTACTCGCAAGAAGAAGGGACGGAGGCCGCGAGCCTCCCCGGCCAACTCCCCCAGGAGGTGAAAGAGGAACGGCGTTTGCGGGCCATGGAGTTACAGCAGAAGATATCCAAGGAGAAGAACCGGGCCTTCATCGGTCGAAACCTAGAGGTTTTGGTCGAAGGGGTGGGGGAGGGGATAAGCATAGGGCGGTCATACCGCGATGCCCCGGAGGTGGACGGGATGGTGCTCATCGAGGGGGAACTCCCCATAAACGAGTTCGCCCCCGTCCGCATCACGGGGGCCTTGGAGTACGACCTTATCGCATCACCCTCACTCATCTAGAGGACCAGTTTTATCCCCTTCCGATTGTCTGTAGACCAAGCTTTCATACCCAAAATCATCACGCCCCCAATAGTTCTAGTAGTTCGGTGCCTGCAACCGGACGGGGGGCCTGAGGCCCTAATTCACTCATGAACCAACTGGAGATTGTCTGACCCATCTCAGGTCCCCTAGGAATAAACTTGGCACGCTGCTTATGGGCCACGCCCCGCGGTATCAATCGAGCGCTTGAGAGAATCAAGTCGCTGGTTGTGCGAGTGATCGCCACGTAGAACAATCGACGTTGCTCTTCAAGCTGCCGCCTTCGCTCCGCGGTGGGGAGCCTTGAGTCAATAGTAGGCAGGAACCCCTCTATACACCCTGCCACGATTACTAGGTCTGCCCCAAGACCCTTTGCCTTATGAAGGCTCATTACCCGCACAAAGTCTCCTTCAGCAGGCAGTTCCGGCTGAGTTATTCGTACACGAAGTTCCTCGCGCAGTTCCGCGACTGTCGAGCAGGAAGGCTCTGCTTCAAGACCCAGATTGCGGACGAGGGCGGTGTCCGCGTCAGTCTCACGAAATAATTCATCAATAACCTGGCGTACGGTTAATTCGCCCAACTGTGCCAGACGATCTTGGAGAATCCCGAAACGAGTTACAAGTTGTTCGGTGTCGTCCAAGTTAAGGTCACCGTTAGCCAGTGCGTTAAGCGCGTCCCAGGGTTGGTGTCCCTCCTCCTCGCAGTATTCTCTGATGCGCGCATACTGACCACGCCTTAATGTCCGTTCTCCAAATCCCAGCCAGCAACGCAATGCTACGCGGTCGCCGGGATGCGCCAGGAGCGTTAAAAGGGTGAAGGATTCCTGAACCCGCCGCGATTCAAGTGCCTCCTCCGGGAAGAAGCTATGGACGGGAATATCCCGCTGGCGAAGCTCCTCTCGTAGCGCATATCCGAGCAACCGTCTCGGGGTAAGAACGAGAACGCGTCCAATGTCAACCCACCCTGCATTCAAATATCTCTCGATGATTCTCGCTAATCCTATTGTTTCATCCTCCAAGGTATCCCACTGAACATTATGCACACGGCCTTCTGGATTTCCCGGTGCAGCTTCCAACCGTTTATCCTGCATACGAACCGCATTATTTGAAATCAGGCTCTTCGCAATGTCAATCACCCTTGTCGGACAACGCCCACACACCTCCAGAAATTCGTCGTGGGTGCCCGGATACATATTAGGGAACTCTAGCAGCCCCTCAGGCCGGGCATATTTGAAACCGTAGATGGACTGGTCCTCATCACCTGCAACGACCAGAATGGCATGCTCTGCCAAGAGATCAATCACCGCCTGCTCAGCCCTATTCAGATCCTGGTATTCATCGGCCAACACATGGCTAAACATCCGCCTTTCCAAGCACGCCGGATTGTCTCGCAGATATTGCAAGGCAAGCGGAACGATCTCCCCTATTAACATTGCTTCGTGGAAATCACACCACTCTCGCAGGCACCGCTGGAACTCACGATCTACCTCATCTTGAGGCCAGCCTGGCATATCGGATTGTAGCCGTGCCCATACTGCTTCGAAAGCTCGCAGACGCGATCTGCACTCTCGCTTTCCGCCCAACCGATCAGGCATATCCGTTAGCAGAAAGTCCTGTTCAAACTTCAAAAGTGGGCGCGCTACTCGCCCGGTTAGCCTTAACACCTCCTCTCGTTTAAGGACACCGAAACAAAGACTATGGAGTGTCGCTGCCCGCACTGAATCGGACCCCACAACGTTCAACTGTCCAAGCTTTTCA
Organism: Anaerolineae bacterium; assembly: GCA_034419095.1. Lineage (GTDB taxonomy): Bacteria > Chloroflexota > Anaerolineae > UBA7937 > UBA7937 > UBA7937. The sequence continues at coordinate 18,861 of DAOULQ010000235.1, read as the reverse complement.
ATTAGGTCGCGCGCTGCTGTTCGACTGAAAGTCACTAGCAGTATACGCCTTGCATCAGCTCCCTTCTTTAGTAATCTCTCAAGCGCGTGCATGAGCACAGACGTCTTCGCCGTACCCGGCCCCCCTAATACCCGTATTGGCGACCGCCCGACATCAGCGATTCTCCGACCCACTTCACGTATGATAGTTCCTAGTTGGCGATTTCCCACTCTATCGCTCCATGCACCGCATTCCAAACGAGCTCTTCAAATCCGCCGTCACTCCTCCCTCTGATTCCCCAGGCCTACTCCTCTTCCCTCACCTCATACCTATACGTCCCCACCTCCGTGGTGCTAGGAGCCAGGGCGGAAACGACTAAGACCACCTCATCTACCTCGTCCCCATCTATGAGCCACTCCCCCTTCCCCTCCTCGTCCAGTTCTATCTTATGTACCCTCGTCTCCCGCCCGGCGAACTCTATCACCTGCACGATCCACCTCTGGGAGAGGATATTCTCCATGCGGATGAACCCTTCCCCCTCCCAGCCATCATCTCCCTCCGCATCATAGTCATAGTCCAGTTCGGGGATCCAGATGTCGTCCACGGCGAAGCCGGGGCGATTAACGGCGTCGTCGGTGATGTATTCAAAGCGGATAAGTACCTCCCCTCCCACGTAGTCGCTGAGGTCGACCTCCTCCCGAATCCACCGGGGTTCTCTCCCCCTGCCACTCATCCCCGTGTAGCCCCAACCGAAATTGTTGCCGTTGGGGTTATAGTCCGTCCCCGAGGGGGTGATCAAGATATCCCAGGTCTCTCCCCTATCGCTCGAAACTTCAACATAGGCGTAGTCCCAATTCTCCTCGATGTCATACCAGGTCCAAAACTCCAGGGTAGCGCTCTCCAACCCGCTGAGGTCGAAGGCCCGGGTAAGGGTCGTATCGCTCTCGTCGCTCCGGTTAGACCACCACTGATAACGACCGCTATGAGCCTCGTTATCCATCACCTTCACCCAGGTGGCCCCTTGGAAATCGATCTTCATATCCCGCCGGGGCTGAAAGAAGATATAATCGGTCGCATACTGGTGGACGCTCTCCTGCCGCTCCACCGGATAACGGCTCAGAGGGTAAACGTCGCCCACCCATATCTCCAACTCCCCATAGCCATACCGCCCATCTTCCAAAGAAGGGTCATCCAGATAGTTGGCCACCACCCAGTCGGCGAAGAACTCATCGGAACTATATCCCAACTCCAAAAGAACCGCGTCTACACTAGCGATGCCGTTAGCCGGGTGGGCCACCAGAGCCCGCGTCGCCTCCTCACCGAAACGTTCCAGGAAATATAGGGTAAAGAGGTAAGCCGCGCCATAGTGGGGTGCGTTTTCCTCGGATTCCTCCCAGGTATTGAGTTGTGTATCAGGCTCCATAGCGAAGGCCATCTGGAAGCTACCTGGGTCATAACCGTTTAGATAAGCAGCCAACTCAGAGAACCCTTCGTTAAGCCAGGTATCTTCGTTTCGGTCGTTGTACCAGTGGATCATATGCTGAAACTCATGGGCCAGGACGCCGTTATAGTAATCGCCCCCCACGTTCATCGGGACGTCAAGGTTGATATAGAACATCTCGCGCTCGTTGGAGAACTCGTGGGCCAGATGGGAGAATTCATCGGCGCTGGAGTAGTAGCCCGCCACCCAGTCTCCCAGCCCCCGAGCGTGGAGGATGTTGAGGTGGGGATCGCTATCCACCCCGGGCGTCCATTCGCTGCCGAAGAATTCACGATTTGTGGGATAGGTCTTCTCCTCGAAGATATCCGCCGCTTCCTTGAGCCGCTCCAGGTCCACATCGGCCCCCTTCTCTACCCACACATATAGATGGGGCGTGGCATAGAGGAGCACAGCAGTGATCTGGAAATTCTCATCGGTATCCACGTTGGAAACCCAGAAGACCTCTTCGTCGCCGATCTCATAATCCGGCGCGCTCTCTCTAACCACCTCTGGGATCAGCCCCTCCACATGCTTGAGCCGCTTCGTCAGGGCGATGAGGTCTCGTACTGGAACCTCTGTCCTCTCTAACAACTCCCAACTCTCCAGTCCCACCCGGGAGGTGGAGGTGGCCTCTGGGGTGGGTGAAAAAGTGCGTGTGGGAGTTGGCGTGTGCAGTGTGGGTGTGGGCTCGGGCGTCTCCAGGGCCGGTCTGGACCAGGTAGCCAGTCTATAGGCTACCGAAATGGCCGTCAGACAAGAGATGAGACAGAGACAAAGCGCCAGCGAGATTAGAACGATGATGACGACTGCTCTTTTCAACGTCCTACCCTTCTACTCTATTATCACCCGCAGATCGCAGGGCTGGGGGTAGTTCCCCGTTCTATCCACCACAGTCAACCGCACGGTATAACTCCCTACCGGCAGGCCCGAGACATCCCAGACGAAAAGGAGACCATCGGAGACCGGTTCTCTTCCCTCTCCCAAGTAAGCCCATTCCCAGGGGCTATCCCCGGCAGCGAATTCCACTTTGTAGTACCAAAAATTCTCTATATCGGCCGTTCCCCATATCTCCAACCTCCCCTCCACCCTAGCCCCCATCCCAGGGGAGGTAATCCTGGCCTTGGGGTTGGGGCAGGCTGGCACTGAAGGAGGCTGTGTGGGGGAAGGGGAAAGAAAGGGGGTAGGTATCACCACCGCTGACCTGGTGGGCCGTTCCAAGGTGGGGGTGGGCGTCACCGGGAGAGGGGATAAAGAAGGAGGGGGCGTAACGAGCATCGATTCCGGCAACTCTGCCCCCGAAAGCCCCTCTAGAGCCGGGGCCAAAGTAGCTATAAGAGCCACCACCCCCACCACCGAGATTAAAATCCCTATAGCCACCATGGAATGATAGGCCCGACTGGTGGCCGCCTCTTTCTCAGCGGTATGAAGAGCGGTGCCCCTCTCCCGCCAAGCCACAAAGATCGTCCGAAGATAGAAGAGCATCACCACCCCACAGGCTAGATATATCCAGAAGGCGATCTTAGCCAAGAACTCGATAAAGACGGCCATACCAGTGCCCTTTACCATAAAGGGGAACGAAAGCCCTCGTTCCCCCTCATCGACCCCCAGCACCCCCTCTGTCAGATCCTACCCAGGACCCCTTTGATCAAGGCCAGAAGTCTGGGGAGCGCCTTCTCCCCCGCTTCTAGTACCTCTTCGTGGAGCCCTTCTTCTTTCTTAGTAGGGTGTCCCATCCCTTCCCACCCCTTCCCTCGGGATCCCTTTGGGACGGGATCCCCGTGGGACGGAATCTCCCTCGGGATCCCTGTGGGGCCTTTGGGACGGGATCCTGTAGGGATAAGGACCGCCATATTGCTGATATGAGAGATGCCCAGAACCCGCATCCCTCCATGCCGGGCCACAACCACCTCCGGGACGGTAGACATCCCCACCGCATCTGCTCTCATGAGGCGAAGGAAACGGATCTCCGCTGGCGTCTCAAAGGTGGGGCCTCCCACCATGGCATAGACCCCTTGCCGCAACTCAAGCCCCAATTCGTATCCCACCTCAAGGGCGATCTTACGCAGTTCTTTATCATAAGCCTCAGACATATCCACGAACCGAGGGCCCAACCGTTCATCGTTGGGGCCGAATAGAGGGCTATGACCAGCCATCCCCACCAGGTTGATATGGTCGGTGATGAGCATTAGATCACCCGCTTTGAAACCCTCGTTCAGGCCACCAGCGGCGTTAGTGACGATGAGGGTATCGACTCCTAGCCCCCGCATCACCCGCACAGGAAGAGCGATCCGCTCCAGGGAATAACCCTCGTAGAAATGGGCCCGCCCCTGCATCACCACCACCCCTTTTCCAGCCAGATGACCCAAAAACATCTGCCCCGGATGTCCCTCCACGGTAGCCGGGGGGAAATCGGGGATCTCCTCGTAGGGGATAACCAACGGCTCTTCCACCTCACGAACCAAGCCGCTCAGCCCAGAGCCGGTGATGATCCCTACCTGAGGTTCAAGAGGCGCTCGAATCTGGCCCGCTACCCTCTCCACCTCCCCAAAGTCGTAGTTCATAACTTCTCCAGAAGTTCCTCCTTCTCCTTCTGGAACTCCTCCTCGGTGATGACCCCCCTCTTCCGCAGATCATCCAGTTCAGATATAAGTCGCGGTATATCGGCGGCCACAGGGCCTTCCCCGCTTAACACCTCCTCGGCCTTGCACTTGAAAGATTCCAGGCGGCTCACCCCTTCCTTCTGGTTCAACATCTCCGTCTTGAATTTTACGGGGTTGGCAACCCGATCGAGACGGTTCACCCCTATCTCGCTGGCGGTGAGGATCTCCACGTCGCCGTAGCCCAGGAACCTCCCCAAAAGCGACTGGTCCAAGACCACATCGTTCACCTTCTCCAAGGAGGAGTCTATAACGTGCTTATTGATGATACCCTCCACCTGGACCACCCGCCGGTTGGTGATCACGTATTGCTCGTTCCACCAGTGGAGGAGGTCGATGGTCAACTTCCCTAGGGGAAAGATTAAGAGCAGGAGGGCTAAAGATGCCCAAAGGCCAACCAAACTACCGAGAAGGACACACCCCACGATTATGAGAAGCGAAAGCAAAGAGTTGACGAGGATAGCGGGCAGGATCGCCAGCCAATGCCTTCGCGTCTTAAAGGCTATCCTCTCATATTGTCCCATAAGGCTCTCTAGATAACCCATCTCCCTTCCTCCTTACTCTTTGGCTCGGGGATGCGACCTGTCGTAAACCTCCCGCAGCCGCTCGCTGGAGACATGGGTATAGATCTGAGTGGTGGAGACGCTGGCATGTCCCAGAAGTTGCTGGACGTTTATCAGGTCCGCATCACCATCCAACATATGGGTGGCGAAGGAGTGGCGCAGAGTATGGGGGGTCACCCCCTCAGGGAGCCTTGCTTCCTTCACGTACCCCTTAACTATGAGCCATAGCCCCTGTCGAGTCAGTCGCCTCCCTCGCTGATTGAGGAAGAGCGCCTCCTCTCCCGGGTTCTCCGGTTTCAGGAACTCCCTCCTGCCCCCCTCCACATACTCCCTCAGGGCCTCAACCGCCGGGGGGTGGATGGGGATTATCCGCTCTTTGGAGCCCTTTCCCCAACAACGAACCGAGGCGGAAGCCAGATTCAGATCGTCCAGATTCAAACCCACAACCTCGCTGGCCCTCATACCGGTAGCATAGAGCAGATGCAAAAGAGCGCGGTCCCGCAACCCCTTGGCGTCACCCCCTTCGCTCGGCTGGGCGAGAAGCCTTTTCACCTCCTCGAAGGAGATAACCCTGGGGAGCCGTTTCTCCACCCGGGGAGAGTCAAGGGCGGCTGTGGGATCATCGCTAATGTGGCCCTCCCGCCACAGGAAATGGAAGAAAGATTTGATGGCCGCCACCTTGCGGGCCACGGTGGACGAGGCGTACTGTCGCTCCTCCTTCAGATGCATAATGTAGGAGATGATGTCTCGTTTCTCCACCCCCGCCCAAACCCACCTCCTCCCCTCTGCCAGAGCCATCAAGTAGTCGAGAAATTGGGTGAGGTCGATCTTGTAGGCGGATATAGTGTTAGGAGAGTACCCCTTCTCTACGGAGAGGTACTCCAGAAAGCTATCGATCCTCTCCCTTACTTTCGTCTCCTCCATGGGCCTCTCCTTCATCCTGCTTTATGGCAGCCTCATTCTAACATAACTTTCCATAAAATCAACTACCACTATACATCGCCTCAGCCGCGGTTGCAACTTTGTCGCCCTGTCAAAAACCCTCCCCATGGCAGCAGCAGTCCCCAGTAACCCAAAAGCGGCCCGCAACCCTGGCCCTTCGTACCTCTCAGCCCTCTAGACGATGAACATCGCGTCGCCGAAACTGTAGAAACGGTAACTCCGCTTGATCGCCTCTTGGTAAGCCTCATCGATCAACTCCTTCCCCGCGAAGGCGGCTACCAAAAGAAGCAAGGTCGAACGGGGCAGGTGGAAGTTGGTGATCAGGGCGTCCACCACCTGAAACCGATAGCCGGGATAGATATAGAGATCCGTCCAGCCCTTATAGGGAGTTATTTGCCCCCCTCTATACGCCGTCTCCAAGACCCGGACAGCGGTCGTCCCTACCACTATCACCCGCCGCTTCTCCCCTTTAGCCTGGTTGAGAGCCTCGGCCACCGAGGGGGAGAGTTCACCATACTCCGCCTCTAACGTGTGCTCCTCCACCTCCTCGGCTCTCACCGGCTGGAAGGTGCCGGGGCCGATGTGCAGAGTCACGAACAGAAATTGAACCCCTTTAGCCCTTATCTGCTCCATAAGTTGAGGGGTGAAATGGAGCCCCGCTGTAGGCGCGGCCACCGAACCCTCTCGGCGAGCGTATACCGTCTGATACCGCTCCCCCTCTTTCAACGGCTCGTGGATATAAGGCGGGAGAGGAATCTCGCCTAGTTGGCAAAGATCCACAGGAGAATCGAACTCAAACAAGCGACCTCTTTCCGTGACTTCGAGAACCCTGGCTCGAAGTGAGAAAGGAGGGGCACCGAACTCCACCTCGCTCCCCACCCTAACTTTCCGTCCCCTCACTAAACCTTCCCAAAGCCTATCTCCCCGCTTGGTGGTGAGCAACAACTCCACCTTTCCCCCTGTGGGCACCTTATGGCCTAGAAGGCGCGCCGGGATGACCCGGCTGTCGTTGGCCACTAAGAGGTCACCCGAGCGAAGATAGTCGGCGATATCCCGGAAACGGCGATTCTCGATCTTCCCCTCCGCCCGACTGATGACCATGAGTCGAGAGGCGTCCCGGGGCTCGAGAGGGTGCTGAGCGATCAAATGAGGAGGTATCTGGTAATCGAAATCCTCGATCTTCACCGGACTACCCCTAAAGGGTGCAAATTATCTACGGAGAAAGCGTGCCCAAAGGCTGAGGATCAAGGTGGCCAAGAGGCTGAGAAGAAGAGAGGTGGCTAAGGGGATATATATCTCCACTTCCCCCCGCCGGATATGGATATCCCCTGGAAGCCGCCCTAGGAAGGGAACGCGGCCCGCCAAGATCAAAGCCAAGCCGAAAACGATGAACACTACCCCCAAGATGACCAACATCCGGCCGATATTGGCCATCACCGCCTCAAGCCTCCCAATCCCGGCGACGGTAGATGGTCAAAAAGTGGCGCAGGGATTCATCCTCTGTCCACTTCCAATCATCGGCCCTCTCGTATATCGGTGAACCATCCAGGAAATTGCCATAGACGATGATCAGATCCGGTTGCCGCCACATGATGTAATCGAAATCGAACTTCTCATGGCCGGGGGTCCCCTGGCCCATGGTCTCCACCTTCATATGAGCTGTATGTTCGTCGTTCACCCCGAACATATCTAGGGTCCTCATCTCAGAGTAATAGGGGATTTGGCCTGCCGCATCGACAGCGATGAGGGTATCGGGAGGGAGATGCTCCTGCAGCCATCTCCCCATCATGACCCTGGCCCGCGTCGCCTCCCTAGCCTGGAAGCGACGGATGAAGAGCCTATCCTCGCCACCTAAAGAGGATAGAATAAAGAGGGCTACCACCCCTCCCAAGGCGAGGAGGGCACCAAACCCTCTAAAATACCCCTCCCAGCCCCTCTCCTTAAACCGGGTTTGAAGGCTCATGTAGGCTTCGCTGACCCCCATGGCCACCAGGAGGTAGAGAGCCGGGAGGATGGGAACGAAGAAACGGCCCACCGACCAATCCCCTCCCACATAGACGATATAAGAGAAATAGACTGAAACTAGAAAAACCAGATAACTCCAAGTGAACCCCACCTTCCGCTTGAGAAAGGGCACCAAGGTCAAAGGTATGAGCAACCATCCAAGATGCACCCCCAAGAAGGTACGTAAGTGGGCGAACCCCCGTACCATCTGAGCGCCTACCCCTTCGGTAGTTACCTTAGCGTAGAAGGTGTTGGGGAGGAGATAACCGTAATAGTTATAGCGCCATAGGAAGTATGGCCCGTATAACCCTAGGAAGGAGAAAATCCGAAGCAGATCAGGCCCGCTGAGGAGCCTCCGCTCCACAAGTAGCTGATGAAACGCCCGGTGGAGCAACGTGACCGCGAAGACCAGGACCCCTTCAGGGCGAGTCAGGGCCGCTAGGGCGAAGAGCAGGCCCGAAAGGAGCGCCAACCTTTCGTCTTCTCCCTCCTGGAGATAGGCAAAGATGGCAGAGAGCAATAAGAAGGTGAAGATAGCCGTCTCCATCCCCCCCACAGACCAGAGGGCGAAAGAGCCATCGACGGCCAAGAGGAGAAGAGAGAGAGTAACCACCAGGGCCTTCTGAGCGAACTTGTGGTAGAGTAAGATCATGGTTCCCAGGGCGAAGAGGCCTCCTAGAGCCATGGCCACGGCTCCCGGTTCAACCCCCACCAATATGAATGGGGCGAGGAGCACCGTCCAGAGGAAGTTCGTATACCCTTCTACCCTCTCGCCGATGTTGAAGACCAGTCCGTGTCCTCGGACGAAGTTTTGGGCGTACCGGAAAGAGATGTAGGCATCATCCACGGCGTCATAGCCCAACTCTCTAAGATAGAAAGCCTGGTGGACCCAAAGAACCAGGATGGCGATGACAAGATAGGTCAAAGGCTCCTTCGCCACCCTCGCCACTCTAATCTCCCTCTGTCTGAGGGCTTCTATATCTCTCCCACTCGCTGTAGATGCAGCCACAATAGTTTTGCCTATAGAGGTTATGCTCCTTCGCCAGACGCCCCCGCTCCGCCCAACCCCGCCGAAAGTTCTCGAAATAGAACTCCAAATTATACTTTGAACCCAACTCTTCGCCGATCTCCCGTATCAAAGCCTGGTCCTGATGGGGGCTGATGAGCAGAGTGGTGGTAAAGGCATCGTACCCTTCTTGGGCGGCCACCTCAGCCGTCCTCTCCAACCTCATCCCATAATCGATAGAGCAACGATCCCCCTTGGCCTCGTGGCCCGAGACCCGGCGGAGGAACTCCGCCATCTCATAGTACGGCCACCAGATCATAGGGAGATCTACGGTTCGAGCGTACTCCTCTATGCACTCCCGCCTTCTCTCGTGCTCGGAGAAGGGGTGAACGTTGGGGTTGTACCAGAAGCCAGTGACGGAGAACCCCTCCTCCCGAAGGCGTTCTATAGTATAGGTGCTACAGGGACCACAACAGATGTGGAGCAGTACCTTTTTGCCCTCACCTTTAGATCCCGCTTCCTCCGGTTTTGGCCGCCCCTCCACCTCGTAGGATAAGCGTATGGTCGGGGGCTCGCCCTCGACCATAGTCGCCTTCCCTTCCTTCAAAAGTCTCTCCGCCTTCTCTTCCGAGCAGGGAGAGAGTTCACGGCCTTTTAAATCTACCACGCGCATCTCAAAATAGCGTCGGTTGCCCTTCTTCGTATGGGAGGCCCAGGTGCTCGTAGGCCAGTTTGGTAGCCACCCGCCCTCTTGGCGTCCGGTCGATGAACCCCAACTGCAAAAGGTAGGGCTCATATACATCCATGATGGTATCTGCCTCCTCGCTGATGGAGGCAGCGATGGTGTCGATCCCCACCGGCCCCCCATTGAATTTATGGATTATGGTCTCGATGACCCTCCGGTCGACCTGGTCCAAACCTAGGGAGTCTACCTCCAGGAGTTTCAACGCTTGGCAGGCCACCTCTGCGGTGATCACCCCATCGGCCCGCACCTGAGCGTAATCCCTCACCCTTCTTAAGAGTCGATTGGCCACCCGAGGGGTCCCTCGCCCCCGCCTGGCGATCTCCTGGCACCCCCCCTCCCCGATCTCCACACCCAGGATCTGCGCCGAACGGCGCACGATCTGCTCCATGGCCGAAAGGCTGTAGAAACCCAGACGGTAGAGCACACCGAAGCGAGCCCTTAAAGGAGAGGTCATAAGGGCCATACGGGTGGTAGCCCCTATCACCGTGAAAGGCTTCAATCGAAGTCTAAGGGTATGGGCCTTGAGCCCCTTTCCCATAATTATATCTAGGCACCGATCCTCCATAGCCGGATAGAGCATCTCCTCCACAGGCCGGGGGAGCCGGTGGACCTCGTCGATGAAAAGGACATCTCGTTCGCCCAATCGGCTCACTATGGCCGCGAAGTCGCGGACCCGCTCCACAGCCGGCCCAGAGGTGACAGTGATCCTTACCCCCATCTCATGAGCGATGATATTGGCTAAGGTCGTCTTACCCAGACCTGGAGGGCCACAGAAGAGCACATGCTCTACCGCCTCCCCTCTCCCCTGGGCAGCCTCCAAGAGTATCTTGATATTCTCTTTAACCCTCTCCTGGCCGATGAACTCCTGCAGGGCCTTGGGGCGGAGAAGGACCTCTACCGCTACCTCGTCAGCCTTCAACTTCGGAGAGACGGCTCTTTCCAACGCTTTCACCTCTTCTATCCCATTATACCAAAGATGGAGTAGATGGCAAGCCCCCTCTCCAACGAATAAAAATGGCCGAAATTTCCTCAAAAACCACGAAATAATGCGTTTCTCGCCTATTTAGGCCTGTTAACTTCCTCCCCTCTCTTCAAACTTTGCCCAATCCTCTTTGACGGATGCGCGGAAAAGTAGTATATATGATGGGGCAAGATCAGAGGTGATGAAAAGGGCATCGCTTCTCTATTACTTGTAAGCGGTGCCTTTCCTACTCCTCTAGAGGGGAAATAAGATGAGCGAGGATATAGAGAGGTTGAAGGCCGAGCGGAACCAGATAGTAGCCGAGATAAGGCGCCTCCAAGATAGTGTGAGAGGCGAGGTGGAGAGGGATCTGGAGGAGGGAGACCCTGCTCTCTATGAACGGGAGAAGAACCTGGCTCTCCTTCAACATTTGGAGCGAGAACTGGGGGCGGTGGAGTACGCTCTCTCCCTAGCGGAAAAGGGGGTCTATGGCATCTGCGAGAATTGCGGGGAAAGGATCGACCCTGCTCGGTTGAAGGCCATACCCCAGGCCACGTTATGTCTCAAGTGCAAAACGGAAATCGAGAGGAAGAGGCGGATATGATTCCTCCTCTCAGGAGCGCGGTCCCCCATCCCCACCAAGGCTACCCCAGGGGATAGTGCCAAAGTATATCTATCCCTCGTGAGAAAGGCTCTTCCCTAATAGCCACCGTTTGATTTTTCGGCACCATTACCCTATAATATATTGCGTGCTCTTTGGGCGCTCAACAACCACATCCGCCCAAGCCAGCCGATGAAAGGGGCTTTTTTTACGCCTATACGTAAAGTATCCCTGTCCCGCAGGGATCCCGAGGGATGGGAAGGGAGGAGAGGTGGCTAAGTTAACAGAGATCCGCTGGCATGGCCGCGGCGGCCAAGGTGTAGTCACCGCCGGCAAGATGCTGGCTGACCTAGCCTTGGACAGCGGACAATACTTCCAAGCCTTTCCGGACTACGGCCCAGAGCGCGCAGGAGCCCCGGTGCGAGCCTTCACCCGCCTGAGCAGTGAACCCATCGATATCCATTCCCAGATCCAAGAACCGGATGTAGTCCTGGTACTTGACCCCACTCTCACAGGCAGCGTGAATGTCGCCGAAGGGTTGAAAGAAGAGGGTATCCTTATCGTAAATACGGAGGAATCTCCCGCCCAGATCCGAGAGCGGTTGGGATTCAAAAAGGGAAGGGTCTTCACCGTCAACGCTACCCGCATCGCCATGGATACTTTGGGGCGGGAGATCACCAACACCCCCATGCTGGGTGCCCTAATTAAGGCTACGGGCTTCGTAGCCCTGGAGGATCTGATAGAGAAGACTCGCGAGAGGTTCGGCTATAAGTTCGGCTCTCGCGTAGCGGAACAGAACGTGCAGGCCATCGAGCGGGCCTATCGCGAGGTAAGGGAGGGATAAAGTGGTCGATCTAGAAGCGGGATGGCGGGAGATCCCTGAAGGGGGGCTGATCGTCGAGGCAGGCAACGCGGTAGAATACATCACCGGTGCCTGGCGGGCCCAGCGCCCGGTCCTCGATCTGGAGAAGTGCACCCACTGCTTATTTTGTTGGATCCATTGCCCCGACTGTTCCGTCCTCGTCCAAGAGGAGAAGATGAAAGGCTTCGACCTGGACCATTGCAAAGGCTGTGGTATCTGCACCCAGGTCTGCCCGGTCGAGGCGATCACTATGCTTACAGATTAACCCTCTATAGGGAGGAGATATGGGCAGATATATGGCTTTAGACGGCAACTCGGCCACCGCAGAAGCGATGCGCCAGATCAACCCCGATGTGGTGGCCGCTTACCCCATCACCCCTCAGACCTCCATAGTCCAAACCTTCTCTGAGTTCGTGGCTGACGGGTTGGTGGATACGGAGTTCATTACTGTAGAGAGCGAGCATAGCGCCATGAGCGCCTGCATTGGCGCTTCGGCAGCCGGCGGCCGGGTGATGACCGCCACCTCCTCAGCGGGGCTGGCCTTCATGTGGGAGGTCCTCTATGTCGCCGCCTCTACCAGGCTCCCCATCGTCATGCCGGTGGTGAACCGCGCCCTTTCCGCCCCCATCAACATCCATTGTGATCACTCCGACTCCATGGGGGCTCGCGACGCAGGCTGGATACAACTCTTCTCCGAGAACGCCCAAGAGGCCTACGACAACACCATCCAGGCGGTGCGGATCGCTGAGAGAGAGGAGATACGTCTCCCGGTGATGGTGATGTCGGACGGCTTCATCACCAGCCACGCCGTGGAGCGGGTGGAGATAGAGGAGGACGAAGCGGTCAAGCGTTTCATCAGCCCTTTCCGATCCACCTACCCCCTCTTAGACATCGATAACCCGGTTACCTACGGCCCCTTGGACTTTTACGACTTCTATATGGAGCACAAGAGACAGCAAGCGGAGGCTATAGAGCGAGCCAAAGAGGCGGTGATAGAGGTAGGGGAGGAGTTCGGCAAAACCTTCGGCCGTTCCTATGGGCTATTAGAGAGATACAGGTTGGACGATGCAGAGATAGCGGTAGTCGTCCTCTCCTCCACGGCGGGAACGGCCAGGGGCGTGGTGGACGATCTACGAGGTCGAGGGATTAAAGCGGGCCTTCTGAAACCTCGCTGCTTCCGGCCCTTCCCCAGCCAGGAGATAGTGGAAGCCCTAAAAGATAAGGCCGTGGTGGGAGTGATGGACCGCTCCGACTCTTTCGGCGCTTTAGGTGGGCCGCTCTTCATGGAGATCTGTGCCGCCTTCCAGGTTCACGGCGTGAGGAGTAAAGTGGTCGATTACATCTTCGGCCTCGGCGGTCGGGATACCACTCCCCATCAGATCGAAAGCGTCTTCCGCGATCTTTTGCAAATCTCCGAAACAGGAGAGATCGAACGCTTGGTCAACTGGCTGGGCGTGAGGGAAGGCAAGCAAAACCTCCTTACCGCGGCCTAAGGTTTAGAGGAGAAAAAATGGCTACAGCGCTTAAGTTGAAAGAGCTTTCCAAGAAAGAAGAACGGCTGGCTCCCGGTCACCGTCTCTGCGCAGGGTGTGCTGCTCCCATCATCATTCGCCAGGTGCTTTTGGCTATCGATGAACCGGTGATCGTGGTCACGGCCACCGGTTGCCTAGAAGTAGGCACCACCATCTACCCCTATACCGCCTGGCGGATCCCTTGGATCCATAACGCTTTCGAGAACGCCGCCTCCACCCTGAGCGGCATAGAGACCATGTACCGCTCCTTGGTGAAACAGGGAAAGATGAAGGAGCGGGATATAAAGTTCGTGGCCTTCGCCGGGGATGGGGGCACCTATGATATCGGCATCCAGGCCCTCTCGGGAGCCTTGGAACGGGGACACAGGCTTCTCTACATCTGCTACGACAACCAGGCCTATATGAACACCGGCATCCAACGCTCTGGGGCTACCCCCTATGGCGCTTGGACCACCACCTCACCAGCAGGGAAGGTTATCCCCGGCAAGCCCCAACATCGCAAGGACCTCACGGCTATCGTGGCCACTCACGGCATCCCCTACGCCGCCCAGGCCTCTCCCCACCGCTTTAGGGATCTGATGCAGAAGGTACGCAAAGCGGTAGCCGCCGATGGTCCTTCCTTCATCAACGTCCTCTCCTCCTGCAACCGAGGCTGGCGCCACCCCACCGATACGACCATCGAGATATCGCGCCTAGCGGTGGATACCTGCTTCTGGCCCCTCTACGAGGTAGAGAAGGGGGAGTGGAAACTCAACTACCAGCCCAAGGAGAAACTCCCTATCGAGGAGTTTCTTAGACCCCAAGGCCGTTTCCGCCATCTCTTCAAGGAGGAGAATAGACACATCATAGAGGAACTCCAAGCCGAGGTGGATCGGCGGTGGGAGGCGCTCCTCAAGCGCACCGGGGAAGCCTGAGAAGAGAAGGCAGCGGAAAACAGGCCGCTGCCTTTTAACAAAGGAGGGCAAGATGCCAGTTTTGGAATCCACCCACCCCCTTATCAAGCATAAGATGACCCTCCTGCGGGACAAAAATACCGAGCCTAAGAAGTTCCGGCAACTGATCAGAGAGGTATCGATCCTCCTGGCCTACGAGGCTACGGCGGACCTGGGACTCCAGGAGGTGGAGGTCACCACCCCTCTGGCCCCAGCCAAAGGATACCAGTTGACCGAGAAGATCGGGCTAGTGCCCATCCTCCGCGCCGGGCTGGGGATGGTGGAGGGGATCTGGGAGATGATGCCCTCCGCGGAGGTATGGCATATCGGCCTCTACCGAGATCATGAGAGCCTAGAGCCGGTAGAGTATTATAGTAAACTCCCCGTCCACCCTACAGTGCAGGTCTGCTTAATATTAGACCCCATGCTAGCCACCGGAGGCTCGGCGGTAGCCACGGTAGATATTCTGAAGAAGTGGGGAGCCAAGCGGATCAAATTCGTGGGCGTCATAGGCGCCCCCGAGGGGGTGAGAAGGCTTATAGAGGCCCACCCAGATGTGGATATCCATATCGCGGCCATCGACGACCACCTGACGGGCGAGCCCCAGAAGCCGGGGGACCCCCCAGCGGGCTACATCGTCCCCGGACTGGGGGACGCGGGGGACAGGCAATTCGGAACAGGGTAATCAAATGAATGCCAAGCCACGCCCCACCTGGGATGAATATTTCATGGGGATAGCCCGGCAAGTGGCCGAGCGCTCCACCTGCTTACGGGCCTCTGTGGGGGCCATCATCGTGAGGGATAAGCGCATCCTGACCACTGGCTACAACGGGGCTCCAGCCGGGCTAGCCCACTGTCAAGAAGTCGGCTGCATCATCAAAGATGACCACTGTATAAGAAGTCTTCACGCCGAGCAGAACGCCATCATCCAGGCGGCTTTACATGGTGTCTCCACAGAGGGAGCCACCATATATGTCACCCACCAGCCTTGCAATACCTGCGCCAAGATGATCATCAACGCCGGCCTGAAGAGGGTGATCTACGCGGGAGAATATCCCGATGAACTGGCCCGCAACTTCCTGGCTGAAGCGGGTGTGGAGGTGGTTCGCCTCCCCAACCCTTGACAGAAGAGCCCGAGCAGCCTAGAATGAGGGCAACCCTTGGGGTTGCCCTACTTCGTAAATAGAAAGGTAGATCGTGCTCTATCTGGCCGTCTTCGCCGTACCCCTGCTCTTGGCTCTCCTCCTCACGCCCCTGGTGGGGAGAGTGGCGCGGCGCTTTGGCTTCGTCGACTACCCTCGCGAGCCCAGGCACTTGCATGAGGTGCCAACGCCAAAATTGGGAGGGGTAGCGCTCTTCTTCCCCTTCCTGATCACTATAGGGCTATCTTTGATCCTCTACCCCCCTTCAGTCCAGCCCGAACCTGATCCCTTAGAGCCCCTACGCCGAAGTGGGCTGATTATCGGCTCACTCCTCGTCTTTCTGATAGGCGTCTACGACGACAAGCGGGAACTCTCCCCCTGGCCTCAACTCGCGGTACAGTTCTTGGCCGCTTGCGTGGCGGTGGCCTCGGGCACCTTGATCAAAAATATAGCCAGCCCCTTCGGCGGGCTAGTCACCTTCCCCACCTGGTTCGCTGTACTCTTCACCCTTTTCTGGATCATGGGGATGATGAACACTGTCAACTGGTTAGACGGCATCGATGGGCTAGCGGCGGGGATCACACTCATCGCCTCCCTCATCTTTTTCGCCCATAGCAACCGTCTGGGCCAGGTGAGCATCGCCCTCCTCCCACTAGCCTTGGCTGGCTGTGCCTTGGGGTTTATACCTTACAACTTCCACCCCGCTCGGGTATTCATGGGCACCTCGGGATCCTTCTTTCTGGGCTTTGCTCTAGGCACCCTTTCCATCATCGGTGGAGCCAAGGCGGCCACCGCGCTTTTGGTTTTGGGCATCCCCATCTTGGACGTGGCCTGGCAGATCGTGAACCGCCTCCGGCAGCATCGTTCCCCCTTTCGCGGCGACAGGGGACACCTCCACCACCGCCTGCTGGATATGGGGATCTCCCACCGTCGAGTACTTCTCCTCTTCTACCTCTTCTGTGCCTCCTTCGGCGGCCTGGCTCTGCTTCTCCCCGCCGGCCTCTATAAGTTGTACGCCCTCTTCGCTTTAGGGGTTGTAGCGGCTATCGTTCTCCTTTTCGCCGCGCGAGAGAGCCAACCTCCTCACTAGTGATACTCTACCTCTTGCCCTCGCATGGCCCCCACCAACCGCTCCAAAAGGTAGATGAGGAGAAAGAAGAGGCCATCCACCGTCAGGGTGATCAGAAAGACCAAGGTCAGCCACTCCAAGCCCCCCCATACCCAGAAGGTGGCCCCTGCTGGGATGCGGGGCACGAAGCCCATCAGGGCGGAGATCAGTACCACCAGGCCGCCAAAGAGGATAACCGGAAGCCATCCTTGGCGGTCCGCCTCGCTGGGCATCATCCCGTTGCTCAGCGAGAAAAGAAGGTAGAGAAGAAGCAAAAGGTGAGGGGCTTTTGCGTACTCCCCTAAATGGAAGATGAGGTGGCGCAAGGCCTCATGGGGAGAGGAGCCCCAAGGGACAAGGGGCCACCCCCACCGAGCGGTGACGAAGATAGCCACGGTTCCCCCGAAGAGAGGGGCCAGACCAATGACGCTCTTTCGAAAGGGGTCGGTTGGGGCTATAGAGAGGGAGGCGAAGGTTAACACCTCCCCCCTCCGGCGAGGCCCTAAGGTGAGACGCCCCGTGGGGACCCTCAAAGCCTTGGCCGCCAGCCAATGGCTCAATTCATGGAGGATCACCCCAGGGAGAAGGAGGAAAAGGGAGAAAAGTGCAGCCTTATGGTGATCTCCAGAAATGAGAAGCCCCAGGCCGTAGAGATGTTGACTCAGCAAACGCTTAACCCAGGGCAAGAGTAACAAGGCGGCTACAAACCAAAGAAGAGCCTTCTCCGGGGAGCCGATCTATCCCCTCCTCGCTACCTAAATCGGTTCAAAAAACCCTCTTCATAAAAACCACCAAAGGGTCAACGCTGGCCACTCTCTCCTCCATCACCTTCTCTCTTGGAGCCCGGCCCTCTGCCCTCATTCTGCTCTTTTACGAAAGTATCCCTGTGGGAATAGTATAAGTCCAATAGTACCTGGGCCAATTTTCTTGAGTCATGGCGCCAGGGGTTCTCTCGATCCACCACGTCTGCGGCAACCACCTGGAGTTCCGAGTCCGGATCTATCCAGGGAGAGACGATCTCGATAGTCAGATGGGAGGGAAGCGAGACCCCCAAATTGTCGTTGAGGAGCATCCAATCGAAGACCCTCCCTACATGCTCTTCCAGCGCCCTTATGTGGTCGCCAGCGGTAAAATGGTCCGTTTCCCCTTTCTGGGTGGCCACGTTACAGACATACACCTTCAAGGCCTGAGAGGCTCTCAAAGCCTCGACGATGCCTGGGACAAGCAGATTGGGAAGGACGCTGGTATAAAGGCTCCCCGGCCCAGCCACTATAAGATCCGCGTCGAGGATCGCCTTCACCGCTCCGGGGTAAGCGGGAGGCCCACCAGGGACCAGATATACCCGCTCGATAGGCTTCCCGGCCTTGGGTATCTGGGACTCACCCTCCGCCCGCATCACCCCTTCGGCTTCCTCCTCACCCAGATCAGCACAGAGGGTCACGTTCTCCAGGGTGGAGGGGAAGATCTGTCCCCGGATGGCCAACACTCGCCCCGATTCCAGGATAGCCCGCTCGAAGTTCCCCGTCACCCCAGCCATAGCGGCGATGAAGAGGTTGCCGAAACTGTGGCCGTTGAGACCCGTGCCTTCGCTGAAACGGTATTGGAATAGTTGCGTGGTTAACGATTCCGCATCGGCCAGGGCAGCGATACAGTTCCTGAAGTCGCCAGGGGGCAGGACCCCCAATTCTCGACGCAGACGACCGGAACTCCCTCCATCATCGGCCACGGTGACGATAGCGGTGACTTTCTCCGTATGCTCTTTCAGCCCCCTGAGTAGCGTGGAGAGCCCCGTGCCCCCGCCGATAGCCACCACCTTGGGACCTCGGCTTCGGTGCCTGTGCCGGTAAATGGTATCCACCAGGCGACTCTCCCCTGGAGAACGGAAGGCGGAGAGGAGAGACCTATTCAGCTGGATGACCGCCATCACTACCGCGGCGATGCCTACCCCTCCGAAGAGAAAACCCCGCAGGGCGCGGGGGATGAACTGTAAAGTGAGGTAATAGAAGATGAGGGGGAAGGCCCAAGCGCGGTATATCTCCACCAATATATACCCCGCCCCCAGACTGAGGATCGTGATGCCGCCAAAGAGGAGAAGGAGCCACCGCTTCACCCGCATCCCTGGCAAGAGCCACTTCAGGGCAGAGCCATACTTAGGTCGAAACCACACCATCCACTCCTTCACGCTCTAATTATAGTTCACTCCAGCCGCCTAGTCAACGATGCGTATTCTGCAAGCTAAAATGTAACCGAAACGGTATTGGTTGTGCAATATAAAATGTAACCGAAACGGGTGTAGAATGGAGGTATGGACATGTATTCTCGCAACCAATACCTCAAAGCATTGAGG
>DAOULQ010000234.1:0-35004 GCA_034419095.1 Anaerolineae bacterium | reverse complement strand
CAAAATATGTTGCACAACCGAGCAAGGTTCGGTTACATGTTTAAATTGCTTGACAGGCGTATTTGACTCGATAGCCGGAGCAGGGTATGTTATAATCTGACCGGTATCTGAACTGGAGGTCAGAAATATGTCAAGTCGCCAAGGAGCGATGTCGCTCCTCCTAATAGGTTTTCTGGTCACCTTCCTAGGGGGCTGCGGGCCTAGGGGGCCCATCGCTACCCCTACCCCCACCAAGACCCCAAAACCCCTGGTCACCCCCGCCGCCCCTCCCACCAATACCCCAGAGCCACCCACCCCAACCCCTACACCGACCCCAGAATCCGATCGCTGCCCCTTGACCGGGGAAGCGATGGAGGAACTGGAAAAGGCGCTGCGCAGGCCCCTGATAATCAAGATAGGCAACAGCAAAAGGGCCC
Source organism: Anaerolineae bacterium (assembly GCA_034419095.1). Classification (GTDB taxonomy): domain Bacteria; phylum Chloroflexota; class Anaerolineae; order UBA7937; family UBA7937; genus UBA7937. Next base: position 34,588 of record DAOULQ010000234.1, on the reverse strand, counting down.
GTCCCCAGTCCGGGCTCCATAAGGCGGATATAGTGATCGAGCATCTCACCGAGGGGGGGATAACCCGCTTCGATGCCGTCTATCTCTGTCACGATTTCGAGAAGATCGGGCCCGTGAGGAGCGCGCGCCTCATCGATATCTCCCTAGCCTATCTCTTCGATGGCATCTTGGCCCATGCCGGGGCTAGCCCGGGGGTGCTCTGGGTGCTCAACAACGAGACCACCTTCCCCAGGTTAGATGAGACTCGCGGCGACCCCGGCTTTGTGCGAGGCCCCAAGGAGGGGTGGCCTTATAATACCTTCACCAGTACCCCTGTCCTCTGGCAGATCGCCGATGAACGGGGTTGGCAGCGCCCCATGCGAGTTCCCCCGCTCCTCTTCGGCTCCCTGGAGCCTACCACAAAGGTGGAGGAGATAAACGAGATCACCATCCCCTATTTCAGCGACAGCCAGCCTAGTTGGCGATGGGACGAGGAAGACCAAAGATACCTGCGTTTCATCAATGGCGTTCCTCACACCGAGGCAACAACCGGGGAGCAGATAAAGGCGGCCAATGTCATTGTCATCTGGGCTGAGCATAAGGTGGCAGTGCCTCATATAATCGAGGATGAGAATATGCAACTCTCGATCGATATCGATTTGAACGATGAAGGGGAAGCGGTGGTCTTGCGGGACGGCTATTATATCCCTGCCCGTTGGGTCTGGGCGGGCACGGGGAATATGCTCTCCTTCTTTGACGAAGAGGGGAACTCCATCCCCCTGGCCGAGGGCAACTCCTGGATAGAGGTCGTCCCGCCCACGCTGGAGGTAGAGAGCGAGTAGAGCATGGCTGGGCGTTGCTCCAATTGCGGTAGATCTTCCCCTCTCATCGCTTCCACACTAGGGGCCTGTGGGGATTGTATCCGCGATTTCCCGAACGAGGTCCTTCCCTCCCTAAGGGAGGTGCAGCAAGCCACGCACCTGGAGTTCGGCCTCCCCCCGGAGCCGCCCAGGGATGAGGAAGGGGTACGATGCCCCCTTTGTGTCAACGAATGTCTGATCCCAGAAGGTGGAAGGGGGTTCTGTGGCCTGCGCGCTAACCAGGGTGGGAAATTGGTTCACCTGGCGGGGACGGCCAAGAAGGGGATCCTCCACTGGTATTATGACCCCCTGCCTACCAACTGCGTGGCCGCCTGGGTCTGTGAAGGGAGCAAGATGTACGGCTACCATAACCTAGCCGTCTTCTATGGGGCTTGTTCTTTCAACTGTCTCTTCTGTCAGAACTGGCATTATCGCCAGATGTCACCCCAGGACAATGGCCTGAGCGCCCAAGAGTTGGCGGGGAAGGCCGATTCACGAACCTTCTGTATCTGCTATTTCGGTGGCGACCCTACGCCGCAGATCCCCCACGCTTTGGCCACCTCCCGTATCCTGGCTCGACAGGGGGTGAGGGTTTGCTGGGAAACCAACGGCTCCCTGGAACCGAAAGCCTTAGAGCAAGCGGTGAGGCTATCTTTGGAGACGGGGGGGTGCGTGAAGTTCGACCTTAAGGCCTATGACGAGAACCTACATCTGGCCCTCACGGGGGTGACGAATAGACAGACGTTAGAGAACTTCGCCCTGGCGGCCAGGTATATCCCCCAGCGCCCTGAACCGCCGTTGCTTGTGGCTAGCACCCTTCTAGTTCCAGGATATGTCGATGCCCAAGAGATAAGTGGTATCGCCCGGTTCATCGCCTCCCTGGATCCGAATATCCCTTACTCTCTCCTGGGCTTCCACCCCCACTTCTATATCCATGATCTACCGCGCACCTCAGTGCGCCATGCGGAAGAGGCAAAAGATGCGGCTCGCCAGGCCGGTCTGACTAACGTCCATATCGGGAACCGCCACCTCCTCTCGCGGGCATATTAAAAAGCCACCGCCTGTGGGCGGTGGCTTCTCTTAAACCTCGTCCTTCCCCAGAAGATCGTAGAAATCGCCCTTGAAATCTCTCAAGAGCCGGTGCATATCCAAAACGTCGTCGGCATCAATGGGGGGGAGTTCCGGGATCCTGGTCAACTCCTCCGGCGTCATCTCCGTGATCACCTCCGGAGGCTGGCCCTCGCGCACCACGGCGAAGATCATCCCTTGGGTATGGCAATGGGCGCAGGTCACCCCCATGATCCAGAGGTCGTCCTGGCGGCCAAGGATCTGCACATCTTTGGGCTCATACCGCTCGCTGCAGACCGCACACCTGATATTGCTGATGAGATGTTTAATGAGAAAATACCGCTCTTTCTCCTCTTCCACGCTACCCTCCCTCCGAGGCCTCCTCCACCACCACGGTGACCTCAGGCGACAGATCTCCCATGAGCCTTACGACCACCCTATAGGTTCCCAGTTCCCGGAGGGGCTCTGGAAGGTCGATCCTTCGCTTGTCGATGCCCTCTTCCAACTCTCTCTCCAGGGCCTCCGCGATATCCCCGCTGGTGATCGAGCCGTAGAGTTTCTCCTTCCCGCCCACCTTGGCTTTGAAGTTAAGGGTTATCTTCTCCATTCGCGCCGCCAGGTCCTGAAACTTGGCCCTCTGCCGCTCTTCACGCCTCGCCTGGGCCTGACGCCAACCCTCCGCTTCCTTGAGAGCGCGCTCAGTAGCCACCATGGCTAGGCCTTGGGGGATAAGGTAATGGCGGGCGTACCCTCCAGCCACGGCTTGAACCTCACCAGCCTTCCCTACCCCCTCCACGTCTTGAAGAAGTAGTATATCCATACCTTGACTATCATACACCAAAATGGGAGAAAACTCAAGTTTTCTCCCTTACACCCCGTGTGTTATAATACAGCCCGACATGCCTATGAGAAGATATTTTGAGAGAGTACCTTTGGCCTACTGGCTTGCCCTGATCACCTTTTTGGCCTTCGCCCTCCGCATCACTAGGCTGGACTTTCAACCTCTCTGGTGGGACGAAGGGTGGACGGTCTATTTCGCCACTAGCGATATCCCCTCTATGGTGGCTCGCACGGCCATCGATATCCACCCTCCCTTCTACTATCTACTTCTCCATAGTTGGGTATTCCTCCTGGGATCTAGCCCTTTCGCCATCCGCTTCTTCTCCCTCTTGGTGAGCGTTCTTTCCCTCCCCCTGATCTTCCTCGTGGCCCGCCGCCTCTTTAACCCCTCGGTGGGTCTCCTGACCGCTTTGGTTTGGGCTGTGGCCCCCTTTCCTATCTACTACTCCCAAGAGGCCCGCATGTACGCCCTGGTCACCTTCCTGGGGCTCCTATCCACATTTTTCGCCTTGCGGATATTGAGAGAAGGGCAACTTTCCATGAGCCTCTGGGCGGGCTATATATTGACCACTACCGCAGCGGTATACACTCAATACTATGCGGCCTTTATCCCCTTAGCCCAGACGCTTTATATTCTGGCTCGTCACAACCGCTCCCTGATCCTCAAATGGCTGACCGCTCAAGCGATCTGGCTTCTCCTTTATGCCCCTTGGCTCCTCTTCGCGGGGAGCAAATTGATCGATTACGTGGCTACTAAATTAGTGAAAGAGGCCGACCTCCCCCTAGGCTTCGCCACCTATATGGGAAGTCATCTAGCCGCCTTTGGCATAGGACACCCACCTCACTATCTGGCTTGGTTGGGCATCATCCCTTTGCTTTTGGCTGTTCTAGGGGTGGGAAGCGCTCTTCTTCCTGCTCGAGGGAAGCCTTCGAAGCAGGAGGAAGAGGCTCTAGGCCAAGGCGTTCTTTTCCTCCTCCTCTACCTCTTCGTTCCCCTGCTTTCGGGGTTCCTTATCAACCTCCGCTTCCCCTTTAGAGCCGTAGGGATAGAGCGACTTCTCCTCTTGGCCACGCCGGCCTTCTATATCTTAGTGGCCTTAGGCCTCTCCGCTCTAAAGGGAAGGGGGATACATTTGGCGGGGCTGGTCTTAATCGCTGTTTGCAGCTTCTTCCTCTTCAACCTCTATACCATCCAGCGGTATGCAGAAGACGACTACCGCCTCCTCATCGCCGGGCTGGAGGCACTAGCCCAACCGGAGGATGTGATCGTGGCCGTCCACCCTTGGCAGGTAGGCTACTTTCGCAGTTACTACCGAGCCCCTTTGCCCTCCCTTTACCTCACCCCCAAGGAAGCCACCGACGTGACACAGGAGCGATGGGTGGAGCGCCCCGATCTCATGGCCCAGGGGCTAGATGGGCTGCTTTCCCAACACCCTCGCCTCTGGTTCCCTACTCATCAGGTATTGGGGAGGATCTTGGAAAACGAGGTAGAGGAGTACTTGAATCGAGGATATTACCCTTTCCTCGCCGAGTGGTATAGCCAGAGCACGAAACTTACCGCCTACGCCGGCCAAACCCCTCTCACCACCAGCGATCAGCCACTGGAATTCGGAGGCCTGATGCTTCTCCAAAGCCACGGGGTATCTGCCCAACCGCTGGAAGCCGCCTGGGGGGTGATAAGGGTAGATCTCCTTTGGCAAAGGGTAGCCCATTTCCAAGAGGGGTATCGGGTGTCCTTGCGTCTGACAGACAAGAGCGGCTATCTATGGACCGGTCACGATAGCGAGCCCCTCGCTGGGCTCCGCCCTTTCTCTCAATTCCCCCTGGGGACCACCCTTAGGGATAGCCAAGGCCTCTTGGTGCCCGCCGGAACCCCTCCCGGCACCTATCAACTTCGCCTCTCCCTTTACAGCGACCCCGAAAGCCCTCCCCTAGAGGTGAGATCGCTAGGAGAGCCTCTGGGGGTGGAAGCGATATTAGGAGAGGTGAAAGTCGTTCTACCCGCTCGCCAGCCACCCATCGAGGCGCTCCCCCTCCAGCATCGTCGGCGGGCCGACTTCGAAGGAGGAGTGCGCCTTTTGGGGTATAGCCTGAGCCAGGGCCCTTACCTCTCCGGCCAGGAGATAGAGGTGACCCTCTTTTGGCAGGCTTTAACTGAGATGGAAGAGTATAAACTCTCCTTACGTCTGGAGGACGAGAGCGGCAAAAGCTGGACCCAGGAGGAGGAAGCACCCGTCTACCCTACCAGTCAGTGGCCGACCGGTAACCTCCTTCGCGACCCCCATCGACTGCTGCTACCGGCCAATCTGCCGCCCGGCCACTACCGCCTGCTTTTGGGACTCCAACGCTCGGAGGACGGAAAACCCCTGACCACCGGTCACTGGCCCTTCTGGCGAGAGGAAGTGGCCCTTACCACTATCGAAGTGGGGGGAAGAGCCCATTCCACTGAGCCGCCCAAAGCCATCCAACACCCCCTCCGGGCCCAGATGGGGGATAGCGTCCTCTTTTTGGGCTACGACCTGGTTTCGCTAGAAAGCCATCCCGGCGAGAGTTTGCACCTCACCCTCTACTGGCAGGCTTTGGCTCAAATGGAGACCTCTTATTCCGTCTTCACTCACCTCGTCGATGAAGAGGATCGCATCTGGGGACAGAAAGACGGCGTTCCCGGCGACTGGGCCCTCCCCACCACCAGTTGGATCGAAGGGGAGTACATCGTGGATGAATACGATATACCCGTCAAAGAGGATGCACCTCTGGGAGATTACCTTATCGAGATCGGCATGTACAATGCTTCGACTTCAGTGCGGCTACCCATCTATGACCAAGGGGGGAACCATATAGGAGATAGGCTCCTCTTGAAAACGCCCATCCGACTGGGCCGCTAAAAGAGTGGCAATGCGGGTAAAGCGCCCTCGGTTGGCCTCACCGGGGCCCTTTGGTTGGCGCGACTAAGGCAGTTGCCAGAACACCGAGGTTGTCAACTAATACCAAAGTCTATCCCGATTGAGTTAGTGGGCACAGTGTGAGTGATGTTGCACAAGGGATTCGTGGAGGTGGTGCCGAAGGGGGCGTTTGCACCGTTGTTTGGGGAGTTGACAGATACTAAGAGATATGATGACCATCACCAAGATGCTGGAGATTGATGGTATTTCCTGCTATAATAGGCTTTGCGATTCTTAACCTTGATGAGGGCAGATCGCATGTATATGGCTTACTTTGACGAATCCGGCGATTCTGGGCTTGATCGTAGCCCGACGACCTTCTTTATCTTGGCATGTGTCTTGGTCCATGAGACCAGCTGGCTAGAGGCCCTCGATAGTTTGATCGAACTCAGGCGCGACCTGAGGAGAAGACACGGAATTCCAACAAGACCCGAGATAAAAGGCAAACATTTCAAGAACGGTCGGGGGATATTCAACTCGCTGGGATGGTCCAGACAGCAGCGAATGAGCTTATACCATAGAGTGATGCAATATCAAGCTCAAGATTTGCCCATCAGGGTTTTCGCCGTCGCCGTTGAAAAAAGAGCGGCGAAGCTAAGAGGCTGGGAGTCCCGCCACGCCGCATGGACGTTTGCTCTTCAACGGGTTAATCGTTTCTGTGTGAGGGATGAACGTGCGATAATCTTTCCTGACGAAGGCCACACCTATTTCATACGTCGCCTTATGCGCAAGATGCGTCGTTTTCATGTAATTCGGGCGCACTGGGGGCCTGGCACGATGCGATTCCCAATCGTCAGGGTACTCGAAGATCCAAATGAGCGCTCTTCGGCTGATTCGTACTTCGTGCAACTTGCTGATTGGAACGCATATGCGGCTCATAGGTCCCAACATGTCGATCCCATGCCAGGAGTACCTGGGGACCTTTGGGATGAACTGGACGCAACTTTGCTTCTTGAGGTCAACAGGGTGCGCGGGGGACCACCAGCTATCGTACGATATCCCTAGAAAGGAAACGCTCCCAGCGGGGCCGGGAGCGGGAGCAGTCCTACCCCCTACATCGGTAGGGATCAGACTGCACCCATACTATAGCATATTTTGGCACTTTTGTCAATGGGCCCCCGCTGCATAAGAGGCGATCAATCCCATATCACCTCCACCATCTGATCCAGCCCTTCCCTGATCCACCTCCTCCCGATACGAAAAGGCAGCGGTTCTCACCGCCGCCGGGATCTTCCACCTCTGGCAGGGGATAGTTCGTGAAATCGTGGGAATGGGCGGAATTTTAAGGTTCTAGCGCCTTAACAGTGGGCTTAGTAAACTGTTGCCAGAACACCCGGGTTGTGCCATACTGAACCCATGACTGAAGCGCATGCCCGACGGTTCTATCTTGGGATCCTGCTCGTCATCCTGCTGGCCTTCGGCCTGCGGCTCCATGCTATTGACCGCCAGGACATCTGGGGCGATGAGGCTTTTAGCATCTGGCTCAGCAGCCAACCCCTGCCCCAAGTTGTGGCTGGCGGTGCAGACACTCACCCGCCACTCTATCCCCTCCTCCTCTACCCCTGGCTACGCCTGGTAGGATCATCGCCCCTGGCTGTGCGCTTCCTCTCGGCTGTCATTGGCACCCTGACGATGCCGATTGTCTACATCCTGGGCCGCCGCGCTTTCGGCCTGGCAACTGGGGGGTTGGCCACCTTGTTGGCCGCCCTCTCGCCGGCCCTGATCTACTACTCGCAGGAAACGCGCATGTACGGCTTGGTCACTCTCCTGACCGCCGCCTCTGTCTATTGGGCAATGGGCGCTTTCCAAAGATCACACTCCATCGGAGCGCGGCTGGCCTACCTCCTTACCACCCTCGGTGCCGCCTACACTCACTACTATGGCTTTTTCGTCATCCTGGCCGAGGATCTGGTCATCATCCCCTTCCTGCTCTGCCGTCGCCGATGGTCCGATTTGGGCCCATGGCTGGTTGCACAAGCCACCATCGCCCTGGCCTATCTCCCCTGGATCGCCGTGCAGAGCGGCTTTCTCAGCGGAAAGGCCAGCGCCCGCTTCGAAGAGTGGGACCTGGGCACCGCCCTCCGCATCGCAGGGCAGACCTTCACCACCTTCAACGCTGGCCTAGCCGTCCCGCCCGCTGCCGCGTGGGTGATCGCCCTCCTCTTTCTGATCACTATCGTCGCCGGCCTCCTGGCCCTGCTCCGCCGCCACCAACCAGAGCCCTGGCTGGTCGTGGCCTATCTCACCCTCCCTCTCCTCCTGGCCTGGGCCGTCAACCCCATCATGCCCTTTTTCTACACCCGTTACCTGCTTCTCATGGCCCCCGCCTTCTACCTCCTGGCGGCGTGGGGCGTGATGGCCTGGGGCCATCTATGGCGACCGGTGAGCGCCGTGGGTGCCCTACTCCTGCTGGTTGGGAGCGGCTACGGTCTGCGCGGCTATTACACCGATGCCGCTTATCTCAAGGGCCGCTACGGTCAGATGATGGCCTACGTGGAGGCCAACGCCCATCCCGACGATGGTCTCATTCTGGCCAACCAACTCCAACGTCCCCTCTTTGAATATTACCGGCCTGAGGGCCTGGATGCCTACTTTTTCCCCCGCTACGAATATCCACTGGAGGATCCCCGCACCGCCCGTGAGTTGGCTACCATCGCTGCCAACCACCCGCGCCTGTGGCTGGTCCGCTTTGGAAACCCGGCGGAATACGACCCTGGTGGCTACCTCTCCCGCTGGCTGGCTACCCACGGTAGCAAGGCCTACTTTGGCGGATGGGTGGATGCCGATCTGTCGCTATACGTAATGACGGCCGCCGCTGCCGAGGCTACTATCCAGCACCCACTGCACGCCGATCTGGGTGATCAGGTGCGGCTTCTGGGCTATGCTCTTAGCGCTGAACGTGTGGCCCCTGGCGACATGCTACTCCTAACCCTCTACTGGCAGGCTCTCTCGCCGGTGGCGGAGCGTTACACCGTCTTTACCCACCTGCTGGACGCCAGCGAGCAGATCCGGGCGCAGATGGATAGCGAGCCCCAGGGAGGCGGCCTGCCCACCGACCGCTGGACCATCGGCCAAGTCGTCGAAGACAACTATGCCCTGACCGTCTCCGCCGACGCCACGCCCGGCCCGCACACCCTCGAAGTGGGCATGTACCTCCTGAAAACCCTTGAGCGCCTGCCCGTCCGCGACCCCGACAGCGGTGCGCCCCTGGGCGACCGGGTGTTCTTGGGCACCGTCGAGGTGGTGGCCCCATGAGAAAAAGGAACCTTCCTCTCCGCTGGGAAGTGTGTGCCGTCCTGCTCATCACCCTGATCGCCGCTGCCCTCCGCTTCTACCGCCTGCCCGATCTGCCGCCTGGCCTCCACTTTGACGAAGGCTTCAAAGGCGTCATAGCCCGCACGCTCCTCGAAGGCGCTCCTCCTCAGATTTTCTTTGAAAGCGACATGGGCGAGGAACCGATCGCCCATTACCTTGTGGCCGCCGCCATCGGCCTGCTGGGCCAGGAGCCCTGGGTTATCCGCCTGCCGTCAGCCTTCGTCGGCGTGCTGACGGTGCCCTTGGCCTGGTGGCTGGGGCGCGAGCTTTTCCGAAACCGCCGCTCTCAGTGGTGTGGGGCAATCCAGCCGGAGCAAGGGGAAGAGCCAAAAAGCCCTGGCGGCTTCCAGGGGCAGATCGTGGGGCTGGGCACCGCCTTGGTCCTGGCTATCCTCTACTGGCATCTCAGCTTCAGCCGGATCGGCATGGAGCCGATCCTTGTGCCCTTCTTCGCCACCCTGGCCTTTGCCGCCCTGGTCCGGGGGCTGAATACCGATCGCTGGCCTGCTTTTGCCCTGGCCGGGCTGGCCTTGGGCGGCAGCCTTTACACCTACAAAGCCGGCTATTTCGTGCCCATCCTGGCGGCCCTGTTCGTCGCCTACGCCGTTGTTGTGGAGCGCCGATTCCTCCGTGGTCACGGACGCGGTTTTCTCTTGACGGCCCTCGCCGCGCTGATCGTCGCCGCGCCCCTCGGTCTCTACTTTGTCACTCATCCAGCCAACTTTTTGCAGAGGCCCACCAGCGTGATTCTAATGGGGGGCGAAAGCGCCCCGGAAAGCCCTTGGCAGGCGTTAGGGGACAACCTCCCCCGCGTGTTAAGGATGTTCTTTCTGCAGGGCGATGCAAATCCACGCAGCAACCTGCCCGGTCGCCCGGCCCTGGACCCTTTCCTGGCCCTCCTTTTCCTAGTCGGGCTAGGACGGGCGCTAGTCGGGTTCCGCCGTCCGACGTCGGCTCTACCGCTGATCTGGCTGGGGGTGATGACTCTACCCACGCTCATCACCGAGCACGCGCCTCACTTTGGCAGGGCCATAGGCGCTACGCCAGCCCTGGCCCTCCTCTGCGCTCTGGGCGGCTGGACCATCTGGCAAGGCGCGGCGCGGTTGGGCCGGCGGTGGGTGTGGAGCCTGGTCGCCCTGCTGAGTGTGGGATTGGTTTTCTCTGGCGTCTCGACGGCGCGGGACTACTTCTTTATCTGGGGGCCCAGCAACGACCTTTTCTACGCCTTCGATGCAGGGCTGGTGGATATGGCCCACTACATAAAAGGGCTGCCCCCCCAAGAGCGGATCTATCTCTCCCCCGTACACACCGATCACCCCACCCTCCTCTTCCTCCTGGGTGGTATCAAGGCTAAGAGCCTAGATGGAAGAGAGGGGATAGTTCTGCCCGGCGACGATAGAGCGACCACCTACCTGATAATCACCCGCGAGGATGAGACCTCCCTTCCCCTCCTGCAAAGATACCTCCCCCAAGGGGAGGTGGTCTTCAAAAGCCGAGACAGAAACGGGGAGACCTACTTTGTGGCTTATCGGGTCCCCAAAGGTGGCCCGGTCGTGAAGCCAGAACACCCCTTCCCTATCGACCTGGAGAGGGTTCGGTTCCTGGGGTTCGATCTCTCTACCGACTCCCCTCACCGAGGGGACCTCCTAGAGCTGACCCTATACTGGCAGGCTCTAGGAGAGATGGAAGAGAGTTACTCCGTTTTCACCCACCTCCTGGGCCCTTACAACGTAGCCACTGGCGGTCCCCTCTGGGGGCAGGATGACAGCCTGCCCCTGAGGGGCTCGTACCCCACTACTCGGTGGGAGAAGGGCGAGATAGTGGTGGACTTCTATCATATCCCCATCCCCTCGGAGGCGCCAGCCGGAGAGTACGAGATCGAGGTAGGGATGTACCTTCTCTCCACTTTGGAACGGATGCCAGTCCTGGGCCCTGGGGGGAAAGCGACCGCATCCTCCTAGGACGGATATGGGTCGAATAGCGGCCTACGCATTCATATCTACCCCCTGGCTACGAAGTTTGCTATAATCGATCCCAAAGATGGGAGAGCAGTTGGAAAAGAGCGATCTACAGAATCGACGAACCCTTTGGGTGATCGTCTTCATCCTTCTCGTAGCCACCTTCTTCCGGACTTACCGTTTCCAGGCTGCTCCCCCTGGCCTTCAGCACGATGAGATATTCAAAGCCAACTTCGCCACCTATATCCTTAAGGGAGAGCTCCCCGCTTTTTTCGATGCCAACGGCGGGGAGGAGGCTCTCTACCCTTATCTAACCGCTCTTTCCATCGCCCTTCTGGGAGAAAACTATTTCGCTCTCCGCCTAGTGGCCGTCTTTTCCGGGGTCCTGAGCATCGCCATACTCTACCGCTTGACTAAGGAACTCTTCAGCCCAGAGGTTGCCCTCCTCACAGCCGCCGGGGTAGCGATCTCTTTCTGGCATATCTTCGATAGCCGCGTGGGGTTGCGTCCCATCACCCTCCTCCTCCTGGAACTTATCTGCTTCTACCTCTTTTGGCAGGGGCTAAGGAGGGGTACGGTTTGGTTCCTGGCCTCGGGCCTAATCTTGGGGCTGACTCAATATACCTACACCTCGGCTCCCCTGGTGGCTGCAACCCTTGTGGTCTTCGTGCTCTACCTTTTCATCTGGCGTAGAGCCCTCCTCCGCAAAAACTTTCAGGGTATCGTCCTCCTCTTCATCGTGGCCTCGGTGGTCTTTCTCCCCATGGGCTATCACTTAGGGAAAACCCCCCTCATCTCCACGGCCAGGGCACGCGACCTCAGCGACCACCTCCGCCTTCTCCTCCAAGGCGACCCCCGACCGGTACTCAAAGACACCTTGAATGTTCTAGGGATGTTCAGCCTTCGCGGCGACCCAGAGTGGCGATATAACCTGGCGGGGCGACCGCTCTTCGATCCCCTAACTTCCCTCCTCTTCTACGGAGGCCTGCTTATCTGTCTCTCCAGGTTCAAGAGACCGGAGTACGCTTTTCTTCTCCTCTGGCTGCCCCTAAACCTCATAACCAGCGCCATAACTCGGAACAGCCCCTCTACCTTGAGGGCCATCGGCGCTCTGGGAGCGATATATACCTTCCCTTCCATAGTCATCGTAGCCGTTTGGAGATGGCTCGCTCAAAGGAAGATCAACAAAAGGGTGGCTGTGGCGGCTATAGCGGTCCTCTTCTTGGCCATAACCCTTTTCACCTACCGTGACTATTTTCACCTCTGGGCTCAAAACCCTGAGGTGCGGAAGATCTATCGAGCCGATCTGACAGAGGTAGCCCGGTACTTAAGCCAACTGCAGGGGGGTACCATTTGCATCTCTGGGGAGTTCGCCGCCGATTTAGACCAACAAGTCCTAAACTATATGTTGGGGGAAACCCGCTTCGTCAGATGGTTCAACGGAGAGAGCTCCCTCGTCTTCCCCGCCAGCGAAGAGGTGACCTATATCTTCCCTTCCACGGGCCCCTTGCGAGAAGAATGGAAAGATGACTATTTCTCTAGCCTGCCAGTAGTGCATAGCGTCATCGATCCCCGGGGCGAACCAGCCTTTCAGGCCTATCGCTTGGATGCAGGAGATTTGGCTAGGTCTCTCAAACCCCACTATCCCCTTGCGGCCAATCTCGATAACGTGATCGAGATCCTGGGGTATGATCTGGTCTCTCCGCCTCGGGCAGGGGAACCCTTAGAGGTCGTCCTCTACTGGCGCGCCCTCAGCAGGGCAAGAGGGGATATAGACTACTCTTTCTTCCTCCATCTGGTGGATCTGCGAGGCTATCTTTGGGCCCAAGCCGACTCCCTGGGCTACCCCCCTTCCAGTTGGCAAGAGGGCGACCTGGTAACAGAGTGGTTCACTCTCCCCATCCCCCCCGATACGCCGCCCCGAGAATATCGACTGCAGGTGGGCCTCTATGACCGGGCTACGGGAAGGAGGGTTAAGATGGCGGAAGAGCCCTACCTGGACGCCCTTTCCTCCGAACCCATCGTCGTAGCCAAGGCGATCTCCGTTCCTTTAGAGGCCTTGGAGATACCCCAACCTCGCCGGGAGAACTTGAACCATAAATTAACTTTCTTGGGCTGGGGGATCAGCCGTCGCCGGGCGGGCCCTGGGGAGAGGATACACGTTTCCCTCTGGTGGCAAGCGCAAGGCCAACCAGGGGGAGATTACGCCCTATCCATCTTCCTCTCCGATGAGGAAGAGAATAGGTTCGGGGAACTCCACCGCCAACCCTTAGATGGGGATTATCCTACCAGCCGCTGGACCACCGGGGAGATCGTCCGCGACCGTTTCGACTACCCCATCCCTCCCGAGACCCCCCCAGGGAGATATCGCCTCCTAGTTCGGGTTTTCGATATGGAAACGGGAGAGTATCTCCCTCTAGTCGGCGATTCAGGGGAGAGCATCGCCCTGAGTCCCGTTCGCGTCTTGGAGCGGACTAGAGAGTTCGCTCTCCCCTCCCCGGAGCACCCCTTAGCGGTCAACCTGGGAGAAGGGGTGACCCTTCTGGGATATGACCTGGAGAGCAAGGCTATACGTAAAGTATCCCGAGGGAAAGCAGGAGGGGAGTTGCACCTAATACTTTACTGGCAAGCCCGGAGGGAGATGAGCACCAGTTATACCGTCTTCACCCACCTTCTGGATGAGGGAGGGCGACTCTGGGGTCAGAAGGATAACCCGCCACAAGGGGGCGAATACCCTACCACCGGCTGGCTGGAAGGGGAGGTGATACGAGACGAATACGAGATCCCCATCCCCTCCGATGTTCCTCCCGGCCCTTACCTTCTAGAGGTGGGGATGTACCAGGCAGAAACGGGGGAGCGCCTTCCCGCCTCCGATGAAGAGGGAAAGCGGCTAGAGGGGGATAGGGTCATCTTGGCCACGATTTTAATCGAGTAGAGAACTACTCAATCCCCAAAATCTGAGCCGCGTTCTCCCCCAATATCCTCCTCTTCGCCTCCTCGCTTATGGGCAAGGCTCTCAAGGCCTCGATATTGGCTTTGATACTTTTCACCCCCGGCCAGTCGGAGCCGAAGAGCACTTTTGCGGAGTTCCTCTCCAAATCGGGGAAGTAAGTTAAGAGTTTCTGGGGCGGCAGTCCGGCTATCTCCATATAAACCTTTTCGTGGAGCCGGGCTAGAAAGAGGGCCCGGTCGTACCAGAAACCCCGGCCACTGTGCACCTGGATGAGCACTAGGTTAGGGAAATCCACGGCCAGGTCGTCTATGAAGAGAGGGTCGCCGTATTTCAGTCGTGATCCGCGGAAGGCGGAAGAGCCGGTATGGATCATTACCGGTATCCCCAGTTCCTCGGCCTGGGCATAGAGGGGGTAGAGGGCACTCTCATTAGGGTAGAAATGCTGGTAGGTGGGGTAGAGTTTCAGGCCCCGGAAGCCAAATCCCTTCACACACCGTTCCAGTTCCTCCGCCGGGTTGGTCACCAGATAAGGGTTGATGCTGGCGAAGGGGATGAGCCGTTCCGATGCCTGGCAGAACTCCGCTACCCCTTCATTGCTCATCATGCCCGTGGTGATAGGGCTCAGTTCTGCCAGGACTACGGCATAATCCACCCCGCTCCCCTCCAGCATCTCCACTACCGCCTCTGGGGTGGCCATCTGTTCGATATACCCCTCCATATCCTCGCCGATGACCGACTCCAGATAAGCCTTAGCCCCGGGTTGATAGGTCTCGTATTTTAGGGGGTGAAGGTGAAAATCTATGACCGGCATATGAGCCTCCTACCTCCACAAAGAGCTGCAACGATTCGGTGGAATTGACCACTAACAAGAGATCACCGGGCTCCAGGGGGCCGAAATCGAGATCGCCAAATAAGGAAATTAGCCATATGACGGCATCAAGTATATCACCCTTTGAGCAAATGCCAAAAAGGGGTACAATAGAGGGCATGGTTGAGAAGCCGATAGTTTTAGCCTCCAGTTCGCCCCGGCGGAGGGAACTCTTCGCTCTCTTGGGGCTGCCTTTCCAGGTGGTCGATCCCCAGGTGGATGAAACCCCCTTGGAGGGGGAAAATCCCAAGAACACCGCTTTGCGTCTGGCCTTCGCCAAGGCCAAGGAAACGACTCTGAGCCATCCAGAGGCTATCATCGTGGCCGCCGACACTCTGGTCATATTGGGGGATGAGATACTGGGAAAGCCCGTAGATGAGGACGAAGCGGTGGCCGTCTTGGAGACGCTAAGGGGAAAGAAACATCGGGTTATCAGCGCTGTGATAGTTCTCGATGCGGCCACAGGAGAGAAAAGGGATACAGTGGCCGATACCCAGGTGTGGATGAGGGAGTATTCCGGGGAGGAGATGGCACGTTATATAGGGCGAGGGGAACCTTTCGACAAGGCAGGGGGTTATGCCATACAAGATAAAGAGTTCCGACCGGTGGCTAAGGTGAAGGGGTGCTACGCTAACGTCATGGGGCTGCCGTTGTGCCACCTCTACAGGGCCTTAAAGAGGGTGGGGGTAAACCCACCTGCCACACCCCTTGAAGCCTGCATAAGTTTTACGGGTCACCAGTGTAGCGTGGCCCAGGGGATACTAGGGTATCCCCCCAAGTGATTCCACCGTTCGGTGGAGGGCAAATATCGGGATCTATCGGTAGAGACAGCGGACCTTAGAGTTTGACCCCTGGCTGCGCAATACGATTATAAACGAGGAAAGCCCCTCCACACTCAGGAGGGGCTGGCGTTCGCAAAAACATCTCCGCTTGGCGTGCTTCTTGGGCCTCATGGTTTCCAGCAGGGACCCCAGTCAGCGGCGGGGTGATTACTCACGTTTGTCTGTCCACTGCCATCGGCATTCATTACCCATACATCGGGGCTGTCCCCCCAATCTATCTTCCCGTCGTCGTTAGTATCCTCTTGCACCCGGATGAAGAGTAACTGTCGCCCATCGGGTGACCAGGCCCAGAGCCGGCTCATCCCCTCCCCTGTATCCGTGAGTTGGGTTACATCGCTACCATCGCTGTTCACGACGTAGATTTCCCACTTGTTATCGCGAAGGGATTGGAAGGCGATCCGCTGGCCATCCGGCGACCACAGCGCATCGCCAACCATAGACGAAGGATCCAACAGTTGGGTGGCACTATTCCCATCTGCGTTCATCACCCACATAGCAGAACCATCCCACTCTCCATCGCCGTCAAGGTCTCCTGTTCTTAGGAACACAATGCGCGTTCCGTCCGGCGACCAAGAGCCAAAGATCTCATCGCTCTGGAAATCGGTCAGTTGGCGCAGATCGGTGCCATCGGGCCTGATAGTATAGATATTCTGGTCCCCCTCGTAGCCGGCATGGAATCCAACACAGCTGCCATCGGGAGACCAACGGGCGACCTGAACCGGGGCCTCCAATGAACCGGTCAGGTTGGTCAAGGGACCGCCGTCGCTATTAGCGATGAAGAGATCCCTAGCGCCATCTTCCCTCTCGATCACAGTTGCTATCTGCCGCCCATCCGGCGACCAGAAAGGGTTATGAGGTCCACATTGACCACATGTGCCGAATTGAGCCTCGGGGGTCAAATCTCTGGGGCTAGAGCCGTCGGAGTTCATCACCTCTAGGTGAAGCCCACTGGACCCTCGACTCGAGACGAAGGCGATCTTAGTCCCATCCGGGGACCAGGCACCCTGCACGTCCCACGCCGGGTTGTTCGTCAGATTAGTCAGTTCGCTGCCGTCGGCCCGCACAGCATAGATCTCCCAATTGCCGGCCCGCTTGGACTCGAAGAGCAACCAGTGGGCGGTGGCAAGCACGGGCTGCGCCTCACTCGATAGAGGCGTGCCCGTGGCTTCTGAGATGGGCTCTCTACCCAATTGAAGACCGGTCGTGGGCCCCGCTCGTTGCCGCCACACGGCCACGCCCAGGAGCCCCAAAGAGCAAAGCACCGTGCCTATGCCCACGGCCACCAGCGCCGTGGCGATCTTCAGCCAGGGCCGGCCTTCGCCAGGCGTTGCTGGTGATGATGCGGCTACAGAGGTGCCACACATGTGACAGACACGCTGTCCTGGCCTCAGTTGGGCACCGCATTGCGCACAGCGCATAGGTCCACCCTCCCTTCCGCACTCAGGGGGCACTGACCGTCAGGTTGTCGAACTCCACTTCCGTTCCCCCGGCTTCCTCGGGGTTGCCCACCACGAAACCGATCTTCCCTTGTAGGAAGGCATCATCGCTGAAAGTGGCCACCTGCTGGTCGTTCACATAGGCTGTGCACTGAGTGGCCTGACAGATCACTTTGAGATGGTTGGTGGCCTGCCCGGCGTTCACGGCGGACGATTCCTCCCACGGGAGAAGATCTGAGTACTCGCCGGCTACTTTCTTCTGTAGCCGGATCCTTCCATCAGCGGAGACTCGGAACATGTATTGGTTGTTGCTATCCACGTAACGGAAGACCACCCCGTAATAGCCCGCCTCTGGCCCCCCGACTGGCGTGGCATCCACTTCCAGGGTGAAGTCATCGTATATCTTGTCTGGAAGTATGGCCCTGTTCAGCAAGTTGGCTTTCTTCTGTGTGAAGTAGTAGATGCCGCCCCGGTATTCCCAGACCACGTTCTCGTCATCTGCAGTGGGCCAGCCGCTTTCGGGGTCGCTGAAATCATCTGTCAGCGGGAGAGGGCCGAGGAGAGGTGGTGGCACGTCCTCCGCTGCGGTCAATTTGAGGTTGTCAAAGGCTACGTGGGCGTTGGGTTTGTCTTTCCAAGCCATACCATACAAGGCGATACGTCCCTCCTCAAAAGCCAGGTCCCTCACAGTGGTCAGATGTTGGCCGTTAACGAAGACCGCGATCTGATCCCCCTTACAGGTCACCTTCAGATGGTTGGTCGCCTGTCCGGTCAAGATGGCCGGTGATTCCGTCCAACGCTGGATGTAGATATAGTTCCCCTCTACCCTCTTCATCACGCTAAAGGTGCCAAGGGGCGATATGGCCACCCTATACCAGTTGTCGCCGTCCACGTAGCGGAAGAGCAGGGCTCCGGCATCATCCTCCACGTCGCTGACCTGCCGTATGTCCACTTCGGCGGTGAAATCGCCCAATGTAGCATCAGGTAGGAAAGACCATGTGGTGAGGTCGTCAACAATGATATTGATATGGTATTCGCCGTCCTTGTACTCCTTGATCCTCTTCTCATCGGAGGAGACCTCCCAGCCGCTTTCGGGGTCGCTGAAATCGTCGCTGTAGGGGAGGGCGAAGCCTGCAGTGGGCGGCTGGGTGGGGGCCGGGGCGGCTGCCAGTTTGACCACCGACCAATCAGAGGCCCAATCGGCTCCCACGTCGGTCACGGCCACCACGTTGCTACCATCGCGCTGCATGATGTGGATGGTGAACTCATCACCGCGATTGGAAGTGAAGGCAATGCGCGCGCCGTCGGGTGACCAAATCGGATTCCCGTCGTCTGCGGGGTTATTGGTCAGGTTCACGGGGTTGGAACCGTCGGCGTTCATGATATAGACTTCCCAGTTGCCATCGCGGTCGGTCTTGAAGGCGATCTGGCTGCCGTCGGGCGACCACCTCGGCACACTATCCTTGGCTGGGTTGTTGGTCAGGTTCGTCTGACCGCTGCCGTCGGCGTTCATGACATAGACCTCGACGTTGCCATCCCGAGCCGACTCGAAGGCTATCTTCGTCCCGTCGGGCGACCAAACGGCCTTGCCATCCCCGCCCTCCGTGTTGGTAAGATTGACGGGGTTGGAGCCATCGGCGTTCATGACCCAGATATCCCAGTCGCCCTCCCGGCGGCTGGATTCGAAGGCCAACTTGCTCCCATCCGGTGACCAAGACGCATCTGAGTCCGTGGCTGGATTGTTGCTGAGGTTGGTCAACCCGGTGCCGTCGGCGTTCATGACGTAGACCTCGCGGTCGCCGGTGCGCTCCGAGGTGAAAGTGGCACGCTGTCCATCTGGAGACCAAACTAGAGCGGCATCCAGAGCCTCGTTGCTGCTCAGCCGCCTGATATTTGAGCCATCGGGGCTCATGACATAGATCTCCCAGTTGCCGTCCCGGTTGGAATAGAAGCTGATGACCTCCTCGGGCCCCGCAGGGGCGGGGACCGTGGGAGTGGGTTGGACAACTGTTGTAGCGGCAACGGTCGGAGTGGGTTCGGCAACCGTCGTAGCAGCAACGGTCGGCGCAGGGGTCTCCCCCGGAGCCGGCGTCCCGGTAATACCAAGAGCGGGCACGGCGACGCCTGGCTTTCCCCGCAGAAGGTAGATAGCCGCACCGCCGAGGACGCAGGCCAGGACCAGCAATGCCGCGCCCAGCACCCCCAGGCCAACAGCAAACCGAGGGATCGGCTCCCTGGCCGCGGGCACCGGAGGAACGTAGGCCGGGGTTGGCTCAGACGGGGCTGGCGGCGCGACGGGGGTGCCACAGCGGCTACAGAACCTCGCCCCTGGTTCCAATTCCGCACCACATTGACCACATTTCATAATGATTCACCTCCTAGCTGAACGGGTAGAACCGTGAGCAAGTATGCCACACAGATTTTGCAGTTTGACCACAAACCCTGCCTTCCATATGTTAACCCAAAACGAAAACGCCATCAACCCAGAGAGCAGCACTTAGAGTCCTATTCGCTAAGATTTAGGGTCTCTCTATCGCCTCTAGTGGCTCTTTTTCCCCCATCGCCCTGGTCACTCTTTTGGCCATGGCTCCTGCTGAGAACTACGGCTCCTCGAAAAGAGGCACGATCTTGAACTGGGACACATCCACCAGTCCCTTGTCCGTCAACTAGAGTTCTGGGATAACAGGAAGGGCCAAGAACGAGATGGCCATGAAGGGGTTATCCACCTGACAGCCCAGATTCCGGGCCGCCGCCTCTAACTCATCCAGTTCGGTCCTAGTCTCCTCGATCGACTTGTCAGACATAAGCCCGGCGATAGGCAAGGAGAGGGTGGCTAGCACCTCACCGTCAGCCGCTACGACTAACCCCCCACGCATCTTCACGATCTCCATCGCCGCCTTGAGCATATCGGCATCGTTGGTCCCTACCACTATGATATTATGGGAGTCGTGAGCCACGGAGGAAGCCAGAGCCCCTCGCTGGAGGCCGAACCCCTTGACGAAGCCTAACCCTATGTTCCCTGAGGCTTGATGCCTTTCCACGACCGCTAACTTGAGGATGTCTCGCCCCACATCGGCTACCGCCAAGCTATCCTCTATCTTCACCTCCTCCACCAATCTCTGGGTCTCCACCTGCTGGGGTGTCAGCCCTATTACCTTAGCCCGCTTGCCCTCCGCCTTTATCTGGAAATCCTCAGGGTATATCCTGGCCACATTGATGGAACTCCGCAGGGGCACCTCCCGAGGGGTAAAGATCCCAGGCATAAGTTGTCCATCTTGGGCTACCAGTTGACCGCTCCGGAAGACCTTCTTGATGTTGAGATGGTGGAAGTTGTCGAAGACCACCAGATCAGCCCTGTAGCCCGGGGAGACGGCTCCCCGATCGTTCAAGCCGAAGTACCGGGCGGTGTTTATGGTGGCTAACTGGACAGCAAGGATGGGATCAAGCCCCAGGCTGACCGCCTTCCGGATTATGTGATCGATATGACCACGGTCCAGAATGTCCCCGGGGAGGAGGTCATCGCTCACAAAGATGAATTGTCTAGCGTTTTTAGACGTCACTAAAGGGAGTAGGGCCTCCAAATTCTGGGCCTCACTCCCCTCCCGGATCATGATATACATCCCCAGGCGTAACTTCTCCCGCGCCTCCTCCAGGGTGGTGCATTCGTGGTCGGAGGAGATACCAGCCGCCACATAGGCGTTCAGATCCCGACCGGTGAGGCGCGGAGCGTGTCCATCTACACGACTGTGCCGAGCGATCCTTATCTTCTCCAAGACATCCGGATCCCTCTCTAACACGCCGGGGTAGTTCATCATCTCCGCCACCCCCAGAACCCATTCATCGCTCAAGAGAGGCGCTATATCATAGGCCGTGAGGTGAGACCCCGCCGTCTCCATCTCTGTAGAGGGAACAGAGGAGGGCAGCATCACATAAACGCTTAGGGGGTTATACTTGCTCGATTCCAGCATATATCTTATGCCGTCCAGACCCATGACGTTGGCGATCTCGTGGGGGTCGATCACCACCGTGGTAGTCCCATGGGGCACCACCGCCCTGGCGAACTCAGGGACGCGGATCATGGCGCTCTCGACGTGTAGATGGCCGTCGATGAGGCCAGGAGAGAGGTAATCGCCCTCCAGGTCTATTACCTCCCGGGCCTCGTATCTCCCCAGGCCCACGATCCAACCACCGGAGAGGGCCACATCAGCCTCGTGGATCTCCCCCGAGAGGACGTTTATTAGTCGGGCGTTCCTGAGAAGCAGGTCGGCCTTCTCTTCGCCACGCGCCACCTTGATCAGTTGTTCGAGCTCCATTTCTGCCTCCTTCGTCGTTGAAGGTCCTTTGTATCAAGACCCCATACTGATGCTGCAGCCTGGGGTATATAGTGTCCGAGTTGCCGCTTCATAGAGGGCTCGACATGCCAGTTCAGTCGCCATGGGCCATCCTTGGATAGTTCTCTACGATCTCCCCAGCCAGGCAGGACGGCAGGTTTCAAGGATTATAGGTGTCAAATGGCCTTTTGTCAAAACATTTGGCCAGGGAGGAGGAAAGGTGATAAAATGAGAATATGAATATCCTAGAGGGTCTTAACCCCGCTCAGCGCCAGGCTGTGGAGGCCTCTCCTGGGCCCATCTTGGTGGTGGCTGGGCCGGGCAGCGGCAAGACCCGAGTGCTCACCCATCGGGTGGCTTATCTGATCAGGGAGCGAGGCGTGAAACCTTACCGCCTCTTGGCCGTTACCTTCACCAACAAGGCGGCCCGAGAGATGAAGGAGCGCCTCTTCCAACTCCTGGGCCAGGGGCTTCGCGAGGTAACGATAGGCACCTTTCACGCCACCTGTGTTCGCATCCTCCGCCGGGAGAGCCAACGAGCAGGGATAGAGAGGAACTTCGTCATCTATGACGAGAACGATCAGGCCAATCTAGTAGCCGAGGTGATAGGTGAATTAGGGCTCGATAAGAAGAGCTATCGCCCCAGAGCATTCCTGGCCGCCATCTCCCACGCCAAGTGCGAACTGATCCCTCCCTCCGCTTTTCCCACCCCTACTTACTGGCATGAGATAACAGGGAGAGTCTACCACCGTTATCAGGAACTCTTGGCGAAAAATATGGCTCTAGATTTCGATGACCTTCTCACCAAGACGGTGGATCTTTTTCGCAATGAGAAAGACGTTCTGGATAAGTACCGACGACGCTACCGACATGTCCTGGTGGACGAATTCCAAGATACGAATATGGCTCAATATGAACTGGTGAAACTCTTGACCTTAGAGCACCGGGACCTCTTTGTAGTAGGGGACGAGGATCAGAGCATCTACACCTGGCGGGGGGCCGATTTCCGCAACGTCCGCCGTTTTCGGAAGGACTTCCCAGAGGCGAGGATCATCCTCTTGGAACAGAACTACCGCTCCACCCAGAACATCTTGGAGGCAGCCCACGCGGTCATCTCGAAAAACGAAGCGCGGGTGGAGAAGAGGCTCTGGACAGAGAAAGAGTGTGGCCTCCCCCTCACCATCATCGAAGCCTACGACGAGGAAGAGGAGGCCCAATACGTCCTGGGCGAGATACAACGCCTGGAAGCGCGAGAGATATGCGATCTCGGCGACTGCGCGGTTATGTATCGTACCAACGCTCAATCTCGGGCCCTAGAGGACGCCTTTGTGCGGGCTGGCGTGCCCTACCGTCTGGTGGGGGCCACCAGGTTCTACGAGCGGCGAGAGGTGAAGGACATCAGCGCCTACCTGCGCCTGGTGCATAACCCTTACGACGCTCTTAGCCTGTTACGGATCATCAATGTGCCCCGTAGGGCCATAGGGAAAAAGACGCTGGAGCAACTTATGGGGTGGTCTAACCGATTAGGGGTCCCCATATACACCGCCCTAGGTCGACTGTCCGAAGGACAGGAGAAGAAGACACCCTTTCACCCTCGTGGTAAGCGCATCCTCTCAGGGTTCGCCGATCTCCTAGAGGAACTAATCGATGCTAGCCAAAGGTTGGATCTCCTTGATCTTTTCGATCTCGTTTTGGAGAGGATAGGATACGCCGAGTATATAAGGGATGGCACAGAGCAAGGCGAGGAGCGCTGGAATAACGTGATGGAGTTGCGGAGTGTAGCCAGCGAGTACGCCGATCTCGCTCCCCAGGTGGGGCTCTTGACCTTCTTGGAAGAGGTAGCCCTGGTTTCCGATGTAGACAACTACGATGAGCGGGCTAACGCTCCCACTTTCCTCACCCTCCACATGGCCAAAGGGCTGGAGTTCCCGGCGGTCTTCATCGTGGGCTTGGAGGAGGGGGTCCTCCCTCACAGCCGCTCCTTTGAGGATCAGGAGGCGATGGAGGAAGAACGTCGTCTCTGCTACGTGGGGATTACCCGGGCCAAGGAACGGCTTTACCTGATCCACACCTTCCGCCGCACCTTGCGAGGTCTCTCCCAAGTGAATACCCCTTCCCGCTTCCTCCTCGACATCCCCCCTCAGTTGGTGAGGGGAAGCACCGACGAAGGATATGAGCGCCCGACTGGGCTCCCAAGAGGTCCCGCGGCTGTGGAAGTGCGCCAGTTCGATCCTGGCGACAAGGTCCGCCACCCTCAATTCGGAGAGGGGGTAGTCGTCTCCAGTAAGCTGGTAAGGGATGATGAGGAAGTGGTGGTGGCCTTTGTAGGGATGAAGCCCAAAAGGCTTCTGGTCAGCTTCACCCAAATGGAGAAACTACTTCCCACCAGGGGCTAGAGACAAGGCGAGAGCCTGGGCCAGATCGCGGAGCCTTTGGCTTTTGGCGAGATCCTCCCTCTCCAGGAGAGTTAAGATAATATCCCGTATCTCCTCATCGCTAAAACCTTGCAGCCTCTCTCCAGCCAGTTCTACATCCCCATTAAGGCCAAAGGAGTCGGCCACCAACGAGATATAGACCTCCTGATGACTCCGCCGAAGGTCGGGAGGATCGGTGTCGTAGTACTCCACCGGCCATAAGAGCCACCCTATAATTAGCCAGCCCAAAAGCAGCCCCAGCCCAAATATGGCAGCTCCCTTGACCCAGGAGATCCGGCCTAGGGAGAGAAGATGGGCGACCGGCTTCCCTTCCCGGAGGTAGTGGGGCAGCCAATTGGGGCCCAGCATCGCCCATTGCAGGAAGATGAAAGCGCCCAGAGCCACCAAGATGTCGCCGGGGCTGAAGACCTGGGCCGAAGGCAAGGGGTACCCCAAGACGATGGTATCCCCCAGAAACCAAAATTTGGTCCCCTCATCCATGAGAACCATATGCCTGTGGCGGCCCGTAGCCTGAAGAGTGGCTATCATATCGAAGAGCCTTGCTCGGCGCGCGGCCTGGACAGAGACAGGCATGAGACCGCCGTTGGCCGCTATCACCAAGAGGTTTAAAAAGAGCCCTAAGCCGAGGAGCCCGATCCCCGGAAGATCTCGATTAAGAGCCACAGCCAAGAGGAGGAGGGTCAAGGAGGCTAGGTAGAGATAGCCCATCCAGGGATCCCAGCGAGCCCCAAGAGGGGAGAATATGAACAACTGCAAAGCGAGTCCTAAGAGGATAAGATAGGCGTGGCGGATATGGAGTTGACCGAGCCGTAGGAGGCTCCCCCCTCTGAGGAGGGCAACTATCAGAGAAACGATGACGAAAAAGCTCATCTTTTGCCCGCTTCGGAGGAAGCCTCTTCCAACCGAGGCCGGGCCCTATGGGGCATATATTCCCTTTCCTCTTCCCTCCTCGTCAAAGCGGTGAGGAAAGCCTCCACCACCCGAGGGTCGAATTGAGTGCCGCTTCCAGCCCTCAGTTCCGCTATCGCTTTCTCTTTGGACATGGCCGGGCGGTAGGGACGATCAGAGATCATGGCATCGTAGGCATCAGCCACGGCCAGGATCCTGGCCCCTAGGGGTATCTCTTCGCCCTTCTTTCCGTCGGGGTAGCCCCTGCCATTGAAATGCTCATGGTGATAACGCACGAGGTTACGGCCAGCACCGAAAGCGGGGAATTTCCCCACCAGAGACTCCCCGATAGCGGAGTGCCGCTGGAATTCCCTCCACTCCTCGTTGGAAAAGGAACCCGGTTTATATAGCATCACGTTGTCCATCCCCATCTTTCCCAGGTCGTGTAAGCGGGCGGAGGTGACGAGCAGTTCGACCTCGTCAAAGGAGAGCCTCAGTTGGCGGGCGATCATCTCCGCATACTCAGCCACCCTTTGGGAGTGCTGGTAGGTGCTAGGATCCCTAGCATCGATAGTGTCCGCTAGGGCTATCAAGGCCTCTTTGGTCTGATCCCGCAACTGGCGTACCATCCCCATCGATGAGCGAACGACGAAGATGGGAAGGATGGCCAGCACAACGCTCCAAGGCTGGACTTGCCAGAGAAGGGCGAACATAGCCCCCAAAGGGATCATGACCAGGTTGTGCCAAGCCACATCTCTAAAGGCCGCCCGCCAAACCGTTAGAGCAGGGATGCGCTCCGCCAGAGCCACTGCCAGTGCGACCAGAGAGTTGTTCATAAAATAGTAAACTAGCCCGGCTGCCAAGAAAGCCATGAAATCGGGCAAGGAGTTCAAATGGGCGGGGTTCTCATCGGCGAGCCCCACATATATGATGCCCGCGGTAGCCACCGCGATGACAAACTGGGCCACGTTGAAGGCTGCCTTATACCAAACCCTCCGCTCGATGATCTCGGCGGCCAGGGTCCCCAGCATGGTGGCCACCACGGTGAAAGCCGGCCCGAAGAGGATGATCGAACCGATCTGGATAGCTGTGGATATAACGACCTGTCCTTTTCCGGCCAACATCACGATGGGCAAGAGGTCGGCGAGGCATAACATGAGGGCAAAGAGGCCCAAGGTGGCTAGACCGGAGGGGGTGGTGGGCAAGAGAGGGATGGAGATGGCTATCGCAAAGCCCGCTATGAGGAGTAGGGCAACGATATATAGTTTAGCGGCTCTGGGCAAGGCTCTCACCCCGATTACCCTCCCCTGGGTAAAGGGAAGAGCCTCCTCTGGGAGGCTCTTCCTATCTTACCCATGTGTTGGCCGACCATTAACTCTTATGAAGAGACTCGCCTGGGCAGCGAGAAAAAGCCGGTGAGAGCCTGCCGGTAAGGCTCAGTCCCACTTGCAGCCGGCGCCGCTGGCGATAACTAGCGCTGCGATGGTGAACAACACATACAACGCTCTCAGATAGACGGTGCGCCATTTCATGTCGGGGAATCTCCTTTCGCTCATTTTGGGCTTCCAAAGAGCCCAAGTTAGATTCCCCTTCTCTCCGCTTCAGGCTTTCGCCTGCACCTCCCTAGGAGAGGCTAAACCACCCAGGCACGTCTCTCACCGGCCTAATGCATTCTACCATATCCTGAAAAGGATGTCAATGCCCTGTTTGCACTAGAAAAAAGGACCTCTTTGTATAATAAGAGAAGATAAGTATCGAATGGCGCTGGGAAAGGTTATGAGAGTTTCATCACCGGTAGGCGGCGGTTCACGGCGTCTAAGGCCGCCCTAGCGCTGGCTTCCCTCTCCCCCCCGCCCCCGATGAAACTAACTCCCAAGAGGGTCTCTTCGCCAGCGGGGAAGAGGTAAGAGATCTGCACCACCATGATCTCCCTCTCTCCCAAATCGAACCGCTCCACTCCTCCTAGAGCCAGTTCCGCCTTGGCTCCCACTACCTCTTGGAGAGCGTTGAGTGTGGCCTGGGCCACCAGTTCCGCTTCCCCTACCCCCGTCTCATCCGTTGTCTCACCCTGAGCTAAACCCACATGCAGCCCTTCCGGGCTCCCGATCTGAACCTCCGCCTCCGCGCCAACCGGCCCGGCCTTGCAATGCACAGAGATAAGCTTGAGCCGGGAGAGACCCAGCGGTAGAATCTGTTCCTCCCCTAACTGGACAAGACTTATCTTCCGGTAGTCGACGCGAAAACCGAACTTGACGAAAAGGAGCGACTCGATGTCTCTGACGATCTGCTTCGGAGCCCGTTCCGTGGAGGCCATAACGTGGACCTCGGAGAGGCCACCCTTATCATCAGACACCACTCGGTTAGCGACCACGCCTTGAACCTGATTGATGGCTCCCTCCAACTCCCGGGGGTCGAGTACGCGGCTCCGCTTGTCCATGAACGACCTTTCTTCCCTATCCTTTCATTTATTATAACCCAGAAGTCAACCCCAAGCAACGCCTTGCTTTCATCGCTCTGGAGCTAGGGTTGACGACCAAGTAGCCGAGCCACCTCTCGAATCGTTACGCACCCCTCGCCTTCTTCACGGGAGATGGCACTCATTATTGTGGAAGGGGTGATAGTTGTCAAGGTTGAAGATCGCATCTTGATATGATATTATGGTTTTTACTATTCGTGGGGAGGATACTAATGCGAAGGCTTGTGGAATGCGTCCCCAATTTCAGCGAAGGCAGAAGAAGAGAAGTCATCGATCAAATAACAGCCGAGATAACAGGTGTTAGGGGAGCCCAACTCTTGGACGTCCAGATGGACGCCGATCACAACCGAACAGTTGTGACCTTTGCCGGCGAGCCAGAGCCGGTGGAGGAGGCAGCCTTCCGCGCCGTGAAAAAGGCGGCGGAACTGATAGATATGGAGAAACACCAAGGAGAGCACCCTAGGATCGGCGCCACGGACGTGGTGCCCTTTGTCCCCCTGAGGGGAGTCGCCATGGAAGAGTGCATCCAGATGGCTAAGCGGCTAGGGGAACGGATAGGCACCGAACTCTCCATACCGGTCTACCTCTATGAAAAAGCCGCCACTAGGCCAGAGAGGATAGACCTAGCCTATATCCGCCGTGGCGAATACGAGGGGCTCAAGGAGGCGATCGAGGCCGATCCGGATCGGGAGCCAGACTACGGCCCACGGCAATTGGGCAAGGCCGGGGCCACGGTGGTTGGAGCCCGCGACCCTCTCATCGCCTTTAACGTTTACTTGAATACCGACGATGTGGAGATCGCCCAAAAGATCGCTAGAGCCATCCGTCACTCCTCGGGAGGCTTAAGATATGTGAAGGCCCTAGGACTCTATGTCGCCCAGCGAGGGCTGGCCCAGGTCTCTATGAACATGACCAACTACCACCAGACGCCTCTCTATCGCGTTTTCGAGATGATCAAACGAGAGGCAGCCCGGTATGGAGTAACGGTGGTGGGAAGCGAGATTGTGGGACTGGTGCCGGAGGGAGCTCTCCTAGAGAGCGCGGAATACTATTTGAGACTGGAAGATCCCTCCGAGGAACAAGTTCTGGAGAGACAACTGGAGGTGCCAAAGGAGACCCTGGTAGCGGAGCCCAAAGCGGATATGAGAGTCTTCTTGGAGGAGGTGGCAAGCCCTTCACCCACCCCGGGAGGAGGGAGCGTGGCTGCCCTCTCCGGCGCTCTGGCCGCGGCCCTAGCCAGCATGGCCTGCCAATTGACGATGGGAACGGAGGAGTACACCGAGGCGGAGGAGGAAATGAGGGCGGCCCTGGAGCAGGCACGAGGGCTCCAGGAGGATCTCTTCGCCTTTATCGAAGAGGATGCCCAAGCCTTCGAGGCGTTGCTGGCGGCCTACAGGCTGCCCCAGGATACGGAAGAGGAGAAGGAGAGTCGGATGATGGCTGTTCAGATGGCCCTCCGTGGTGCAGCCAGCATCCCTTTGGCCGTGGCTGATAGGGCGGTCAAGGTCCTAGAGGTCTTGCTCACCGTGGCCGAGAAAGGGAACCCTAACGTCCTGCCCGACACAGGGACAGCGGCCCAGATGGCGAAGGCCGCAGTGGGTGGCTCGGCCCTCAACGTGCGAATCAACACCACCTCCCTCGCCGATGAGGAACTGGCTAAGGCCTTCCAGGAGCAGATAGGGGGCTTCGAAGAGAGGGCAGAGGAACTGATAGCTCAGATCGAGGGGCTCCTGGAGGCCCGCCTATGACCGCTTCAGGAGCCTATGGGCACACCAGATGATGTATGTGAGGCCGGCGAAGATATAAGGGGTTCGCCGGCCAAATATTTGGGCCTGGCGGAGGTTCTCCAAGAACTCCTGGGAGGTAGAGAAGGGGGCTATCTCGATACCTGCTCGCCCGATCTCCCAGGGGAAATGGGCATCGCTTCCCGCGGCCACGGCGATGTCGTGCTTTCGGGCTATCGCTTTCGCCTCCTCGATCTCGTTGTGGTCGATGACGGCTATACCATCCAGCCCATTTCTCCTGGCAGCCTTTACTACTCTTTCCAGGGACATCCAGCAATCGTAGGAATAGGCGGTATGCACGTGGAGGTCGATTCGCAAGGTCAGTCAACCTCCTGGGGCCAGACAGATCGACCCCTCTTGAAGACCCTGGCCACCAGGTTCCCACCGAAGCGATAGGCCAAATCCCGGTAGTCAGAGGTCTCTAAGATAAGGATGTCAGCCTTCTTCCCCACCTCCAGGCTCCCCACCTCCGCTCCCTTTCCCAGGGCATAGGCAGCGTTTAGGGTGGAAGCGACGATGGCTTCGGCAGCGGTCATACCCATCTTCCTCGCCGCCAGAGCCATGACGAACTGCATAGATTCGCACCAACAAGTTCCGGGGTTGAGATCTGTGCCCAAAGCCACGGGCAGGCCCAACTCTACCATCCGCCTGGCAGGGGCATAGCGTTCCTCCCCTAAGCCGAAGGGGGTCCCGGGAAGGAGCACAGCGACGGTCCCAGCCTCCGCCAAAAGCCTCAATTCCTCTTCAGGGGTACAAATCAGATGATCTGCGGATGTGGCTCCCAGTTCCGCCGCCAAGGCCGCTCCCCCCAAGGTTTTGAACTCATCGGCGTGGATCTTAAGATCCATGCCCCAGGCTTTGGCCGCTTCCAGCACCCGCCTAGATTGGGCGAGGGTAAAAGCGCCCTTATCGCAGAAGACGTCACAGAAGCGCGGTCCTTCTTGGGCAGCCTGGGGAAGCATCTCCCTTACCACCATGTCCATATATTCTTCGCTTCGCCCTTTGTATTCCTGGGGGATGGCATGAGCGCCAAGAAAGGTGGCTGCCAAGTCGATAGGGTGGGTTTCATCGAGGCCCTTAATCGCCTCCAGCATCTTCAACTCCTGGGCCGTATTAAGTCCATACCCCGTCTTCACCTCAGCGGTAGTGGTGCCACAGGCCAACATCCTATCCAGCCGCTGCCGACTTTGAGCCAGCAACTCCTCCATGCTGGCAGCACGGGTGGCCCGCACGGTGCTCATGATCCCCCCGCCAGCAGCCATGATCTCTAGGTAGGTGGCTCCCCTCAAGCGCATCTCGAACTCATCGACCCGGGAGCCGGCGAAGACGAGATGAGTATGGGGATCGACGAAGCCAGGCATAACTACTTTACCGGAGGCATCCAGTGCCTCCTTAGCCTCCGCCTGAGCCCTGACCTCACTACCTTTGCCCACCAGGGCGATGCGCCCCTCTTTTATAGCCAGGGCCCCATCTTCGATGAGGCCCAGATCGCTCATATCGGGGGCAACTTTGGGGCCTTTGGAGGCCACAGTTAGAAGTTGGCTTGCGTTGTAGATCGCCAGATCCGCTCTCATAACCCCTCTTTAGGACGTAAATGCAAGAACAGCAATACCTTCCACTTCCTGAGCAGCAGGGTGTGGACGCGGTTCGCCTGACCTTCCCAGCAGATGGAGTGCCTCTCGTCTATTTGAAGGATTTACCGGCCCGTCAGAGCCTATTTAGGCATCATCGGTATCTTGAGGCTGTGCTCCTTAGCCGTCTCTATCGCCTCTGGATACCCGGCATCTGCGTGGCGGATGATGGCCGTCCAGGGGTCGGCGGTGAGGACCCTCTTCAATCGCACTGCCGCCTCCGGCGTACCATCGGCAACGATCACCTGCCCGGCGTGCTGAGAATAGCCGATCCCTACCCCGCCGCCATGATGGAAGGAGACCCAGGTCGCGCCACAGACGGCGTTCAAGAGGGCGTTTAGGAGGGGCCAGTCAGAGATGGCGTCGGAGCCATCCCTCATCCCCTCCGTCTCTCGGTTGGGGGAGGCGACGGAGCCTCCATCGAGATGATCCCGCCCGATGACGATGGGTGCCGATATCTCTCCTCGACCGACCATCTCGTTGATGAGAAGGCCGAACTTGGCCCGCTCACCATATCCCAACCAACAGATGCGGGCTGGCAACCCCTGAAACTTCACCTTCTTCTGGGCCATCTCTATCCAACGCACCAGATGCTCATCGTAAGCGAACTCTCTGATAACCACCTCATCGGTCCGGTAGATATCTTGAGGATCACCGGAGAGGGCCACCCAACGGAAAGGCCCTTTCCCCTGACAGAATAGAGGTCGAATATAAGCCTGGACGAAACCGGGGAAGTCGAAGGCATCCTTCACACCCGCTTCTAAGGCCCGCTGCCGGATGTTGTTCCCGTAGTCGAAGACCACCGCGCCCCTCTTCTGGAACTCCAACATCGCCTGGACATGAACCCCCATCGACTCGATAGCCCGCTTGGTATATTCGGCGGGGTCTTTCTCCCTTAATTCATCAGCCCCCTCCAGGGATAGGCCTCTGGGCACGTAACTGAGAGGGTCATGGGCCGGGGTCTGGTCAGTCACCAGATCGGGTATCGCCCCCCGTTCCACCAGTGCAGGGTATATATACGCCGCGTTGGCTACCAGCCCCACGGAACGAGGCTCCTCCTTGGCCAGGGCCTCTTCTACCAACTCCAGAGCCTCATCGAGCTCTTCGACCACCAGGTCAACGTAGGCTGTATCCAGCCTGCGCTGGGCCCGTGCCGGGTCCACTTCCACGATGAGTCCCACCCCCTCGTTCATGGTGATGGCTAAGGGCTGGGCTCCTCCCATCCCTCCCAACCCTGCCGTGAGCACGAACTTCCCTTTGAGGTTGCCCCCAAAAGCCCTCTCGGCTGCAGCCCCCATAGTCTCGTAAGTCCCCTGGAGGATCCCTTGGGTGCCGATGTAGATCCAACTTCCGGCGGTCATCTGGCCATACATGATGAGCCCTTGCTGCTCCAGTTCGTCGAAATACTCCTGAGTAGCCCAGGCGGGAACTATGTTAGAGTTGGCCAGAAGGACCCGAGGGGCGTCAGAGTGGGTCTTAAAGACCCCCACGGGCTTCCCCGATTGCACCAGTAGCGTCTCATCGTTCTCTAGTTCCTTGAGGGTGGCGATGATAGCCTCGCAGCCCTCCCAATTACGAGCCGCCTTCCCTCTCCCACCATAGACGATGAGGTTGTCGGGATCGCCGGCCACCTCGGGGTCCAGGTTGTTCATCAGCATCCGCATGGCGGCCTCTTGCCCCCAACTCTTGCAGGTCAAGGTCGTTCCTCGCGGGGCCCTAACCACTCTTTTTGTCTTCGCCGCCATCTTGCACCTCCGTGTTAGTCAGTCAACGATTCCGAAACCTTGCTCACCAATTTGCCCTCCCTCACCAACTCTCGTACAGCCTCAATATAGGGATACATGACCGTGTCTTTCTCGATGAAAGGCACAAGTCCCCTGATGGCTTGATAAGCAGGAGCCGTGCCCCGGCCTAACTTGAGGGCTCTCCTTTGATGGCGGAAATCTATAGCCTGGGCCGCAGTCATCAACTCCACCCCTAAAATAGTCTCCACATTGCCTGTGACTTCTCGAGCCTGGCGGGCGGCGATGGTCCCCATGCTCACATGGTCCTCTGTATTAGCCGAGGTGGGGATGTTATCCACGCTGGCGGGGTGGGCTAATACCTTGTTCTCCGAGGTCAAGGCAGCAACGGTATGATGGAGAAGAACAAGGCCGGAGTTAACCCCTCCTTCCTCGATCAGAAAAGCGGGCAAAAGACCCCCGTTTAGAGCGGGGTCCAAAAGCCGCGCCAGCCGCCGCTCAGAGATATTGCCCAGATCGGTTATAGCCGTTGCCAGGTAATCCATGGCCAAGGCTACGGGCTCCCCGTGGAAGTTACCCCCGGAGAGGGCTAAAGGCTCTTCACCCTCCCAAAAGAGGAGGGGGTTATCATCGGCGGAGTTGAGTTCTATCTCCACCACCCGACGGCCGTAGGCCACTGCATCCCGCACCGCCCCATGGACTTGGGGGATGCAACGCAAACTGTAAGCATCCTGTACCCTATAGGGGTCATACCCCCGCACTAATTCACTACCCTCGAGAAGGCAGCGAATATAGTCTGCGCATTCTATCTGATGGGGATGAGGACGGAGTTGATGGATCCTATCTTCAAAAGGCTGGGGACTCCCCTCTAAAGCCTCCAGGCTTAAAGCACCAGCGATATCAGCCACAAGGGTGAGGTTCTGGGCTCGATAGACGGTCAACGCTCCTATGGCGGTCATCACCGCTGTGCCGTTGATCAAAGCCACCCCCTCTTTAGGCGCTAATTCAAGAGGGGCTAACCCAGCCCTTCTCATAGCCTCGGCCCCGGCCACCCTCTCCCCTCGATAATAAGCCTCTCCCTCGCCTATGAGCACCAGGCTCATATGAGCCAGCGGGGCCAAATCTCCCGAGGCGCCCACAGAGCCCTGAGAGGGAACTATGGGGATAAGGCCACGATTTATCATCTCCAGTAGGGTTTCCAGCGTCTCCAGACGAACCCCCGAATACCCTTTGGCTAATGTATTAGCCCGAATGAGCATCAAGGCTCGCACCGTCCCCTCATCCAAAAGGGGCCCTACGCCCACAGCATGGCTGAGGATGACATTCCGCTGTAAAGTGGCCGCCTCTTCCCGCCCGATGATCCTATCTGCGAAGCGGCCGAACCCGGTGGTAACGCCATATACCACCTTCCCGCTCTCCAACAGCCTCTCCACCGCCTGACGGGAACGGCGCACCTTATCCTGAGAAGCCAGTTCCACCGCCACTCTCTCCTCAGCCACCGCTACCACATCTTCGATGGTGAGGTGATCGCCATCGATCACTACCTTTCTCATCTCCCCTCCTCTCGTCTATTATACCACTGGGAAAAGGGATCGGGAAGCCAAAAAAAGAGCCGCCTATCACGGGATAGGCGGCTCACACCCTTTGAAGAATCCTCTACTCCAGCATCTCCACCGGCTCACCCGCTAGGTAGCGCCGGACATCCTCCTTCGCCCGACGGAAACGCTCTATGAGTTTCACGTCCGATTGCTTGAGCATGCCGATCATCCGCCGAGCGCAATCGGAGCAGCCTAAGGAGGCCTTATAACTACCCGGGTTGCATCTGAGGCAGCCACAAAGCCTGATCATCATCAAGGAGAAGGCTAAACTATCCTCATGGGTATCCGGCAAGGAGGCAACTCGGGCTACTAACTTCTGCCACTTCCCATCCCTTATATCCATCAGATCAGAGACGCACTCGTGAGGGAAAAGCAATTCGCTCCTGAAATAGACCGTCTTCATCTACCCTATCACCTCTGAGAACATGTTCTCCAAAAAAGCGTGAGGTATAACAACCCCACACCTGCAAAAGACCTAATTAAATTTTACTACACTTTCTGGGCTCTGTCAAGATTACGTATTCTGCAAGCTAAAATGTAACCGAAACGGTATTGGTTGTGCAATATAAAATGTAACCGAAACGGGTGTAGAATGGAGGTATGGACATGTATTCTCGCAACCAATACCTCAAAGCATTGAGG
>DAOULQ010000233.1:0-5958 GCA_034419095.1 Anaerolineae bacterium | reverse complement strand
CCACCCCCCATGCCGAACCCTGTTCTACCATCGAGGTCTGTGGTCTGTTCAACCTGGCCGTCGGGCCACGATTTGCGTACGGTTACCCCCGCCATAGGCCCTCCTCCTTCGCCCAAGACCCACACGTTGATGTTCGCGGGGCCTGATTCCTCTCTCAACTCCACTATGCGGAACACCGAACCATCAGGCCCAGGGCTGGCCGCTTCTATCCAAATCCCATACTTTTGCTGGGCCCAATTCAAATCCTTGAGATTGCCATACATGTCATACACGACGACAGTCCCCGGTGTAGGCGAGGGGATTGGCGTCGCCGTGGGAGTGAAAGTCGGTGTTGGCGTGGGTGGCGAGGCCTTCAGTACTAGTGGCAGATAGGTATAGGAAGTATCGCCTTGCCCCGCATGGATAAAGGCGACTGGCAACAGTCGTGTGGCCGCTGAGGCCATCTGCAACGTCCAGAACATTATGCCAGCGATGGTCAAGATAGGCACTAGGATAAGGATAGCCTTGGGAGCCTGGGGGCGCCGCGAACTCCTATCCATCTCTTTGCACTCTCTCAAGTTCACACTGCCTCCTCGCTAGCTGATCTAGTCTCTAGAGCGGTTCTGGGGTGGCGGCGATAACTCATGACTGACACAGACTCTCGCATGGTGTGCCATCATTATCCCCATCAAGTCGCGAGGGGTCGCCTGGACAGGCAAGAAAGTAATCCATCACCTCCTCGCAGGAGGAGAAGTTACTACAATTGTATAGGTTGCCGCTACAGTTCCAACCACCCCCCGATGAAGGCGTATTGGTTGGAGGCACTGGTGTAGGAGGCCCTGGAGTTGGCAGTGGCGTGTCAGTTGCAGTCGGTGGTGGTGGGCTAGTTAGAGTCGGTGTAGGTAGCGGAGTGCTAGTCAGAGTCGGTGTGGGCAGCGGAGTGTCGGTTGACGTGAGCGTTGGAGGGATAGGCGTGAGGGTGGGGCTGGGTGGGATCAGGGTGGGCGTCTCAGTCGGCGTGGGGGTTTCGGTCGCCGTGGGTGTCGGAATCATCGTCGCCGTAGGCACCAGAGTCGGAGTCGGGGCTTGAGCGGTTATGGTGGCGATCACGTCCCGGGCAGCCTGGGTTTGAATGGCAGGGATGTCGGGAGTAGGCGCTGCGCCGCCGCAGGCAACCAGTATGGTGCTCAATAAAACGAATATGATGACTTTTTCCATCCCCGGCCCTCCCGGGTACTTCAATAATATGGCCTATCGTTGCCCTCTTGTCAACTTCTTGGCTCACCTTCTACGGCTTCTTGCCACGTTCTACCGGCCTATGGTACACTCCTCGCGGAGGCCAGATGTATGAGTTTCCAGATTCCCTCCTCAAGGAGGGGCAGAGAAGGAAGCGGCGTGAGCGGGCCTTGGCCATACTGAGGGCCGCTCTAGCCAGCGTCGATCCGGCTGCTGCGGTAAGGAGACACCTATCCCTGGAAGGCGATAGCCTGTATGTGGGCGGGAGGGGTTATGATCTCTCCCGTTTTCGCCATATCTATGTGGTAGGGGCGGGCAAGGCGAGCGGAGCCATGGCCCAGGCTCTGGAGGAGATCCTTGGAGATAGGCTAACTTCGGGGTTGGTGAACGTGAGGTACGGCTATTTGGCCCCCACACAGCGTGTCCGCCTCCAGGAGGCGGGGCATCCCTTGCCTGACGAAGCGGGTCTCTCCGCCACGGGAAAGATCGTCGATCTTTTGCGTGGGACAGATGAGGATGACCTGGTCATCTGTCTCATCTCCGGAGGGGGCTCGGCCCTCCTTATATCGCCTCAGGAGGGGATCTCCTTAGAGGAGGTGAAGCGGCTCACCGAGGCTTTGTTACGGTGCGGGGCTACCATCAACGAGATCAACGCCGTTCGCAAGCATATCTCCCAGGTGAAGGGCGGAAGACTGGCTCGTCTGGCCCATCCCGCTTCCCTTATCACCCTCATCCTCTCGGATGTGGTGGGAGACCCTTTGGATATGATAGCCTCGGGGCCCACGGTCCCGGATACCACTACCTACGCCGAGGCCTGGCGGGTCTTGGAGAGGTATAAACTGATTGAAGAGATACCACCCACCATTGTGCGCCACCTGAAGTTGGGAAAGGCGGGCCAGATAGAGGAGACCCCCAAGGATGGGGATGCCGCTTTCGAGCGAACCTATAACCTCATCATAGGGAATAACCGACAAGCGGCCTTAGCCGCCGTGGTGAAGGGTCAAGAGTTGGGGTTCAATGCCTTGCTTTTGACCACCCACTTGGAGGGTGAGGCACGAGAGGTGGCCAGGGTCTTGGCTGCCTTGGCTAAGGAGGTAGTTCAGTATGGCGAGCCGGTATCGCCGCCCGCCTGCTTGGTCTGGGGTGGGGAGACGACGGTGACCGTCAAGGGAGATGGCTTGGGGGGGCGGAATCAGGAGATGGCTTTGGCCACCGCACTGGCTATCGAAGATATGGAGAGTGTGCTCATCCTCTGCGCGGCCACCGATGGGAGCGATGGGCCCACCGATGCGGCCGGGGCCATCGTAGAGGGAGATACCGTGATCCGGGCTCGTGAATTGGGTCTGGATGCGCGGGCCTACTTAGCCAACAACGACTCCTATCACTTCTTCCAGGCTCTGAATGACTTGATAATCACCGGGCCCACGAACACGAACGTGAACGATCTAGCGATGGTATTTGCCTTTTGAGGTTGCGATGCTATGAGGTATTGACAGCTGCTGGACAGTGCAAATGGTTCTACAAAGGGCGAGTCAAGCCAGCGGATCCTCAGGCCAATTGTTACATCATCGGGGAGCGTTGGCAGTGCCCTTGCCATTGCCGATCAAGGCCCCGCTATGCCATCTATCGGCTTGACGGTCCTCCCAAGCGTGCTTATAATGACATTCGTGACCAGATTCGATTCTAAGGGGAGACCTACGGATGCCAAGAAATGCTCGCAGACGTAGGAGCGGATTGACGCGTAGGGAGTTTCTCAAGCTCTCTGGCCTCCTTGCAGGAATGCTGGCCGTGAACCGCAGACCATCACCGGGGGCAACCGCCAACGCCTCCAAACCAAGGGTAGTCCACGTACATAGTTCCCAGGCCACGAATTGGGATTTCTCCACCGGTTGGTACGGCGACTATGTGAATCAGGATGTGGTTTACGAGATGGTGGACCAGGGAGTGATGCAGTTGATGGGCACAACCACCCGTGCAGCCGCCTGGCAGGCTTTAATCCCCGATTATGTCTCCGGGCAAAGAGTGGCCATCAAAGTGAACCTGAACAACGCCGGGAGCAGGGATGACAGTGACAATATCATTGACGCCCTCATCCAGCCGGTAAACGGTGTAATCAGGGGGCTGAAGGAGATCGGCGTCTCCGAGTCGGATATCTGGGTGTACGATGCGGTAAGATGGATTCCCAACCGCCTTCGAAACGGCTGCGACTTTCCCGGCGTGCAGTTCTCAGGCGCCTGGGACACCAACGCGCAGGGCTTTAGCGAGACGGAGAGAGTGACTTTCGAGCCACCTCCCGGCGGTCCATCACTTGCCGACCAGCGTATCAGCAATGTGCTGGTCAACGCTGACTATCTGATCAACATGCCCATCATGAAGAAGCATAGCGGTGCCTATGTGACACTCTCCTTCAAGAACCATTTTGGCAGTATTGAGAACTGCGCTGCTCTACACGGTTACACCTTGCCCTCCTCGAACATTTACACGCCAGACTACAACCCTATGGTGGACATATACAACAACCCCCATTTCGTGGGCAAGACCATCCTCACCATCGGCGATGGCCTATATGGGTGCAGACCTCATAACTACGCCGAGCCCGAGCCCTGGGTCACCTTCAGCAACCAGGCTCCCAATAGCCTCTTCTTCTCCCAAGACCCAGTGGCCATAGACTGCGTGATGTACGATTTCCTGGAGGCCGAAGTCGGGGTTCAATCAGGCGCGGACGACTACCTGATGTTGGCAACCCAGGAGGGTCTGGGGGTTTTCGAACATCGAGCGCCAGGAGCCTCCGGTCCCGAGGAGTGGTATAGTCTGATAGACTACGTTTACCTGGACCTTGACCAGGACATGGATTTCAGGATCTATCTGTCCGTGGTCTGCAAAGGATGAGACTCTAGCCTTAGATTCGGCATGACAGTGACGTGCGCCGCGGCACTGGCTATCCAAGGTATGGAGGGTGTACTCATCCTCTGCGCGGCCACCGATGGGAGCGATGGGCCCACCGATGCGGCCGGGGCCATCGCAGAGGGAGATACCGTGATCTGGGCTCGTGAATTGGGTCTGGATGCGCGGGCCTACTTAGCCAACAACGATTCCTATCACTTCTTCCAGGCTCTGAATGACTTGATAATCACCGGGCCCACGAACACGAACGTGAACGATCTGGCGATGGTCTTCGTGTTCTGAGAGGTCAGGTACCAAGATACACAATAGAGAAGAGAGAAACCATCTTGGCTTCTCTCTTCTTATGGTCTTGATGTGGCGTTTCAGCCTCTACGGCAAGGCCACGGCCTCTTTCACCTCGGCCAGGGTGGCCTCGGCGATGACCCGGGCCCTGGCTGCGCCGTGGGCCAAGATATCCCATACCGTCTCTGGTTTGGCGGCCAATGCTTCTCTCCGCTCCCGGAAGGGGGCGAACGCCTGGGCGATGTTCTTGGCTAGGATCTCCTTGCACTCCACACAGCCGATTTGAGCCCTTCGGCAGGCGGCTTCTATCTCCTTTTCCTGCTCCGGAGAGAAGAAGCCGTGGAGGGTGAAAACGTTGCAGACCTCGGGCCGGCCGGGGTCGGTGCGGTATCGCCTCTGGGGGTCGGTGACCATCATCATCACCCGCTCCCGTATCTCCTCGGGCGAGGAGGCGATCTCGATATGGTTATTCAGGCTCTTGCTCATCTTGTTCACCCCATCTATCCCCAGGACGCGAGGGAGCTCGGTCAGTTTGATCTGGGGCTCCACTAGGACCTTCCCGAAGTGATAGTTGAAGCGGCGCACTATCTCTCGGGTGAACTCCAGGTGCGGCGCCTGATCCTCCCCTACAGGCACGATATCCGCTTTGTAGAGGGTTATATCCGCCGCCATGAGGACCGCGTAGCCCAGGAGCCCGTAGTTGACGTTGTCGGGCTGTTGACGAACCTTCTCCTTGAAGGTAGGGAGGCGGCTCAGCCAACCCATGGGAGTGACCATAGAGAGTATGAGGTGGAGTTCCGTCACCTGAGGAACGTGGGACTGGACGATGATGATGCTCTTCTCCGGGTCCATCCCCGCTGCCAACCAGTCGAGGACCATCTCTCGGGTATTGACCTTCAGATCTTTCGTCTCTTGGAGGGTGGTGAGGGCGTGGAGATCGACCACGCAGTAGACGCAGTCGTAATCATCCTGCAAGGCCACGTAGTTCCTGATAGCCCCCAGGTAGTTTCCCAGATGCTGCCTTCCGGTAGGTCGCGCTCCTGAGAAAACCCGTCCCTTCTTTGCCATCTTTTCTCCCTTTCAAAAGAGAAATCTCGTCCTTGGGGACGAGATCCAAATCCCGCGGTGCCACCCCGCTTAGGCGAAAGCGCCTCTCTCGAAATGGGTATCCATATACCCTCAGCCCTGATAACGGTGGCCACTCCGGCGCGGCCTACTCCTATTTCAGCCTGCGGCTCCCAGGCCCATTCAGCGTCAGCGCTGGCGTCGGGCTTCCACCTACCCCGACTCTCTGGCACCCTCTCGGGACAAGCCCCGCTTCGACGCCTACTACTCCTGTTCCCAGCCTTTCCCACAGGGATACTTTACGTATGATAGATTTCGCAAAAAGTATACCACGTTATGAAGGGGGTGTCAATCCGACGGACCGTTGTTACGTAACATCTAAACTGTCCTAGCTTCTTAACATCTGAATTGTCCGCTATTCTACCTCCAGGTGGTAAGTGGAAAGGAGGTGGAATAGATGCAGACGAATCTTGAGCAGAGGGTGATCGCTGT
>DAOULQ010000232.1:0-5734 GCA_034419095.1 Anaerolineae bacterium | reverse complement strand
ACGTGGCGGCAGGTTTTGGTAGGTAGATTTCTATACCCGTCCTACTATCTAGGTTGGATATGGAAATCCGACTTGCTATCACTATGAACGGCCCCACTTGGCCTCGATATGCGAACCCCTCTGCCATCTATTTGTCGTATTTGACAAGATACTGCGTCCTTGACAAGGAGAATCGGCTGTTGTATAGTGCATTTCACCTCTCTCCGAAGGCGGATAAATCACTTTACCTTCGGAGATGATTATGGTATAATTAGAGTAAATTAGTCCTAAATGGTCGTCTAGAGACCGTTTTCCTTTGCCCAGGCAAAAGGTGTAGAATCTAGAAGAGAAGGCGGAGGGTGATAAGAATCAGGCTTTCGATCAGGGAAACGAGGGGTGAGTTCGTAAAGAAGGTGGAGGAGATCAGCGGACAGGAGATCTTGGCCTGCAATCAATGCGGCAAGTGCTCCGCTGGTTGCCCCGCGGCTATGGCTATGGACCTCCTCCCCAGCCAGGTGATAAGGTTGGTGCAACTTGGCTTAGAGGAAGCCCTGAATTCCGAAACCATCTGGCTTTGCGCTTCCTGCCTTACCTGTCTCTCCCGCTGTCCAAAAGGGGTAGATCTTCCTCGGATAATGGAGGCCTTGCGGCAACTGGTGTTGCGCAAGGAAGGTGATCGCCTGGAACTCTCCGCTCTCCCGGCCGATTTCCTGAGCGAAGCCCCCCAGTTAGCCATCATTGCCGGCGCGCGAAAATATCTCTCGTAAAGAAGATGCGGTACCTCTATTTTCCTGGCTGCACCCTTTCTACCAAGGCTAAAGGGTTTTCCGCCTCGGGCGAAGCCTCAGCTAGAGCCTTGGGCATCGATCTGGTTGAACTCTCCCCATGGAATTGCTGCGGCGCTACCTTCCCCCTGGCCACTGACAACCTCCTGGCCCTAGTAGCCCCCACGCGCATCTTGCTCAACGCCCAAAAGGAAGGCGATCACCTAGTTGCTCTTTGTTCTATCTGTTACCATGTCCTAAAGAGAACCAACAGACTCTTGAGGGAAGAGGAGGACAAGCGGGAGAAGATCAACCTCTTCATAGAGGAGGAGTATAGGGGGGAAGTCCAGGTCTTTCACCTCTTGGAGCTGCTGCGAGACGAGATAGGGTTTAAGGTCTTATCTGAACGGGTGCAGAAGAGGCTCCGGGGGCTAAAAGTGGCTCCATATTATGGCTGTCTTCTCCTGCGCCCCTTCCAGGAGATCGGCTTGGACGATCCCGAGGAGCCGAGGATCTTAGATGATCTTCTTGCAAGCCTCGGTTGTGAGGTGGTGGAGTTCCCCCACAAGAGCGAATGTTGTGGTTCCTATCTAGCCATGAACTCCAGCGAGGTGACTAGGGAACTCTCGTATGCCATATTGCGCTCCGCCCTGGCTAGCGGAGCCCAGGCCGTGGTGACCAGTTGTCCTTTGTGCCAGTTCAATCTGGATTACAGGCAGGGGGAGATGGCGACACACTATCCAGGCTTCACCCAGATACCGGTCCTCTATTTTACCCAACTTCTAGGCCTTGCTTTGGGTATGGAGGGTGATGGCTTCGGACTGGCCGATCATCATGTCGATCCTCGTCCCCTATTAAGAGAGGTTTGAAGTGAGTGATAGAAGGGCTATGGTCATCGGGGGTGGGATCAGCGGCATGCAAGCCGCCCTGGATATCGCCGACAGCGGTTACGAGGTGGTTCTGGTGGAGAGACTCCCCTCCATTGGCGGGCACATGCACCAACTCTCGGAGACCTTCCCCACCTTGGATTGCTCTCAATGTATCCTCACCCCCCGCATGGTGGAGGTAGGCCATCACGAGAAGATAAAACTTGCCACCTACTCAGAGGTAGAGGAAGTTAGGGGCCAAGAGGGTGACTTTAGGGTTAAAATAAGGCGAAAGCCCGCCTACGTCGACTGGGAGAGGTGCACGGGCTGCGGCCTATGCCAGGAGAAATGCCCTTGGCGGGTGCCATCCGATTTCGAGAGGGGGATAGGGAAACGGAAGGTCATCTATACCCTCTCACCCCAAGCGGTGCCCAACAAGCCGGTGATCGATAGGGAGCATTGTGTCTATTTCCAAAAGGAGGGCAAGTGCGGCGCTTGCGCCAAGTTCTGCCCGGTAGAGGCTATCGATTTCCAACAAAAGGAAGAGACCTGGGAAGAGCAAGTAGGGGCCATCGTGGTGGCCACAGGCTACGACCTTTACCCTATGGAGCGTCTAAGCGAGTATGGTGGGGGGCATTGCCCCGATGTCATCGATAGCCTTCAGTTTGAGCGGTTGCTTTCCGCCTCTGGCCCTACTACAGGCGAGATACGCCGTCCCTCCGATGGGGCAGTACCAAAAGAGGTGGTCTTCGTCCAATGCGCCGGCTCCCGAGACCCAGAACGGGGAGTGGCCTACTGCTCTCAGATCTGTTGCATGTATACGGCCAAACAAGCGCTCCTCTAC
This sequence comes from Anaerolineae bacterium, assembly GCA_034419095.1. Lineage (GTDB taxonomy): Bacteria > Chloroflexota > Anaerolineae > UBA7937 > UBA7937 > UBA7937. The sequence continues at coordinate 3,281 of DAOULQ010000232.1, read as the reverse complement.
AAGCACAAGGTTCACGAGGGCCAGGCTTACGTCTTCTATATCGACATCCGCGCCGGGGGCAAGGGTTATGAGGAGTGCGTGCAGCGGGCCATAGAGGAGGAGCGAGTTTTATACCTGCGGGGCAAAGTGTCGAAGATCTTCCCGCAGAACGGCAAGGTCATGGTCTGGGGGGCGGATACTTTGAGCGGAAAGAGGATAGAGGTAATGGCGGACCTAGTGGTCCTTGCCACTGCCATCCTCCCCAGCCAGGGCACCTCGGATTTGACACAGAAGCTGGGGATAAAGATCGACGAGAGCGGCTTCTATGAGGAGGCTCACCCCCAAGTGCGGCCAGTAGAGAGTGGTGTCCCAGGGATCTACCTGGCTGGGGCTAGCCAGGGGCCCAAGGATATCCCCGAAGCGGTGGCCCAGGGAAGTGCCGCCGCGGCGAAGGTGGTAGCCCTATTTTCTGGCTGAATTGCTAGGACAATTATGAAGAGCAACTTGAAGCGAGTCATTATCGAGGAGCTTTTAAGAGCTATGGCTATCCTTTATTTCACTATGATGGGTTGGGCCTATTTGGGAAGTAGAGGCTTCTTGACCGCCTCAGGCTATAGCTTCGTTGCCGTGGCACTAGGGATACCTTTCCTCTCCTTCTGGATTTTCCTGGGCGGCAGGCTAAAGACAGGTCGGGAGTTGAAAGTGAGAAGTTGGCGAGGCTGGACAGCGATGGCCTTGGTTTTGGCAGTGGTCAGTTTCGCCTTCTACAATGCGAAGTATGGGGTTGCTGGCGGCCTTGGCCTTGCTTTTGTTACGATCTTAATTGTTCTCGTATTTCGCTACCTCCTTCAAAGGCGGGGGCAAATCTAAAGAGTCTATGAGGAAAGTCGGGGTCTTCATCTGCCATTGCGGTAAGAATATCGCCGGCACAGTAGATGTGGAACAGGTCACGGAGGCTTTGCGCTCTTACCCAGAGGTTGCTTACTCCGTCGACTACCTCTATATCTGTTCCGACCCTGGGCAAGAGCTCATAAAAGAGGCGATCGCCAAGAGAGATCTAGATGGGGTAGTGGTAGCCGCCTGCTCTCCGGCCATGCATGAGACCACTTTCCGCCGCACGGTGGCGGCCGCAGGGCTCAACCCCTATCTATGTGAAGTAGCCAATATCCGGGAACAATGTAGTTGGGTTCACCGTGACGATATGGAGCGGGCCACTCTAAAGGCTACCCAGATCATCGAGACCGTGGTAGAGAAGGTGCGTCACGATGAGCCCCTCCTTCCGCTGATGATGCCCATTGCAAGGCGGGCTCTGATCATCGGGGGGGGGATAGCGGGATTGCAAGCAGCCTTGGATATCGCTGCTGCGGGCTATGGGGTGATTTTGGTGGAGCGGGAGGAGAGGCTGGGAGGGCGAATGGCCCAACTTTCGGGCACCTACCTGAACCTCGACTCTACCGTGGATCTGTTGAGGGAAAAGATAGAGGCGGTCACCAGAAACCCCCATATCACCGTTCTAACCAGGGCCCAGGTAGAGGAGATAGGTGGCTACCTAGGCGATTTCAAGGTCAAAGTGCGCCAGTGGGAGAGTGACGAGGAGTACGAGGTAGGAGCCATCGTGGTGGCCACAGGTTATGACCTTTATCCCCAGGAGCGGCTGAGCGAATACGGCGAAGAGCGGTATCCCGATGTCATAGATGGGCTGGAGTTCGAACAGATGCTCTCGCCCAGGGGCCCCACTGGGGGGGAGATACGGTGTCCCTCCGATGGCCGAGTGCCCCAGGAGGTGGTCTTCGTTCAGTGCGCGGGCTCCCGAGATCCGGAGCGGGGGGTATCCTATTGCTCCAAGATCTGCTGCATGTACACGGCTAAACAGGCCATGATGTATAAGATGCAGGTGCCCCAGGGACAGGCCTACATCTTCTATATCGATATCCGAGCCTTGGGGAAGGGGTATGAAGAGTTCACCCAGAGGGCTATGGAGGAGCATCGAGTCCTTTACCTTCGGGGCAAGGTCTCAAAGGTCTTCCCCCAAGATGGAAAGATGATGGTCTGGGGAGCGGATACTCTAAGCGGCAAGAGGGTGGAGGTGGCCGCTGATCTGGTGGTTCTGGCTACCCCCATGGTGCCTAGCGCGGGCGCTTTCGAGTTAGCCCGGAAGTTGAGGGTGGCCACCGATGAGCATGGCTTCTTCAGCGAGGCCCACCCTAAGTTGCGACCGGTGGAGAGCCTCACGGCAGGGGTCTATCTGGCCGGAGCCTGTCAAGCCCCTAAGGATATCCCCGAGACGGTGGCCCAGGGGAGTGCCGCCGCGGCCAAAGTGCTCTCCCTCTTCTCCCAGGAGAAGATAACCCACGACCCGATAGTGGCCGTTGTGGACTCGGAACTCTGCGCTGGCTGTGGCGTCTGTGTGGAGGTTTGCCCCTACGAGGCGCGGGAGATCCATCCCCTTACCGAGATCGCCGTGGTGAAAGAGGTCCTCTGCCAGGGTTGTGGGTCTTGCCTGGTGGCCTGTCCCAACAAGGCCTCTCAACTTCGCAATTTCACCTCCACTCAGGTGATGGCCATGATTGGGGCCCTGGTCTAAAGGAAGGCTGGCTATGGAGGTTTCAGAAGGGGTGGTGAGAATCGATCGCTCCTTTCTTCGGGAGGTGAATCGGAGGAGTGGGCAGTTGATTCAACTCTGCTATCATTGCCATAAATGCACCGCTGGCTGCCCTGTAGCCTTCGCCATGGATTATGGCCCTGATAGGGTATTGAGGATGATCCAATTCGGATTAAAGGAAGGGGTACTTCTCAGTTCCGACATCTGGATCTGCGCTTCCTGTGAGACCTGTGGAACGAGATGCCCTAATGAGATAGATATCGCCCGGGTCATGGACGCCCTGCGGCAGATGATGGTGGAGGAAGGGCTTCCAACGAAGGAGAGAAACGTGCTTCGCTTCCATAAACTCTTCCTCTCCATAGTTAAGAGACTAGGGAGGATGCATGAGGCTTCTTTGATGGGGCTCTATATGCCGCTTTCGGGGGGTCTCTTCTCTTACATCCCCATAGGACTGAAGATGATCGTCAAGGGGAAGATCCCGCTATTCCCCCATCGGATCAAGGGGAGCGACGAGGTGAATAAGATCTTTGAGAGGAGTGGCTAGTGCGCTTTTCCTACTATCCTGGTTGCAGCCTCCATGCCACGGCCGTCGAGTACGACTTGTCTATCAGAGCCGTCCTTAAGCGGCTGGGCGTGGAGTTGATAGAGATTCCAGATTGGAACTGTTGTGGCGCTTCCTCAGCCCATAGCCTAAACGAGA
>DAOULQ010000231.1:0-1765 GCA_034419095.1 Anaerolineae bacterium | reverse complement strand
CTGCCACTCTCTTACAGCGGGAAGAAGTACCCGCTCTTCTAACTCTCTATCCTCAGCAGTGCGTATGAATATTAGCCGGTCTAGGATACGTTGCACTGCTTCATCGATCTCGGCTGCTGAGTACCTTTTATTCTGTTTCCACCCTCTAAGCTGCTTGTACAGCCTCTGCCGCCAAACGATCAGGTCATCGAAGAGTTCCTTCCCAACCGGTTCTCTTTTGGCCTTCTTTGCAACCTTCTCGGCCTCGATATCCAGAAGGCCCTCCTCAAAGGAGAGTCGGGAAAGGAGCCACAATTCATCGAACCTTTCCAGATATTCTGGATAGGGGATATCAAAGAAGCGGTTGTAGAGGAGGCTAGGCCCTTTCCATTGGGCGTTGAAAACCTTGAGCCCCTCAAAGTCGGTCAACACCGCCCAAGTGACCCCTTTTGTCCAAGCGTAGTTGATAGCCTGCCAAGCGTATTTGGGGTTATCAAGGTCGGCTTTTAGGGGCTTGGCCTCTAAGAAAAACTTGGGGATGCCTTCGATGCGGAAAGCGTAGTCCACCCGGCGGCGGGAGACCTTGTCCTCGGCGGTGACCTCTCGGCGGTCTTCAGTTGCCCAGCCCAGAGCACGGAACAAGGGGAGGATGAAATCCTTCTTGGTATTCTCCTCGTCGTACTTTTTGAATTCACGCTTGGTGAGGTCATCAAGTTTGCTGACTAGGCGGGCAACTTCTCGCTTGGCTTCGGCCTTCTTCATATCGACCTCAAAGCCAGTATAGCACAAACCTTCTATTCTGCATAGTCCCCTTGACAGTTTAGAACACCCGTGCTATAATGGTTCCGCAAAAGAGCCCCCTCTTCAATGACGATAAGGGGGCTCGCCCCATTAGGGGATATCTAAATAAAAAACCTGCCACTCACCTTTTCACCTTTTGCCTCAACTCCTCCCAACTCATGGTATTGGCTATATCCTTGGCCTCCGCCCAGCCCCGCCGGGCCATGGCCACCCCCAGGGGCATGAGGTCTAGTCCCTCCGCATGGTGGGCGTCCGTCCCGATACTAAGAAGCACCCCCTCTTGGATGGCCCGCTTCACATGTGCCCCATCTAGGTCGAGCCGGTTGGGCTGGGCGTTTATCTCCAAAATCGTCCCTGTCTTCGTTGCCTCTCTCACTATGGCCTCGAAATCGAGGGCTGCCTCCTCCCTCTGGCCGAGAAGCCTTCCCGTGGGGTGGGCGATGATGTCCACATGGGGGTTCCGGATGGCGGCCAGCATCCTCTGGGTTATCTTCTCCCTCTCTTGGCGCAACCCCGAATGGATAGAAGCCACTACCAAGTCCATCTGAGCCAAGACCTCATCGGGGAGGTCTAACGTACCATCGCCCCTTATCTCCACCTCCGCCCCGGCCAACACCCGGAAGGGAGCGAGCCCTTCATTGATGGCCTCGATCTCCGCTCTCTGCTCCGCTACCCTCTCTGGCGTCATCCCCCCGGCGACGCCTAAACCCTTAGTGTGGTCGGTGAGAAGGATATAGTCGTAGCCTTTGGCCTTGGCTGCCTGGGCCATCTCCTCGACAGTGTTGATACCGTCTGAGTAGTTGCTGTGGAGGTGGAAGTCGCCTTTTATATCCCCATCGGTGACTAATTGGGGTAGTCTCCCCGCCCTAGCAGCCTCTATCTCCCCCCTGGCTTCCCTCATCTCCGGGGGTATCCAGGGGAGGCCTATCGTCTCGTATACCTCTTCTTCGGTGGGGCAGGTTATCTCCGTCCCGTCCTCCTTCTT
>DAOULQ010000230.1:0-4689 GCA_034419095.1 Anaerolineae bacterium | reverse complement strand
CCGATGTAGTCCCGAAACCGACTTCCCTCAGATGATCCGCTTCTACGGTGGAAGGCGATGGAGCGAGGGACATAGATAACTTCGTAGCCTTCGATCCAGGCTCTTAAGGAAAGATCTACATCCTCATGGTAGGCAAAATAATCGGCGTCTAACAACCCCACATGGCGAAGCATGTTTGATTTCAGCAACAGGGCTGCACCACAGGCATAGGCGGCTGGCTTGATGTTGTTGTAACGGCCGTCATCCGGCTCATCGGTGTATCCTCCTGCCGTTGTGGCTTTATGAAAGACCGTTCCGGAATACTCGATCGTTTTCCCATCCCAGGTTAGGATCTTGCTGCCACAGATGCCTATGCTTTCGCTACTCATAGCAACCTCTATGAGCTCTCTTAGCCATTCCCTATCTACACGAGCATCGTTGTTGAGCAGCGCGATGTACTCCGCTCCTGCCCGGAGAGCGTGCCGGATGCCGATGTTGTTGCCCCTGGCGAAGCCGAGGTTCCGGGCGTTAGGGATGATCTTCACGTATGGAAAGCCATCCCTCATGTACTCGACGGATCCATCCGTCGAACCGTTGTCTACCATGATCAGTTGAAGCCTATCAGGTGGGTAGTTAAGGGTCTGCCCTAAAGAGCGAAAACAACCCTCCAGGTATTTTCCCCCATTGTAGTTGAGCACTACAACGCTGACCTGAGGCGGAAGATCGCATCCCTTTGACTGGAAACCCTTCAAGTTGGGATCTCCTGACGAACTACCTCTTGACCGCCGCCGCGTAACATTCGAAGGGGCGATCGAGTTCCCTGATCCCAGCAAATCCGCTATCTACGCTGCTATTGATGGCAGCGAATCTGCTCTCTACCTGGCCTAGGCTGCTGTTAATCGCAGCCACGATTCGATCTAGATAGGGCTGCACGATGAGCCTGATGGCAAACATCTTAACCGACCTGATGAGCCTGTGTAAGGGTGTGTCTCTCGAGAGCGGCAGTTGCAGCTCGTAAGTGACGGGGAGAATGGATCCCCAGTTCCCCTCTTGGCTACGACTTCTCTCCTCAGATGCCGGGCCGATACCGCTCAGGAGCGGTGAGGCGGTATTGGGGTTCTCACCCATCTTCGTATCTACAAAGCCGACGTGCTCCAGAAAGAAACAAAGCAGTCGCGGGTGGTAGAAAGTCACGTGCCCAAAGTGCAGATAGAACATCTCCAAGTGGGAAAAGAGTCCCCTCACGTTGGGGGTCGAGAGAACTATCTTACCTCCCTCCCGCAAAGCACGATGCGCAAGGCGTAAAAGCTCTATCACCCCTTCATAGGGCAGGTGCTCCACCAGATGAGAACAGAAAACGCCGTCCACGTTTCCCTCTTCTACCCCCTCTAGGTACTCAAATACGTCCTGACAGACGACGTTTAGGCCTCGTTCCCTGGCCGCCGCACAGCATTTCTCATCCCAATCTACTCCCGTGGCCTCAATCCCCTTCTCCTCTAGTAGTTCGAGGAAGTCCCCATCTCCACAGCCTAGATCAACCACTCTCTTGCAACCCTCGAAGCAAGGCAGATAGAACCCTTGGATCCTCTTTTGGGTCTCGGGCGTCGCACCGATATAACGGAGAAAATCATAATCAAGGCCCGCCTGATTCTGACTCCTCATAGCGTTCCCCGCTCCCAGCGGCAGGGTAGATCGAGCACGCCCAAGACCTCCTTTACTGCTGACTGGTTCACCTTGAATGTATAGGCACGGTCGTGGTGATCATAGGGGTGCAGGCAATCGTAATCATAAACCGTGGCTGTGAACTGGTAGACCCCTTCCCGCAGAGGCAACCGATCGACAATGAAATCTATCGTCCCATGGCCTTCGACAGCGTCGATCTCGTATCCACTACTCTTAGTATTGGGGCCAGTGATGTGTAAACCGTCGCGCCGATGTATCGCTACCCCGAAGACTGGCCTTTCGACCCTTCTTGGCGCTTGGTATTCGATCCTGGCGATCATCATATCTCCTACGTTGAAGGTTTGGCTCTTCTGTCCGTACGAATCGAGAAATGTGACCTTGGTTATCTCCACTTCCCTACTGCCCCAACGATGCTCAACCCCGGTAGGTTGCTCTTCCTTGAGGTGGGCTTTCTCGGCCGCTGCGAGATCTTGTAAGTAGCGGGAGACGGCTTCCGCTGGTCGTCCTCTGGCCCTCACTCTCCCCCGGTGAAGCAGAATGGCATGGGAACAAAGGCGCTCTACCATGGAAAGGTCGTGAGAAACAAAGACGATAGTTACGCCCCGTCCCTGTAGGTCTCTGATTTTGTTTAGACATTTCATCTGAAATGAGTGGTCGCCTACCGCCAAAGTCTCGTCGACCAAGAGGATGTCGGGGTCTATATGAGCGGCGACAGCGAAAGCCAGACGAACGTACATACCCGAGGAGTAATGTCGCACCTGGACGTCTATGAAAGGTTCGAGTTCCGCGAAAGAGACGATGCTCTGGAACCTTTCCTCGATCTCTCTCTCTCGTAATCCGTGAATGGAACCGTTGAGGTAGACGTTTTCCCGGCCTGTGAGGTCAGGGTGAAACCCGGCACCTAACTCTAGCAGCGTAGAGACTCGACCGTTCACACAGATCTGTCCTGAGGTGGGCTCCAGTATGCGGGCGATCAACTTCAAGGTGGTACTTTTGCCTGAACCGTTAGGACCGATCAAGCCAACCGTTTCTCCCCTCTGAACTTCGAGGGTCACATCTCTCAAGGCCCAAAACTCCTCAAGAACGTCTCGTTGTTTAGGTCTAAAGAGGCCGATGACCATCTCCTGGAAAGAACGAGGGCGCTCGTGATGCAGGACGAATTTCTTGGAAACGTCTTTAAACTCGATCGCTGTCGTCGTGCTCATCCTTCTCGTGATCAGCCAAGTGACCGGCAACTTCCACCCAAAAGAAGGCAAAGACTGAAAGATAGAGGAGGCCTAACAGGGCATAGAAACGCTTATCTCCCCAGAATAGAGGCTTGTTTTCAGCGAGCCGATCTAGGAGAATATCGGCTTTCTCCAGCAAACCGGGTCGGTAGTAACTGAGGAAGGTCAGATCGCCGGCACTGTGCTGATGATTACGAAAGCCCTGCCCGTTAGGGTACTGATCCTCGAAATGGCCCCAAACTGTGACAGCATCACCCGACACGGACAGAGGGGATTCGAAGAAGAAGTAATAGCTTCTACCGGCGGAGTAAGGTATGGGATCAAAAATGAAGGGCCGAAGGGTGTTGTCTTCTATCTCGCTGGCGTTGATAACGATCTGGGCCAGATCAACTTCCTCCTCAGGACTCTGTCGCAGGTGAAAGATCACATCCTGAGTGTTCTGGCGAGCGTAAGTAGCCATCATTACGTCTATGCGATAGAGGCCGTTATTGGGAGCGGCAAATGTTTGCCCAATGGTGATAGGACCGCGAATCTCTCCTGCTGGCACGCGATTCTGTGGTTGTTCTCTTGGTGTGATGACAACGCGGTCCAATGAGACTCGAAGGATCAGAGCCAAGAGCAGAAGCGCTATCGCTAAGGGGAGAAACCGAACTATTATCTTCATACTCTATTCGCTTTAGTAATTCCGTACCCCAGATTATATGCCATCTCGTTCGTCCTATCAACTCTCACCCGGCGGGGAGTCATGTAGTTGATCCCTCGCCATGGCCCCTCGATGTCATCGCTGGTAATCATGGTAGTTCATGAAAGCCTCGGTGTCAACTCTGGCCCGCACTATCTGCTGATAGTTGCGGTGGAAGAAACGTTTGCATTTCAATGCCCTACATGAGGATCTCTGGCGGCCCCTGGCACTCGGGATGTCGATGAGTTACTTTCCTTCAGGGCGATGGAATGAAGAAGGCTACACCTGACAGATCGAATGAGGTGTAGCCCTAAGATGCGTAAGCCCCGATGTTGATAAGAACTATACTTTCTTCGCTATGAGAACCCCTAACCGTGGCCTCTGTCTTCCGTTAGCCTACCCGAGGAGATGAGACACAAGGTATAGCCTAGCACTTCGAAAGCACTACCACGATGCGACCGTAACTCTAAATCGCTATGCGATACAAGATCTGTAGATGTCGACTATCCGTTTCCCCGCCTCCTCCCAGGAATAGATCTGCGAAGCCCGTTGGCGCAGCCGACGGCCCAACTCCAGGGCTTGATCTCGATCGCGTAGGAGTGAATCGATAGCCTCTGCGAAGGCAAGAGGGTTTCCGCGCTCCACGTATACCCCATAATCTCCCAGATACTCGCGGCTGACCGGCGTGTCAAACGCCACTGTGGGAAGAGCCATAGCCATATAATTCAATAGTTTTCCACAGCCTTCAGTGTCCGAGATCTTGGGCGCCACTGCCACATCTCCGAGGGCGAGATACCGTGGCGCCTCCCTATAGGGGATTTTGCCCGTAAAGGTAACGTGGTCCTCAATACCCAACTGTTGAGCTCGCAACCTGTAGTAGTCTACGCCTGGAAAGCCCATGATTAGAAAGTGTGTGTCGAAGAACCTCTGTCGAAGACGAGATACGCCTTCGAGGAGCAGGCCAGTGCCTTGCCACTCGGCCAAAAGCCCTAGATAGACAACGATCTTGCGATCCGGGGGGATCCCCAAACGGGTTCTCAAGAGCGCTTTGGACTCTTGATCGTCGCTAGGCCGAAAGAACTCAGCATTCACACAGTCAGGGATGACATGAATCAGTTC
>DAOULQ010000229.1:0-4533 GCA_034419095.1 Anaerolineae bacterium | reverse complement strand
TCAAGATCCAGGTGGACCGGCGGGTACCGATCCCTCGGCCGGAGACGGAGATATTAGTGGAGGTGGCTCTGGCCTCGGCTAGGCAGGGGAAATCCTCTCTTGTTGAGGTAGGCACGGGGAGCGGGGCGGTGGCTGTGGCTCTGGCGGTAAACCTGCTACAGGCGGAGATCTACGCTATCGATTTATCCCCCGCCGCGCTAGAGGTAGCAGAGGAGAACTGTCGTCATCATAACGTCTTGGACCGCATCTCCCTCCTGGAAGGGGATCTTTTGGAGCCTTTGCCTGAACCTGTGGCTTTGGTGGTGGCCAACCTCCCCTACCTCTCCCACCACGAACTGGAAGGGGCGCCACCTCCGGTGGCGAAATATGAGCCTCGTCGGGCTTTCGATGGAGGCCTCAATGGGCTGGATCACTATCGACGCCTCTTCGCTCAGGCTCCCTCCCGTCTCTTGCCCAGAGCGAATATCTGCCTGGAGGTGGGAGCCAGCCAAGCCCAGGCCATCAACGTGATAGCCCGGGAAGGGTTCCCCCAAGCGAAGGTAGCGGTGATCAAGGATTTAGCGGGCTTAGACAGAGTGGTCTTTATAACGACATAGAGAGGGGGCCGATGACCTATCGGCTTCTGGCTTTGGATCTCGATGGCACCGTAGTGAGACAGGATTTGACCATCTCCCCTCGTGTGAAGGAGGCTGTGGAGGGAGCGATGGCCAAAGGAGTAACCGTTACTCTGGCCACCACTAGGATGTTCTCCTCAGCCCTTCCTTTCGCTCAAAGGTTGGGGGTTACCACACCTATCATAAGTTTTCAGGGAGCCCTCATCCGAGCGGAAGGGGAAGGGAAACCCCTCCTGCGTAGAACCATGCCCTTGGAAGTGGCCCGTCGATTGGTGGGTCTCGCTCGGCAATGGGGATGCAGCACTAGTTTTTATCTAGAGGACTCCCTATATATCGAAGGGGCGTCTGATGACGTCCTCTCCGCAGTAAAGGCTAGATTACCATCGCTCCACATCGAGGCTGTGCCCGATCTCTTGCCCTTTCTACAAAGCGAGCCTATGAAGATGGTGCTTCAGGGCGAGGAGGCTGCTATCGAGACCGTGGCCCCCGAACTGGCTAAGCGTTTTTGTGGCCTTCTCCATGCGGCTAGAACGAGTCCACAGGCCCTGGGGGCGACTCACATTGAGGCTTCCAAGGGTCAGGGGTTGGCCCACCTGGCTCGCCACCTAGAGATACCGCGTGAGGAGGTAATGGCCATCGGCGACTACGATAACGATGTGGATATGGTGGCCTGGGCGGGCTTGGGGGTGGCCGTGGGCAACGCCAGTCGTCGCCTTCTGGCTGTGGCTGACGAGATCGTTCCTCCCCTCGATGAGGACGGGGCGGCGGTGGCTATAGAAAGGTATATACTGAGGTGAAAATCTACCCCGCGGATCTGCCATCGGCCCTTCCAGAGGCTATTAAACTCCTCAAGGGCGGTGGCCTGGTGGCCTTTCCCACCGATACCGTCTACGGCGTGGCGGCCCATGCTTTCCTCCCCCAAGCGGTAGCCAGGCTCTACACCGTCAAAGAGCGGCCTCGTGAGCGAGCCATCCCTCTCCTCTTAGCCAAAAGGGAAGAACTTCCCCTAGTGGTTCGGGATATTCCCCCCATGGCTTGGCCTCTCATAGAGAGGTTCTGGCCCGGAGGTTTAACCCTGGTCCTCTTTCGTAAAGACACCGTCCCGGCGATAGTCTCTGCTGGCGGCGAAACGGTGGCCGTTCGGGTGCCGGACCATAGGCTGGCCCTGGCCCTCATCGAAGGAACGGAAGCGCCCTTGGCCACCACCAGCGCCAACCTTTCAGGCCACCCGGAGCCTGTGACCGCTGACGAGGTCTGCCAGCAACTGGGAGGTCGCATCGATCTCATCCTCGATGGTGGTACTTCTCCGGGGGGTATACCCTCCACCGTGGTAGACCTTACCCTCTCTCCTCCTAGCGTCTTGAGGAAGGGAGCCATCTCCCTAGAAAGGTTGGCCGAACTAATCCCCAACCTAACCCCTTTTTAATCTCCCCAGAGTATGCTAAAATGGTTCATAAAGGAGGCCTCATGCGCATCGCCGTGGGAGGGGACCACGCGGGCTATGAACTCAAGGCCGAGATCATAGGCCTATTGGAAGAATTGGGACACACCTATCGGGACTTTGGCTCCCACAAGAAAGACCCAGGAGACGATTACCCCGATTTTGGCGTGCCGGTGGCTAGAGCCGTGGCCGAGGGAGAATTCGATTTAGGGATCCTCATCTGCGGTACCGGTGTGGGGACGTGTATCGTGGCCAACAAGGTGAGAGGTATCCGAGCCGCCCTCTGCCATGATACCTTCTGCGCCCGCAGTAGTCGGGAGCATAATGATTCTAACATCCTATGCTTGGGAGCGGGGGTTATAGGCGTAGAATTGGCCAAGGAGATCGTCAAAACCTGGCTCTCCGCTACTTTTTCCGGTGCCGACCGGCATCGGCGGCGGCTGAAGAAGGTAATGGGCCTTGAGGAGAAGCCAGGCTGAGGTTGCCATGCTTGTGGGCATCGACGCCAGCCGAGCCACCAGCCCGCAAAGAACGGGTACGGAAAACTATTCTCTTTACCTTATAGGCCATCTTTTGGCCCTCAACGACCATAGATACCGCCTCTACTTCAATGTCGCCCCTCCCCTGGGGTTGTTTCCTCAAAGAGATAACTGGGAAGCCCTAGTGATGCCCCTTCCCCGCCTCTGGACCCATCTTCGTCTCTCTTGGGAGATGATATGCCGCCCTCCCGATCTTCTCTTCGTTCCCGCCCACGTCATACCCTTGATTCACCCCCACTCCGTGGTCACTGTCCACGATCTGGGATACATATATTACCCCCAAGCCCACCGACCCTTCGACAGGCTCTATCTGGATCTCTCCACTCGCTTCAACGCCCGCGTAGCCAGCCAGATCATCGCCGACTCAGAAGCCACGAAGAACGATTTGGTTCGAGAATATCGTGTGCCTGAGGAACGGATCACGGTGGTTTACCCCGGTTGTAACCTAGAGCCAGTTATAGATGAAACCGGGTGGGAGAGGGTAAGGGAGCGGTATCACCTGCCCCATAGATATATCTTGCATCTCGGCACCCTTCACCCTCGCAAGAATATCCTTCGTCTCTTGGAGGCTTTTCGATCCTTGGTCAGGGATTACCCCGACCTTCATCTGGTCTTGGCGGGGAAGAAAGGCTGGCTGCATGAAGAGATCCTCTGCAAAGCAGAGGGGTTGGGAGGAAGAGTGCACTTTCCGGGTTATATCGCCCCCCAGGATCTCCCTCCTCTCTTGAGAGGGGCGAGTCTCTTCATCCTCCCCTCCCTTTACGAAGGGTTCGGCTTTCCTATACTGGAAGCCATGGCCGCAGGTACCCCGGTGATTTGCAGCAACGCTTCGGCCTTGCCTGAGGTGGCGGGCGACGCTGCTTTACTTTTCGACCCTCACGATGTCGAGGCTATGAGGGAAACGATAAGAAGGGTTTTAGAGGATGAAGCACTGCGAGCAGAGTTGGTAGAGAGGGGGTTGGAGCGGGCCAAGGTCTTCTCCTGGGAGAGATGTGCCCGCCAGACCTTGAGCGTGCTAGAAAAGGCGGCGGGAAGCGATGGCTGAAAGGGGTAGCGAGATACCCCAGCGCATCTTAGTAGTTAAACTGGCCGACATAGGCGACCTCCTCACCGCTACTCCAGCGCTCAGGGCGCTGCGGGAGTCTTTCCCCCAAGCCCGCATCGATGCTTTGGTGACGCCCCACTCGGCTCCTATTTTAGCGGGGTCGCCCTTGGTGGATGAGATTCTCACTTTCGAGAAGCACCGGTATGATAGCCCTATTTCAGCGGTTGAGCCCTCCTCCCTCTGGAGCCTCATGCGACTCTGGCGGTCTCTGGGGAGCCGCAGGTATGAGTGGCTCTTCATCCTCCATCACCTGACCACTCTTTGGGGGACCCTCAAATATGCTGGGTTAGCCCTCTCTAGCGGAGCAAAGAAGCGGATCGGGCTGGACAACGGTCGGGGCTGGTTCCTCACCCAGCGGGTGAAAGACCTAGGCTTTGGTGGTCGCCATGAGGTAGAATACTGGTTAGAGGTAGTGGGAGTGGTAGGGGCGAAGACCGAGAACCTCAATTTACCGGTATCCGAGGGAGTGGTGAAGGAAGCCCACCTCCTCCTCGAAGGCTCAGGCCGATGGAAGGAGGGCGTGCCTTTGGTGGCTATCCACCCTGGCGCAGGCGAGTATAGCCTGGCTCGGCGATGGCCCCCGGATCGCTTCGCTCAGGTGGCTGATGCCCTTATGGAGAGATACGGGACCCAGGTGGCCCTCCTGGGCGGCCCAGAGGAGGCGGAACTAACCCAACGCGTTGCCTCTCTTATGCGCTATAAGGCTATCGATCTGGGAGGCAAGACCTCTATACCTCTATTAGCCGGGTTGTTGAGGCTATGTCGTCTATTCGTAGGCAACGATTCGGGGGTGATGCACCTAGCCTCCGCCGTGGGCACGCCGGTGGTGGCCAT
>DAOULQ010000228.1:0-4519 GCA_034419095.1 Anaerolineae bacterium | reverse complement strand
GGAAGAGGAAAAGGGTGGTGGGCACAAAGTAGTCGTTCACCAGGAGGCGCATAGCGCCATCAAGGAGGGGAACGCGGCCCGCAAGGCCATTTAGGAGTTGGAAGAGCGCCTGGTCCATACGTAAACTGTCCCTATTGGATGGGAAAAGCCTCCCTTCCTAACCGCTCTTGGAGCCAATCGGCCGTCAGAGAGATGGCGGCTGAAGACTGAGGGAGGGAGAAACGCTTCTCTCTCTCTATTATCATCATCTCCTCTCCTTCGGGTGCTGTCCCTCGGTCCCGAACGCAAGGAAGTCGTTGAGGGGCTAGCCTATCCTCCCCGCCGCAGAGAAGGAGGCAAGGAAGATCCTGGGGAAAGTGCTCCAAAGAGGCGAACCGGTTAATCAACCCCCTTGTAGCCCGTGTCCATCTCATCCCTTGAAGATAGGGCATCTCGGCTAGGATATGCAGGCCCGAGCCGGTGATCTCCAGTATGGGAGAGAGAGCCACTACCGCCCTTACCTGTTCATCTCCGCTGGCCGAGCGGATAGCCAGATCGGCTCCCAAGTCCACCCCCAGCACACCTATCCTCTGGGGATCTACCCGGGGGTGAGCGGCGAGGTAGGCGACCCCGGAGGGGATAAGAGCTAAAAGATCAGGGTATTCGAGGGTGGAGAGTTCCAGCACTAGGACTACGAACCCCCTTTCGGCCAAGTGAGTGGCCAAAGGTTCTAAGGAGCGGGTTCCTTCTCCCAGTCCGGGCAAGGCACATATAGCCGCCCCGGGGACAGGTAAGTCGCTTGTTCCCAGGGTAGGACTCTTTGGTGAGTACAAAGTTCCCCTCCCATGGGATCCTATAACGATTCCCCGGTCAAGGGATATCTGAGGGGAACTTATCTTTGAGGTTGGGGGCCTGCGCATGAGATTGGGGATGAGAAGGGCGGTGGATAGAGCGGCCACGAAGGCGAGACCCATAAAGAAAGCGAACTCGCTCGTGGCTGGCCCTGGGGAGAAGATCTCATAGCCCCTGGTGCCGAAGAACCAACCGTAGGCGAGGAGGAGAAGAGTCGATCCTAGAAGATAGCCACGAAAAGGGTTCCTCACCCCTAGAAGGGAGAGGCCTACTAACCGATGGCGTGCGGCCACTATCTGCGAGGCCCCCAGTATGGCCCCGTAGGCGAAAAGGGAGAAGAGAAGACCGATGCTTATCTGCTCTGGGAATTGCATCTCCACATTTGTCAAGGATACCTGTGGGAAAAACTCGCCGCTGCCCAAGGAAGGACAGCGGCTGATAGTTGGGGAAACCCCCTCTAGTCTAGATAGTCTCTCAGTTTGCGGCTCCGGGAGGGGTGACGGAGTTTCCGGAGGGCCTTGGCTTCGATCTGTCGAATGCGTTCCCGCGTAACCCCAAACTGCCTCCCCACTTCCTCCAAGGTGTGGCTATGGCCATCTTTCAGCCCAAAGCGCATCTGGAGCACGCGTCCCTCTCGTGGGGTTAAGGAGGTGAGGATATCCTCCATCTGCTCTCTTAGCAATTGCTGTGAAGCAGCATCAGTAGGGGGTTGGGTCTTTTCATCCTCGATGAAATCCCCTAAGTGGCTATCCTTCTCTTCGCCAACGGGCATCTCCAAGGAGAGAGGTCGTTGGGCGATCTCGATGATCTTCTCTACCTTCTTAGGGGTGGTGCCCAATTCGAAGGCGATCTCCTTTGAGGTCGGCTCTCGACCTAGTTCTTGGGCCAAACTCCGGGAGACCCGGGCCAGTTTATTGATCCGTTCGCACATATGAACCGGTACCCTGATGGTCCGTCCCTGATCGGCGATGGCTCGGGTTATCGCCTGGCGGATCCACCAAGTGGCGTAGGTGCTGAACTTGTAGCCGCGGTGGTAGTCGAACTTCTCTACGGCCCGGATGAGGCCGATATTCCCCTCTTGAATGAGGTCTAAGAAGGATACCCCCCGACCTACATACTTCTTGGCGATGCTCACCACTAGACGGAAGTTAGCCTTGATGAGATGCTGGCGAGCCGCCTCTCCATCAGCCCTTAGGTGCTCCCACCCTTTCTTCTCAGCCGATGTCAATTCGCCGTCGCGAGAAAGCCGGAGGCGAGCCTCCTGTCCCTTTTCCATGCGTCTCGCCAGGTCAACCTCTTCCTCAGCGGTGAGAAGATCGATACGACTGATCTCTTTGAGGTAAAGACTCACCGTATCATCGACGCCTATCTCGCTAAGGTCGAACCTCTTCTTTGTCTCCTCAGGGGTCACCTTCCTCTCTTGTTGGACTTCCACACCTTTAGTGCAGAGATGGATTTGCATATCCTTGGCTCCTCACACCATCTTTTTGAATTCTCCCTGGGGCGCTTCCTCTGCGTCGAGATGCCGGAAATAAGAGAATACCCTGCGAAGCAAAACTTTCCCTGGATATATAGAGGACATAAAGGTCTTCAACGGGCATCACCGCAGGGGTCAATAGAATCACTTAAGGCGAGGTTAAACATCCCACTTGGTAGAGTCATGGGATAACGCAAAGAAACCTCCCCAGCGACATCACCAACGTAAAGAGACAGGCCCATCCTATCTCAACAAAACATTATAACATAAATTAAGAGAAAAATCAAGGGGCGGTTTCTTTTTATGTCTACTTTAAGGAAAGTCGTTTCTATGAAGACACATTCCCTGATTTTCAAGACTAGATTGTCATGTTCTAGGGGTTTGACCTTTATTTTGGCCTGATTTCTGCGCCTTTTGTTCCACTTTTTCAGAGAGGATATAGCCGCATAGGTTGCAAAGATGGTACGAGATACAATATGTTGTATATAATTCACAAATCGCCACTACTCTTGCGTACAATCGACTGACTGCTAGGGTGGGGAAGGGTGTTGTATAGTGCGGGCTGCATGGGGACCGACTCGGTACCAAGTTGCTGTTGGCCACTGAGATTCGACCAGGGGAAAGCGCGATGGCGAAGGTGGAACTCGTTATTTCTGAAAGAGAGAGCATGGACCCCTTGACTTTTGTTCTTCCTTGATATATCCTCAAAACCGGTCGGGTTTTTGCCCGGCCTCCTTATCGCTTCCCGTCCCCCGGGATCCCTATGGGACAGGGATGCTTGACGGACAAGGAGGGGAAAATGTGATTTCAAGCCGATAGTACCAAGTGCTGGGGTGCAGGGCTTGCCTTCTGGCTTGTTCCCTCTACCACTTCGGAGAGAGCAACTCTAAGAAGGCATCACTGACCATACATAGTACCCCATTTTCCCAATCCAAGGGGTTTCGAAGTGCGTACCCGCACCCAATGTGGGGAATGCTCCGTGGATTGCATCCCCCAGAGCGAGAAAGGGGCTTACTATATCGATGCCCAGGAGTGTATAGCCTGCGGCAAGTGCGCCGAGGAATGGCCGGAAGGTGTTCTGTGCATCAAGGGGGTGCCGGACCTGCTGCCATCCGAGGCTAAGAAGTAGACAACTAAGGAGGCTGTGAATGACCGCTAGAGATATCCAGAAGATGAGGCAAGCCCATAAGGTGCTGGCCGAGTTCGATTACGAGTTGGGCGAGGTCGATAAAGGCTATACCAACCGAACTCTCTACGTTAACCTCTCCGACAACGCTATCGCCAGCAGGCCAGTGACCCAGCAGATGAAAGATATCTTCACCGGGGGCAAGGGCTTTGGCCTTTGGCTTCTGTGGAACGCGGTAACCGGCGACACGAAATGGAATGATCCGGAGAACGAGATCGTCATCTCTTCCGGTCCCATCGGCGGAACCACCCAATACCCCGGCTCTGGCAAATCGCTGGTGGTAAGCCTTTCCCCCACGACGCACTCGGTGGTAGATAGCAACGTAGGAGGCCACTTCGGCCCATTGCTCAAGTTCGCAGGGTGGGATGCCCTGGAGATAAAAGGCAAGGCTGAGAAAGATGTCATCGTCTTCATTGACGGGAGCGAAGGGAAGGTGACCATCGAGGAGGCGCCTGAAGAGGCCGTGGACACTCACCTTATCGGTGAGCAGATGGTAGAGATGTTCGCCAAAACCGAAAAGGAGAAGCGCGACATCTCGACCGTCTCGGCGGGAAGCGGTGCCAAGCATACGCTCATCGGCTGTCTCAACTTCAGTTGGTATGATGGGCGCCGCAAGAGTGTACGTTTCAAGCAAGCGGGCCGTGGCGGCATCGGCACGGTCCTCAGCGATAAGAAGATCAAAGCCCTGGTGGTCAAGTACAGCGGCGGGAAAGGGGTTGCCAACCATCCCGCGGACAAGGAGCGCATCACCAAGGTAGGGACCAAGATGCACAAGGAGATCCACGATTATGATCCGGTGCAGAACAGGATGCGCACCGTGGGCACGCCCTACTTGGTGAGTATTATGAACGACTACGATCTTTTGCCGGTGCGCAACTTCAAGTTCGGCTCGCACCCAGAGGCCGAAAGGATAGCAGGGGAGGTGTGGGAGAGGAAGTTCACTCAGGGCCTCCCCGACGGCTGCTGGTATGGCTGCACCATGAGCTGCTCCCACGCCGTGGACGGATATGTGGTCAAGACGGGGC